>DAOULT010000080.1:0-7675 GCA_034417895.1 Anaerolineae bacterium | reverse complement strand
ATGCGCTGGGGTCGGTCAGGGGTCCAGAGAATGTTGGCCCTGCGCAGTGAGTTTCTCAGCGACCGTTGGGACGAAGCCTGGCAGTTGATGGCGGCCTAAAAACTCGCCCCCAAGCTGAAATGCACCCCAGCGCCTTGTCCGATTTGACAGCGCCTCGATAGTGTGCTATAATAGAGTTATCTTGGCGAGCGCTACCAGGGGCAAAAATGGTTACCCAGAATAGATTTTCTGAAAGCCATAGCCAGAAGTCAGCCGGGGTTCAGACCGCCGGCGGGGTATACTATTTTCCCTTTACCTACTATTATTACTTTTATTTTTATGGTGGAAGCGGCGTGCTTCACGTAGGCAGAGGGGACCCGTAATCAGCGAAGGCAAAGGGAATCATCAAGCGTGGGGCATACCAGCCCCACGTTTTTATTTGGGGGAGCAGAGTCGTGAGCTTAAGCAGCCAGGTTCTACAATATATCATCACCGGCCTCACCAACGGGAGCATCTACGCCATTATTGCCCTCGGTTTTACCGTGATCTACAACGCCACCGGGATCATCAATTTTGCCCAGGGCGAGTTCGTGATGCTGGGGGCCATGTTCTCCTACACCCTGCAAAAAGCGGGGGTACCGCTCATTCCGGCCCTGGCGCTGTCGGTGCTGATCGTGACCCTGGTGGGCTGTCTGCTGGAGCGGCTGGCTATCCGCCCGGCCCGCGGAGCTTCCATCCTGACTTTGATCATCATCACCATCGGGGCCTCGATCCTGATCAAAGGGGTGGCGATGTTACAGTGGGGGAAAGATGCGGTGCCGCTCAGGGCCTTTTCGGGAGAGCGACCGCTCATCGTAATGGACGCCGTGGTGTTGCCTCAAAGCCTGTGGGTCGTAGGCGTTACGGTGTTGATCGTGGTGGGGTTAAGCCTTTTCTTCGAGCGCACCATGCTGGGGAAAGCCATGCGGGCCTGCGCCATCGACCGCTCGGCGGCCGGCCTGGTGGGCATCAGTGCGGAGACGATGAGCCTGTACTCCTTCGGTCTGAGCGCCTTGCTGGGGGCGGTGGCGGGCATCGTGGTCTCGCCCCTGACCATGGCTAAATACGACATGGGCACGATGATGGGCCTGAAAGGTTTTTGCGCCGCAGTGCTGGGGGGGCTGGGCAGCGGTGCAGGAGCGGTGATCAGCGGTCTGACGCTGGGTCTCCTGGAGGCCCTGAGCGCCGGCCTGCTGCCCGGCACGTCCTCCAAATACAAGGATGCGGTGGCTTTTCTGGTACTCCTGGTAGCCCTCTTCGTCCGACAGGGCCGGGTGCTGAGCGCCCATGATGAGATGGAGATGGTGGAGGCAGAATGAGCAGCCGGGCGAAAGATTCCGAGCCGGAACAGAAAATGGGAACGCTTCTCAGAGGCGGAGCGCTGGCGGTGGGCTGGCGGGTGGTTCTTTTCGCCCTGGTGATGGCCGTTTTGCCCTTGCTGCTCAAAAACGTGTACTACATAAACGTTTTGAACTTCGTCGGGTTGCACGGGATGCAGGCCATCGGGCTTAGCCTGCTGATGGGCTATGCCGGTCAGATATCGTTGGGACACGCCGCTTTTTACGGTCTGGGGGCCTATGGGTCAGCCATCCTGACTACTCGCTACGGAGTGCACCCCCTGCCGGCCCTGGTGATCGCCATGTGCGTCACGGCCCTGATCGCCTACGTCATTGGGCGTCCCACCCTGCGGCTCAAGGGACACTACCTGGCCCTGGCTACGGTCGGGTTTGGGATCATCGTCCACGTTTTCTTCGTGCAGACCACGGCTTTCACCGGCGGCACCTCGGGCATCAGGGATATCCCCTACTTCTCGTTGAGTGCTTTCGTGTTCGACAACGATTTTAAGTGGTACTATCTGATCTGGGCGTTGGTCTGCCTCGTTATATTTTTCTCGCTGAACATTGTCGCGGCCCGTCCTGGCCGTGCTCTACGGGCCATCCGTGATAGCGAGATGGCCGCCAGCGCCATGGGCGTCGATATCGCCCACTACAAGTTGCAGGTCTTCGTGCTCAGCGCCATCTACTCTTCTCTGGCGGGCAGCCTCTACACCCACTACATCACTTTCATCAGCCCCCAACCCTTTGGCCTGAACCTCTCCATAGAATTGGTGACTATGGTGGTGGTGGGCGGCCTGGCCAGCCTGTGGGGAGCGCTCTTCGGGGCCGGTGTACTGAACATCCTGGGCGAACTGTTGCGCGAATTCGAGGGATACAACATTCCTTTCCTGAACGTTCCCATCGTGGAAGAGGAGAGCGTCATAATTTACGGCGCCCTTTTGATCGCCATTATGATCTTCATGCCAGAGGGGGTCATCCAGAGCTTAGGGCATTATCTGAAGAACCTGGGGCGCAGAAAGGAAACCCTGGCCGCTTCTTCTGAGGAGGAAATCGGGGCCACGCCCCTCGCCGTGCGGGACCGGAAAACCAGAGAGGATTGCGGGCCGGTGCTTCTTCAGGTCGATAGGGTGCGCAAAGCTTTCGGGGGTCTGGAAGCGGTCAACGGCGTGAGCTTCGAGGTGTGCCAGGGACAGGTCAAGGCCATCATCGGCCCCAACGGGGCGGGTAAAACCACCCTGTTCAATCTCGTCACCGGCTTTTACATGCCTACGGCGGGCAGCGTGCAACTGGATGGAAGTACCCTGAGTGGTCTTCCCCCTTACCTTATCGCCGCCCAGGGAGTAGCCAGAACCTTTCAGAATGTTCAGCTCTTCGACCACATGACTGTCCTGGAGAACGTGATGGTCGGTCGTCATCTCCGCAGCCGGGGCGGGATGCTGGCTGCTGCTTTGCGTCTGCCCGGGGTGTTGGCCCAGGAGAGGGATAGCCGGGAGCGGGCTATGAAGAAGCTGGCTATGGTCGGTCTGGCGGATAGAGCTTACGAGCTGGCTATGAATCTTTCGCACGGACAACGCCGCCAGGTGGAAATCGCCCGCGCCCTGGCTACCGAACCCGGCCTGCTTCTCCTGGACGAGCCGGTGGCGGGCCTGAGCATGGCCGAGGCCATCAACCTGATCGACCTGATCTATAAGATAAACGAGCTAGGGATTACCATTCTGCTGGTAGAACACGACATGGGGCTGGTGATGGATGTCGCCGATGAGGTGGTGGTGCTGGATTATGGCCGTAAGATCGCCGAGGGCGATCCAGATTCCATCCAGAACAACCCCGACGTAATCGCCGCCTACCTGGGCGAAGACTACACCAGCGCCCCGGAGGCAAGACCTGACAGGTTTTGAAAACCTGTCAGGTCTAGTAATGAAATAATGAAATTATGGAGGAGGGTGAGAATATGTTGAGAATTGACGGAGTGAACGCCTATTACGGTCAAACCCAGGTCTTGCGCGACATCTCGTTCGAGGTGGGGAAGGGAGAGGTGGTAGCCATCTTGGGCGCCAATGGCGCGGGGAAAACGACCACCTTGAAAGTGATCTCCGGCCAGCTTAAGAGCTACGACGGTCTGATTAGCTTCTGCGGTCGAGAAATCAACGGCACGCCCTCGGATAAGGTGGTGACGCTGGGTATCAGCCACGTGCCCGAAGGCCGACGCCTGTTTGGCCCCATGAGTGTGATGGATAACCTGCAATTGGGCGCTTATCGGCGCAAACGGGCCACAAAGACCGACATCCAGCGCGACCTTGATCTGGTCTTCGAGATCTTCCCCCAGCTCCGCGAACGGTGCGAGCAGCGAGCCGGGACGCTATCCGGCGGCGAGCAGCAAATGCTGGCTATCGGACGGGGCTTGATGGCCCGCCCGGACATGCTCCTCCTGGACGAGCCTTCCCTGGGGCTGGCCCCTTTGCTGGTCAAAGAGATCTTCAGGGTCATAGCCACCCTCTGCCAGCAAGGAATGACCATTTTGCTCGTGGAGCAGAACGCCAGGGCCGCCCTGGAGATTGCCGACCGGGGCTACGTCCTGGAAAGGGGACAGGTAACCCTGAGCGGCACGGCCCAGGAGCTACTGGAGAGCAACAAGGTGCGCCGCGCTTACCTGGGCAAAGGCTACAGCTACAACCTGCAAGCCAGACAGCAAGCCCTGGCCTGAGAATCAAATCAGCCTGAAAACAATTGACGGGGAGATGAAAGAAAATATGTTAGACGATCAAGATTTTGATGACTTTACTATCGGCGGGCTCCTGGCCCAGAGCGTGGAAAGATTCCCGGACAGGGAGGCGTTGGTCTGTAGGGATAGGCGTTGGCCCTACGCCGAACTGGACCGCCGGGCCAATAACGTGTCAACCAGGCTGCTGGCCCTCGGCCTGCAACCCGGCGATAAGGTGGCTATCAACATCCCTAACTGGATAGAATTTGTGTGCAGTTTTGTGGCCGCCGTGCGGATGGGAGCCGTAGCCGTGCCCCTCAGCACCCGCTACCGGGAGCACGAAATCCGCCACATCCTGACCAACTCTCAAGCCAGGGTGCTGGTCACCGTCTCCGAGTTCAATGACTTTGATTACCTGTCCATGATCGACAGGATTCGCCCTGACCTGCCTGACCTCAAACACGTCATTGCCCTGGGAGCGGGTGACCAGCCGCCCCTGCTAAACCTGACCAGCATTATGAACGAAGATGCCGCCGAGCAGCCCACCCTGCCCGCCGTCAGCGGTTACGATACAGCAGCCATCCTGTACACCTCCGGCACCACCGGCGCCCCCAAAGGGGTGATGCTCTCCCACGCCAACCTGGTGGGCAACGCGCTCAGCGTCTCCTCTGAGGTGCTGAACATCGCCTCACAGGACACCCTGCTCCTGTTCATCCCTCTCAGCCATTCGGGAGGCATTACCACCCTGCTGTGGGCCTTTGCCACAGGAGCCAGAACGGTGCTGTTGGACATCTTCCATCCTGAAGAGACGCTGGAGCTTATAGCCCGCGAAAAGGTGAGCGTGGTGCACGGCGTGCCCACGGCCTGGATCAAGATGGCGGCGGAGGCTCAGGCCTTCGATCTGTCCGCCCTGCGCCTGGGAATTATGGGCGCCGCCCCCTGCCCGGCGGAGGCGGTGCGTGAGGTCAATCGCGCCATCCCCGGCTGCGACCTGCGCATCGCTTACGGCATGACCGAGAGCGCCCCCCTGTCGTGCGTGACCTGCAACGGCGACCGCACGGAGAGACGGGTGGACAGCGTGGGACGGGCCTTGCCCGGCGTCGAGGTGCGAGTGGTGGACGACGAGAACGGCCAGGAGTTGCCCCCCGGCCAGATCGGCGAAGTGGTCTGCCGCGGCTATAACGTCATGCAGGGCTACTTTGCCGCTCCAGAGCTTACCGCCCAGGCCATAGACCCCGACGGCTGGCTGCACACCGGCGACCTGGGCGCCATCGACGAAGAAGGCTATGTGCGCATCGTGGGGCGTAAGAAAGAGATGATCATCCGTGGGGGGTTCAAGATCTATCCGCGTGAGGTGGAAGAGTTCCTGTTCACCCATCCGGGCATCCAGAACGCAGCCGTGGTCGGCATCCCCGAAGCGGTTTACGGCGAAAGCGTGTGGGCCTTTGTGGTGCCCAAAGATGGGACCGAACTGAACCCCGACGAGATCATCGAATTCTGCCACGCCAGGATCGCCAATTTCAAAGTGCCGCGCGTGGTGCGCATCGTGGATGACCTGCCCATGACCGGCAGCGGCAAGGTCAAAAAGTTCCAACTGCGCGAGATGGCGGGGGTTTCGTAGGCATGGGATATTATGGTTAGCAGCGAGGAAAGCGCTGCCTGTGCCTCGCCGCACGGGGCGACGTGTCCTATATGCGGAGGTGAGGTCAGCGACAATCTCGGAGAGCACGTAAAGGAGCTACACGGAGAGGACGAGTTTAAGAAAGCGGTATTAAGGGCCAAAGAGGACGGCCTGCCCGACCCGCAGATAGGCTCTCTGTATGGGATCAGCTTCAGGCAACTGGAGGAGATCATAACCGAGGCTTACGGCATAAACATCTCCTCCCTGAAAAAGCCGAAGAAGATAAAATATTGGGCCCCAAAGGACTTCCAGGAAGAAACTACTACGGTGTGGAGCTTCAGGCGCAGAGGAAACTGGGCCACCCACGATGGAAGGTACAGGGGAAACTGGTCGCCGTACATTCCCAGGAACGTGATCCTCAAATACAGCCAGCCCGGCGACGTGGTGCTGGATTACTTCGCCGGGGGGGGCACCACGGCGGTCGAAGCCAAACTTTTGGGCCGAAGGTGTATCGCCAGGGACGTCAACCCGGCGGCCATCGGCCTGACGAAAGAAAACCTGAGATTTGATCCGCCAGTGGAAGAAACCAGGTTTTTTAGCAAAAACCTGGTTTCTAGAGGCGCTTATGAGCCTGATGTATCCGTGGGCGATGCGCGGGACTTATCGGACATAGCGGATGAGAGCATTGACCTGATATGCGCTCATCCGCCTTATGCGGGGATAATAAATTACAGCTCTAAGGTCGAAGGAGATTTATCGAAGTTAAGCGTCGAGGGTTTCCTGGCGGAGATCGAGCAGGTAGCCAGGGAGAGTTATCGCCTGCTCAAGCCTGGCCGCAAATGCGCCATCCTCATCGGGGATACCAGGCGGAAGAAGCACGTGATCCCCATCGGTTTTTGGACCATAGACGTGTTTCTAAAGGCCGGGTTCAGGCTGCGGGAGCTGATCATCAAAAGGCAGCACCACTGTAAGACTACAGGGTTCTGGTACGAGCGCAGCATAAAGTACAACTTTCTCCTCCTGGCCCACGAGCACCTGCCCATTTTTGAAAAGCCGGTGGAGGGTGAAGAATTATCGCCGCCTCAACGGGAGGTGGAGGTCTCTTTCCGGCCCGTCGAGCCTGAAGTAACGACCATCGAAAAACCAGAAACTACGTCAGTGTGGATATTTCCCGCAGGTGAAGTTGAGAAAAGAATAAACGCCAACGTCATCCAGAGGTACTCGGATGGCGAAGAATACAGGATCGTTACTCTCTCGGCGGATAGGCAGGATAGTTTTTACCCACCTGAAACGTTTGCCAGCTTGCTGTTTATAAAGACCCCTTCAAATTTAAATGGGAATCTCGTAAATCCGATAAAATCTTTCGTGGAGAAGCAACTGCCCCTTATAGATAGAGGAGGGTTTATCGTCATTCAAGCCCAGGATGTGAGAACCGAAGACGGCTACGTGGAGCCTGTGGGCAAAATGGTCGTGGAGGCACTGGCAAATATCGAACCTCTCTGGTTGAAAGAAATGATTATAGTGACCACAGATAGTGGAAAAAATAGAATAATAAATAATGAATTAGATATAGAACATCAATATCTGCTTATCTACGAGATGATACAAAAATAAAAGGAGAAGAAAACAGCATGATCGAACTGGCCGACAGACTGAAATTCGCGGCCGATAACCCTTTCGCCCGCATCCAGGCCAAAGAAATGGCCCTGCGCCGCCAGGGAGTGGAAATCATCTCTCTGGCTATCGGCAACCCCGATCAACCCACCTGCCAGCCTATCGTCGAAGAGATCGTGGCGGCCAGCAGGCGGCCCGAAAACAGCGGCTATCCGCCCTTTATCGGCAGGCAGGACTTGAGGGAAGCCATCGCCGCGTGGAACGCCAAACGGTTCGGCACCGACCTGGACCCCGATACAGAAATCCTGCCCCTGGTCGGTTCGGCTGAGGGGCCGAGTCTCTTCACCCTGGCCTTCATCAATCCGGGCGATCTGGTGCTGGTGC
>DAOULT010000079.1:0-18220 GCA_034417895.1 Anaerolineae bacterium | reverse complement strand
TGGTCATAGCTCTGGTCGGCGGCGTGACGTGGTGGATCACGAGAAGACAGACGAGAGCCTGAACACTTTTATAAACAATTGCATAGTAACAGTATTATAGTGAAGGAGGGGGCAAATGGCTTACGTAGTCGCTCTTTTCACCACTGGTTTCATCCTCGTTCTTGATCTGGCTAAAAAAGGCCCGTCTCTTTTGCAGGGCCAGAGCAAAGCCAGGCTGGTGCGCGGTGTGCTGTCCGTTCTGGCTGCTATCACCCTGATCCTGCAACCCATGCCCTGGCCTTTACCTCTATCTCTGTCTGAGCAGCCCTCTGCCTCACTGCCTGCCCCCTCCCTGTACGATCCTTTATTTTCCCTAAGCCCCAGGATAGCCTACGCCGGGCCGTCGAGTGGCGTTTCTATTGCCAAAACCGCCGGCAGTAGTTGGGTAGACCAGGGAGGAATCATAGAGTACTACATAACGGTCACCAACAACTCTGGGGATACTATAATAGGTAACCCCCTCTACACTACTGTCATTACCGACACTTTCCAGCAGGCGAGCGACATAGCGGTTTTTGGTCCTGGGCCGGGTGGGCCTGATTGGCTTTACGATAATGCGATACCCGGTTACGTCCTCAAGCCCAGCGCCACGATCCCGAATGGCGGTTCCAGCCAGACCACTTTCAACTTGCAGGTCAAAAAACCGCTCCCCGATGGCACAAACATCACCAACACGGTGGAGATAGTTTCTAACCGGAATTCGATCCCCGCTACCCCAGACACTCCGGCGGTCGTGACCGTTCGGGCCCCCAGGTTCAGCATCTCCCAGACGGCTTCGACCGCGCCGGTGTGCGCCGGAGATGTTGTGACCTATACCATCGTTGTGTCTAACGTGGGCAGTCTGGCCACGACCCAACCCTTCACCATCACCAATAGAGTGCCCGATCAGGCTGTATACGTGTCTGGCTCGGCCTCCGACGGAGGAACCGAAACGGGCGGAATCATCACCTGGTCGGTGACCGATGATGACAAATTCCTCGATCCCAACGGGGCCAAGCTCATTTCCAGAACTTTCCAGCTCTCGGTGCCCCACGCGGTGGACAACGGCACTATCCTGACCAACGTTTATACCGTGACCAGCCCCAGCGAAGTGGCCCCTGATGGCACGGGCAGTTTGGGGGTGCTGGTCAGAAAGGTTTCGGCCTATTTCGTCGCTGAACCGCTGACCGTCTGCCTGGGCTTGCCCATCACCTTCACCAACGACAACCCCGGTTTTGGCATGGTCGAGAGGCTGTGGGACTTCGACGATGGAACACCCCTCCAATATACCACTCAGGCCACCATAACTTACACTTACGCCGATGCCGGGGCCTATACCGTCACTTTGTGGGTGACCAGCACGTGTAACGTTGTCTCCCAAACCGACGTCTACAGTTCGCAGGTGTGGGTCAGCCCCCTACCGGCAGGGGAGATCACCGGGCCGATCACAGTTTGCGTGGCCCAGACGGGGATCACCCACGCCTTCCCGTCCGGTTACAAAGACTACTATTGGGTGGTGAATGGGGGTACCAACGTGAGCGGTGAAGACTCAGAGACCGTGACCTGGGATGCGCCTGGCTCCAGCCAGTGGGTGACCCTCACTCTGGACGTGACCAGTGCGCTAGGGTGTACCGACACCTTTTCCCGCGAAGTGTGGGTCAGCCCTCTGCCGACGGGAAGCATCGGGGGGCCGGTCACGGTCTGCGTGGCCCAGATGGGGATCACCCACACCTTCTCGTCCGATTACGACGAGTACTATTGGGAAGTGGACGGGGGCGCCAATGTGAGCGGTGCAGGTACCCCCACCGTGACCTGGGATGCGCCTGGCGCCAGCCAATGGGTGACCCTCACTCTGGACGTGACCGATGAGGTCGGGTGCGCCAATACCTTCAGTGAGACAGTGTGGGTCAACCCCCTGCCGGCGGGGAGCATCGGGGGGCCAATCACGGTCTGCGTGGCCCAGACGGGGATCACCCACACCTTCTCGGCCAGCTACGACCAGTACTATTGGGAGGTGGACGGGGGCAGCAACGTGAGCGGTGACGACACGCGCACCGTGACCTGGGATGCGCCTGGCGCCAGCCAATGGGTGACTCTCACTGTGGACGTGACCGACGTGGAAGGGTGCGCCAACACCTTCAGCCAGACTGTGTGGGTCAGCTCTCTTCCCACAGGGACCATCGAGGGGCCGATCACGGTCTGCGTAAACCAGATAAACATCAACCACACCTTCTCTACCAGCTACAGCTACACTGGCTATGACTGGATGGTGGACGGGGGCACGATCGTCGGAGGAGGGACCACGCCTAACCTGACCTGGAACGCGCCCGGCGCCAGCCAGTGGGTGACTCTCACCCTGAACGTAACCGATGCGGTTGGTTGTACCAATGTCTTCTCTCGTGAAGTGTGGGTCAGCCCCCTGCCAGCGGGGGAGATCACCGGGCCGATCACGGTCTGCGTGGCCCAGACGGGGATCACCCACACCTTCTCGTCCGGTTACGACAAGTACTATTGGGAGGTGGACGGGGGCAGCAATGTGAGCGGTTCAGGCACCCCCACCGTGACCTGGGATGCGCCTGGCGCCAGCCAGTGGGTGACCCTCACTCTGAACGTGACCAATGCAGACGGTTGTGTCAACACCTTCAGTCGGCCAGTGTGGGTCAACCCCCTGCCGTCGGGGAGCATCGGGGGGCCGAGCACGGTCTGCATAGCCCAGACGGGGATCGCCCACACCTTCCCCTCCGGTTACGACAGGTACTATTGGGTGGTGGATGGGGGCAGCAATGTGAGCGGTGAGAACACAGACACCGTGCAATGGGATGCGCCTGGCAGCAGTCAATGGGTAACTCTCACTCTGGACGTGACCGATGTGGCCGGGTGCGCCAACGTCTTCAGTCGGACAGTGTGGGTCACCGACCTGCCGACGGGGACCATCGAGGGGCCGATCACGGTTTGCGTGAACCAGATAAACATTAACCACACCTTCTCCAGCACCTATAGCTACGCCACCTATAACTGGACGGTGAACGGGGGCACCATTGCCAGTGGAGGGGCGACCCCTAACGTGACCTGGAACGCGCCCTCCACCAACCAATGGGTCACCCTCACTCTGGACGTGGCCGACGTGGCTGGTTGCGCCAATACCTTCACTCAGACGGTGTGGGTCAACGAACGGCCGTCGGGGAGCATCGGGGGGCCGATCACGGTCTGCATAGCCCAGACGGGGATCACTCACACCTTCCCCTCCGGCTACGACGAGTACTATTGGGTGGTGAACGGAGCCAGCAGTGTGAGCGGTTCAGACACCCCCACTGTGACCTGGGATGCGCCTGGTACCACCCAATGGGTGACGCTCACTTTGAACGTGACCAACGCCGAAGGTTGCGCTGACACTTTCACTCAGGAGGTGTGGGTCAGCGCCCCGGTAGGCAACATCGGGGGGCCGGTCACGGTCTGCGTGGGACAGACGCTCATCAACCACAATTTCCCGTCCAGTTACCCAGGCTACTATTGGGATGTGGATGGGGGTCTCAATGTGCTCAATGAAGATTCACCCATTGTGACCTGGGATGCGCCTGGCTCCAGCCAATGGGTAACTCTCACTCTGGACGTGACCGACGCGAATGATTGCGCCGACACCTTCAGTCGGACGGTGTGGGTCACCGACTTCCCGACGGGGACCATCGAAGGGCCGATCACGGTCTGCGTGAATCAGTTGGACGTTAATCACACCTTCTCCAGCACCTACAGCTACGATACCTATAACTGGACGGTGGACGGGGGCGCTATTGCCAGTGGAGGGACGACGCCTAACCTGACCTGGAACGCGCCCGCCACCGAGCAATGGGTAACCCTCACTCTGGACGTGGCCGATGTGGTCGGTTGCGCCAGCACCTTCACTCAGACGGTGTGGGTCAACGAGCGGCCGGCGGGCACCGTCGATGGGCCGATCACGGTCTGCGTGGCCCAGACGGGGATCACCCACACCTTCCAGTCCGGTTACGCCGAGTACGATTGGGTGGTGAACGGGGGCAGCAATGTGAGCGGTTCAGACACCGCCACCGTGACCTGGGATGCGCCTGGCGACAGCCAATGGGTAACCGTCACTCTGAACGTGACCAACGCCGAAGGTTGCGCTGGCACCTTCACTCAGGAGGTGTGGGTCAGCGGCCCGACAGGGGCCATCGGGGGGCCGGTCACGGTCTGCGTGGCCCAGATAGAGATCACCCACACCTTCCAGTCCGGCTACGACGAGTACTATTGGGTGGTGGACGGGGGCAGCAACGTGCTCGATCAAGACTCGGAGACCGTGACCTGGGATGCGCCTGGCTCCAGCCAATGGGTGACTGTCACTCTGAACGTGACCAATGCAGACGGGTGCACCGACACCTTCAGTGAGACAGTGTGGATCAGCCCCCTGCCGGCGGGCGCCATCAGCGGACCGATCACAGTTTGCGCTTTCCAGACAGGTATTAACCACACCTTCCCGTCCGGTTACGCCGGGTACTATTGGGAGGTGATGGACTGGAGCCCCAATGTGAGCGGTGAAGACACAGACACCATGACCTGGGACGCGCCTGACACCAGCCAATGGATAACCCTCACTCTGAACGTGACCAGTGCGGACGGGTGCGCCAACACCTTCACCCAGACGGTGTGGGTCAATCCCGCCCCTTCGGGCTTCATTGATGGGTCTCTGGTCGTCTGCGCGGCCCAGACGGGGATCACCCACACCTTCCCGTCCGGTTACGCCGCCTACGATTGGGTGGTGAACGGGGGCGGCAACGTGAGCGGGGCAGACACGGACACCGTGACCTGGGATGCGCCCGCCGCCAGCCAATGGGTGACCCTCACTCTGGACGTGACCAATGCGGTTGGTTGCGCCAGCACCTTCAGTCAGACGGTGTGGGTCAGCCCCCTGCCGACGGGCACCATCGGGGGGCCGATCTCGGTCTGCGTGAATCAGACGGGGATCACCCACGCCTTCCCGTCCGGTTACGACGAGTACTATTGGGATGTGGATTGGAGCCCCAATGTGACCGGTGCAGACACAGACACCGTGACCTGGGATGCGCCTGATGACAGCCAATGGGTGACCCTCACTTTAGACGTGTTCAGCGCGGCCGGCTGCACCGACACTTTCACCCAGACGGTGTGGGTCAGTCCTCTGCCGACGGGGGACATCGATGGGCCAACCACAGTTTGCGCCTACCAGACGGGCATTGTCCATTCCTTCACCGAGGGTTACACGGGCTACGATTGGCAGGTGCAAAGCGGCACGATCGTTAGCGGCGCAACCTCGTCAGCCGTAACCTGGAGCGCGCCTCCTACCAGCGGCACGGTGACGGTCTCGGTGGTGGTCACCGGCGGGGCTGCCTGCGTGGAGACCTTCACCTACACGGTGACGATCAGAGAGGCCCCGTCACCCGGGCTGGTCATCTCCCCCCCGACAGTCCCCGTCTACGAGACGGTTTCCTTCACCGACGCCGGAACGGGAGGAACGGCCTGGGAGTGGAACCTGGGCGATAGCACGGAATTGACGACGGATGTACCTTCCACGAGCCACGCCTATACTGCCCAGGGCGTCTATACGGTTGTTTTGACCAGCACGGCGGCCAGCGGGTGCATCAGCACCACCTGGGGGACGATAACGGTCGCAGGCTCGCTCCTTTCCTATTTGCCGGTTGTGCTGAAAGAATCTTTGCCGCAGGCCGATCTGATGGTGCAAAACGTCAGAGTCGAGCCGCCCAATCCGGTGGCCGGCCAGCCGGCTACGGTCTACGCCACGGTCGTGAATCAGGGAACTGCGGCGGCTCAGAACTTCTGGGTTGATTTTTACCTCGATCCGGTCGTTCCCCCCGCGGTTAACACCATCTGGCCGGAAACCTGTCCGGGCGGGACGGAAGACCCTGACTGCTACGGTCTGGCCTGGCTTGTCAGCAACCTTGACCCAGGACAGAGCGTAATCCTGGACTCCAACGCTTCCGGCCCGCGTTATAGTCACTGGGATGGCTACTTTGTTGCGCCGGGTAGTCACCAACTGTACGTTCTGGCCGATTCTTACGCCGAGCCTCAGCCCTATGGAGCGGTTGCAGAAATTGATGAAAACAATAACCTGTATGGCCCTATGGCCGTGAACGTGAGCGCCAGCGCGGAGGTTATCTTCCCCGATCTGCCCTTGTTCTTCCGTCTCCAGGCCAGAGCGGATTATCCATAAGGAGGTTTTTATGTCTTCGATGCGACGGGCTGGTGTGACCATCAGCGTCTTGTTTCTGCTAGTAGTTCTGACTCTGTTCCTGGCTTTGCCCGCCCTATCTGCCCCTTTCACTGGCGGCAGGGCCGATGTGCTCTCCCAGGTGACGCCCAGGCCCACCTGGGATATAAGGACTCCTGGGCCGCCAGGCGGTGGTGGTGATGGAGTCCCCAGCAAACCCCTGGGCGCCAGTCTGCATGGCACCGTTATAAACTGGGCTTTCCGTAACGAGCCTAAGTCGAGAGTGCGGCTAGACGGCGGGGGCTGGTCTTTAGAGGCCCTCAGCGACGACAACGGCTTTTTTGGCTTCAACGATCTGGGCCAGGGAGTGGGGGTGCTCAACCCCCTGCTGGTCGAGAGCGGCGGCCTGCTTCCCATGACCAGAGATGTAGCCGTGCCGCTCGTCCCTCCCGGAGACCTGGTGGTTAATCTGGGGCTGTACAGCGGGCATAAGCCTCCCGAAAACCTGCCGGTCAGCCACACCATGATGGTAGAGCCAGCAGTAACCACGCCGGGAAGCATGGCGGTCTATACGGTGCGGGTGAAAAATGATAGACCCGACCCTATCTCTCAGGTGATGGTCACCGATTATCTGCCCAAAGGATTGTACTTCGTCAAGGGCAGCGCCAGCCGGGGAGAGGTCAGCAGCCATGGCGACCTGGTGGTGGCCGATATCGGCCAGATGGAAGCAGGAGGTGAGGTGGTAGTCACCATCGAGATGCAGGTCAGCAGCGGAGCCACCGAGGGCACGGTCATCGAGAATAGAGCTTCTCTCATCTACGCCGAGAGCGTGGCTATCCAGGCCGTAGCTTCCTTGACCGTGGAGAGCAAACCGCCAGCCCCCAGTTCTTCCAGTCGCAAAGAGGAGGTGGCTACACCCACCGTGGACGACCCCCCTCGTTCCCAAAGCACGCCCACCTCTGAAGCTGAAGAGGAAAGCGCCGTCACGAAAACGGCTACCGTGGTGGCTTACAGCCCCGGATCGTCCGACGAGCGTTTGCCCACGACCGGCTTCGGTCTGCCCCTGGCCGGCGGAGTGATTTTGGCCCTCCTGGTGCTGCTGTTTAGAAAGATAAGGGCCGCATAACCGGATAGCCATATACTCTAAGGCGCGCACTGTGCGCCTGCCCGGCAATTGGAGCATAATAGCATCTGCTCTGACGGTCAGCTTAAGCTTGCAATCTCTCAGTCCATGACCAACCAAGGGTTTGATACCCTTGGTGTTCTTTGTGCTTCGTGGTTGAAAGGTTCCGATTCGCGTCGAAGCGAAATTTTTCTTGAATCAAGGAGGATCAAAAAGCTATGAAAGCCATTATCAAGCCGGCGTCTCGACCGGGCGTCGAGATGATTAACGTGGACATCCCGCAGATAGAGCCGCACCAGGTGCTCGTCAAGGTCAAAGCCACTTCTATCTGCGGCACTGATGTCCATATTTACAGGTGGGATGCCTGGTCGCAGAGCCGCATCAAACCGCCGATGATTATCGGCCACGAGGTCTGCGGCCACGTGGTAGAAGTGGGCAGCCAGGTAAGTCAGATCAAAGTGGGGGATTTCGTCTCCACTGACAGCCACATCCCCTGCATGGTGTGCCCCATCTGCCGCAAGGGGCAGACCCACATCTGCGGCAATCTGCTCATCTTAGGAGTGGATACCACCGGCGTCTTTTCCGAATACGTGGCCCTGCCGGAGGTTTCCCTCTGGAAGAACGACCCCAATCTCGATCCGGCCATGGCTTCCATCCAGGACCCGATGGGCAACGCCGTGTACACCGTCCTGGTCGAGCCGGTGGCCGGGCAGTCGGTCGCCATCTTCGGCGATGGGCCGACGGGCCTGGGAGCGGTGGGCGTGGCCCGCGCCGGCGGCGCGAGCGCGATCTTCCACGTCGGCAAATATCCGGCCCGCCTGGAGATAGGCCGCCGTATGGGAGCCGATTTCAGCCTGAACATCACCGCCCCCGGTGCCGACGTGGTGAAGACCATCCTGGAAGCCACCCAGGGCTGGGGGGTGGACGTGGTGCTGGAGATGAGCGGCAGCCAGCAGGCTATCAACGAAGGATTCGCCGTGCTGCGCAAAGGGGGACGCTTTTCCGCCTTTGGCATCCCCGCAGAGCCGGTGCACATTGACCTCAACAAGGCGGTGGTCTTCAAAGGAGCACGTGTCTTCGGCATCAACGGGCGCCTGCTCTGGAAGACCTGGTATCAGATGGCCGGGCTGATCAAAGGGGCCGGGCTGGATTTCTCGCCCATCATCACTCATCGTCTCCCCTTCGATGAATTTGAGGCCGGCTTCCAGGCCATGATGGCCCCCGACCGTCAGGCGGCCAAGGTGGTGCTGTTCCCTGACCCGAACGATATTTAAGAGATGAGGTGTCTGGCACTATTATGAAACCGAAGGATCAACAACGAACGTGGGAATTGAACGAACGCTGGCAGTGCTATCAATAATAGTATCTCCCCGCAAGACTGTGGTTGCTTATTGCGTCTGTAGGTTTCACCCGGGCGTGTGAGAAACGGATCAGTTCGTTAAATTCTACTGTTCGCTGTTGAGCGTTTTTCATAGCAACTTCCAAAGTGCCGGGTACCTGATACAATAGGGAGATTTAAGATGACTGAAGATAAATTAAACTTTATAGAAGAAGAGATAGCAAATCTCAAAGAATCAAATCTGTTCATCAACATCCGTAACATCGGCTCGCCGGTGGGAGCCTGGATGGTGGTGGATGGCTGCCGGGTGTTGAACTTCTGCACCAACAACTACCTGGGCCTGGCTAACCACCCGAAATTGCGCCAGGCGGCCAGGGACGCTATTGAGCAGTGGGGCGTGGGGCCGGCGGCGGTGCGTACCATCGCCGGGACGCAGGAGCTTCACGTGCAGTTGGAAAAGCGCCTGGCCGCATTCAAGGGCGTGGAAGATGCCCTCTACGTGCAATCGGGCCTCTGCGCTAACCAGGCGGCTATCCCTTCGCTGGTAGGCAGGGAAGACGTCATCTTCTCCGACCGCCTGAACCACGCCAGCATTATAGACGGCTGCCGCCTGTCGCGGGCCAAAATCGTGGTCTACGAACACTGCGACCCGCTTGACGCCGAACGTCAAATCCAAGATAACCTCGGCCAGTACCGGCGCGGGCTGCTGATCAGCGACGGGGTTTTCAGCATGGATGGCGACGTCGCCCCCTTAGATAAGCTCTACGAGATAGCCGAACGCTATGGCGTGCTCACCATGGTGGACGACGCGCACGGCGAAGGGGTACTGGGCCGGGGCGGGCGTGGCATTGTAGACCACTTCGGCCTGCACGGAAAATTTGACGTGGAAATCGGCACGCTGTCCAAAGCTTTCGGCGTGGTGGGCGGGGTGATCGCCGGGAAGAAAATCATCATCGACTACATGCGCCAGAGGGCCAGACCCTTCCTCTTCTCCAGCGCCGTGACTCCGGCTGACACTGCCGCCTGCCTGGCCGCCGTTGACCTCCTGGCAGAATCCACCGCCCTGGTGGATAAGCTCTGGGAGAACACCCGCTACTTCAAGGCCGAAATGCAAAACCTGGGCTTCGATACCGGCCAGAGCCAGACCCCCATCGTGCCCGTCATGCTGGGCGAGGCAGCGCTGGCTAAAAGGTTCTCTCAACGGCTTTTTGAAGAAGGGGTCTTCGCCATGGCTATCGGCTATCCCACCGTCCCGCGCGGCGCGGCCCGCATCCGCGTCATGAACAGCGCCGTCCACTCTCAAGAAGACCTGGACAAAGGGCTGGAAACTTTCGCCACAGTGGGCCGCGAACTGGGCGTGATTTAGAAACCACAATAAAAGGTAGACAACACCAAAATCTAGAACCCGCCTTGATGAAAGGCGGGTTCATGTTTTAGTTCGGTATCCACAGGTTTGCCAGAACGGGTAGGGTATGGTAATATACGTCGAGACGAGCGAGAGGAGTCGATTTATGAGATTTAACAAGGTTCATTTTCTGGTCCTCTTTCTCTACCTGATATTAACCCTGCTCTTCACCTATCCTCTGGCTTCCGCCTTCACCACCCAGGTGCCGGGCAGTGCTACCTGGGCCTTCGACGAGTATACTTTCCTGTGGAATACGTGGTGGTTCAAATACTCCCTGCTCGACCTCCAGACCAATCCCCTCCACACCGATCACCTCTTCTATCCTCTGGGCATCAGCCTGGTTCTGCACACTTACCAGCTTTTCAACGCTCTATTTTCTCTGCCCCTCCAGTTTTTTTTCGGCCTGCCCACGATCAGCAACTTGATGCTGGTGTTCTCGTTCGTTTTGTCGGGGTATGGGACTTATCTGCTGGTTTTATACTTGTTGGAAGAAACCAGGTTTTTTAGCAAAAACCTGGTTTCTAGAGATTTCCGAGTTTCCGCGCTGGCGGCGTTCGTGGCCGGTGTGGTCTACGCTTTTACCGCCAGCCGTCTCATCTACGCCGCCCTGGGTCACTACGGTATATTCAGCGCCGAGTGGATTCCTTTCTACACCCTCTTCATGGTCAAAACGGTGCATCAGCCCGGCTGGAAAAACGCACTCCTGGCCGGATTGTTCGCTACGTTGGCTCTCCTGTGCGACATGATGTTTGGGCCTTTTCTGGGCCTTTTAACCGTTATCTATCTGCTTTTCGTCCTCGGCAGGAGGAGAAAGAACAACCTGGCTCTGCTGCTCCGCCTGGCCGTTCTGGTCGTCGCGGTGGTCGTCATGTACTCTCCTGTTCTCATCCCTATTTTGCGGGAGATGCTGACCAGCGAGTACGTGCTGAAGGGTTGGGGCGAAGCTCTCAAGCTCTCCGCCGATCTTTTTGGCTTCTTCACCCCGACGGCTCTGCATCCCCTGTGGGGCGGCGATTGGGGGCGGGAACTACGAGCCGTGGTGGAAGGCGCGTCCCGCTTCAGCGACGTGAACACCGTGGTCATCGGCTACGGCGTCCTGATCCTGGCCGCGCTGGCGGCGGTTAGATGCTGGTCGTCGGTCAGAGCGTGGGTCATTTCGGCTTTGACCTTTGCCCTTCTCTGTCTGGGGCCAGTGCTGCACCTCAACGGTCGTTATCGCTTCAACCTGGACGGGCTGGAGGTGACTTTCCCCTTACCTTATGCCCTCTTACATTACATCCCTCTCATCAAAGAAAACAGGGCTCCTAACCGTTTCAGCGTGGTGCTGACCCTATCTGTGGCGGTGTTGGTGGGCTTCGGGGTGAAGTGGATTTTGAGCCGCCTGAGGATAAGGGGGCCGCTGTATTACATCGCGGGGGTCATCCTGGTGGTAGTCGTTTCGTTCGAGCATCTGTGCGTGCCTTTGCCTCTGACCGATGCCCGTGTGCCAGAAATCTATCGGCAGATCGCCGCCGAGCCAGGAAATTTTTCCATTATGCCTCTGCCCCTGGGCTGGCGCAACAGCTTCGGCACCCTGGGCGCGGAACGTACCCAGGTTCAATATTACCAGACCGTACACCACAAGCCCCTCATCGGGGGCAACATCTCCCGCAACCCGCCTTTCAAGTTCGAGTATTTCGCCCGCGTGCCTCTTTTCAGGTCCATCGCCGAGGTGGAGCTGTACCAGACGATGGACGCCGCCACCATCGAGCGCGACCGCGCCCTGGCCCCGGCCCTCATGTATCTCTACGATGTGCGTTACGTGGTCATCCACCCGGCCATCCCTGGCCGGCTGCCCTACGCCGACACCAGGCCCCAGGTCGAGCGTTACGTCAGGGAAGTCATCCCTATGGAATTGATCTACCAGCAGGACGGCCTGGAAGTTTACGAAGTGATCCAGCCGCCCCCGCCGGAGGTTCTGACCATCGACTTTGGGATCGAGGGTTCGGGCGCTTATCGCGGGCCGGGCTGGTCTGACGACGAGGAGATTGCCGCCGCCACAGCCAATTGGGCCGTGGATCAGGGGGCCTGTATTTTCGTCCCCCTGCGGGAGATGGCCGACCATACCATGACCCTGCGGGCTGTGCCCTTCTCCTACCCCGGTTCGGCGGTCCAGACCGTGCGGCTCGAAGTCAACGGGCAGGAAGTCCCGCCCCTTTTGACCCTGGAGGATGGCTGGCGCGAGTACGAAATCTCCGTCCCGGCCACGGTCCTCAAGCCAGGCATCAACCAGGTTTGCCTGTCGTTCGCATACCTGGCCTCGCCCCGCGATGTCTTCCCCGCCGACCTGAGCATCGGCCAGACGGGGGTGAAAAGCCCGCTGGACATCGAGGTCAACAGCGCCGGAGCATTGGCCGGGAGTTTTGCTTACATCACCGTGGACGGGCAGGACGCTTCGGCCCACAAGCGGGGCTACAATCTGGTCGTCATCGACGCCAGGAGCGGCAAGATAGTGGAGGTCAAGGGCTTCGATACCGGGGGCGATACCTACGCCGCGGCGGCTCTGGCCCGTTTCGTGGAGAGTAGTATCCCCAGGGGGCGCATCGTGGTGGCCGCCGTCCAGGAAGAGGGAGGCCGTTATCTGAGCCAGGAAGCGGTGGAGGCTCTGCGCTCCATCGGGGCGCAGGTCGACGTGCGTAGCGAGAAGGGCCTTTCCCACGCCGTCATCGGGGTTAAAGGGGCCATGCCCGGCAGCGCCCTGGAGCTATCCAGCCAGGAAAACGCCTGGCTGCGGGTGGGCGGCAACCCCGACCGACGAACCCTGGCTGTGGCCGTGGATTACGTGAGGTTCGAGAAGAAGTGAGCGGGCAATGCTTTTAGCATGGCTGAGAGCGAAATCGAATATTATCATAGCCCTCGTCCTGGCTCTTCTCAGCCTTGCTCTTTACATAAAGACGCTGGCTCCCACCGTGCTCATGGCCGACGGAGGAGAGTTCCAGTTCGTGCCCTACCTGGCAGGGGTGGCCCATCCCACCGGCTATCCTCTATACACCATGTTGGGCTGGCTCTGGACGCACGTGCTGCCCCTGGGCGAGGTGGCCTATCGCCTGAATCTCCTTTCCGCTCTATGGGCGGCGCTTACGGTAGGGCTGCTCTACCTGACCATCGAGCTGGCCCTGCGAGAGTTCGATCTCGCGCCGGTTCTCTCATCTCTGGCCGCGGCTTTGGGGGCGGTTTGTCTGGCCGTGTCTGGCACGTTCTGGTCACAGGCCGTCATCGCCGAGGTGTATAGCCTCAACGCCTTCTTCGTGACCCTGGTGCTCTACTTACTTCTCAGAGCGGCAGCAAACGACGCCTCATCTGCTACCTGCCTCCTGCTCGTCAGTTTCGCCTATGGGTTGAGTTTGACTCATCACCGCACCATGATCCTGTTGCTCCCGGCCATATTTGTCTTCCTCTGGCTGGCGGAGGGCCTGCCTTCTAAGTGCCCCGCGCTTTGGAAGGGCGCGGCGCTTTTTCTACTACCTCTGCTTCTCTACCTCTACATCCCCTGGCGAGCGCCCCACACGCCCTATCTGCGTCTCTCGTTGGGGGCGGGTAAGGAATTGATTCTCTACCACAACACCCTGTCCGGCCTTCTGGATCACGTGCTGGGCCGGGTTTTCGGCGGCCAGTTAGGCCCCTGGGAGGCAGGGCGCCTGAGCCTGGCCCTTGATCTGCTGGCTCAACAGTTCGGGTGGGTGGGTCTGGGTCTGGGGGTGGTGGGCCTGCTGCGGCTTCTCTTCTCCCAGAGGTGGCCTCTTCTGGCCCTGACCGGCCTGGCCTACCTGGTCGGGGTGGCTTTCAACCTGGTATACTTCATCGGCGATGTCTACGTCCTCTTCATCCCCTCCTACCTGGTTTTCGCCCTCTGGCTGGCCCTGGGAGCGGTCACCCTGGCCCAGGGAGCAGGCCGGGCCGTCAGGTATCCGGCGTCGGTGGTCGTCGTTGTGGCGCTCTTCTTCCTGCCGCTTGGCCTTACGATAAGTCACTACCCCCAGATCGATCAGAGCCGCAACTACCAGGCCCGCGAGCTATGGAAGAGCATCCTGGCCGAACCGCTTCCCCAGGGAGCGATCCTGGTCAGCAACGACCGCGACGAGATCATGCCTATGTGGTATTATCAATACGTGGAGGGAGCGCGCCCCGACCTGGTGGGGCTTTTTCCTCTGATCGTGCCGCAGTACGAGAACGTGGTGCAGGTCGTGGATGGCGTTCTGGACACGGGACGCCCTGTTTATCTTATCAAGGAGATGCCGGGCCTGGAGGTGAAGTATCAGTTGGAGGCGGCTGGTGCGGTGGTGCGGGTGGTTTCGCCCGCCGTCGAAGGAGCGCCGCAACATCCTCAAGAGATCGTCTTGGCGGAAACGGTGCGTCTGGTTGGCTACGACCAGGAACCATACCGCCCCAGGCCGGGAGATAACTTACACGTCTCGCTCTACTGGCAGGCTGTGGGGAAAATGGAAGGGGCTTACTCTTCCTTCGTGCACTTGGTGGATGGGGAGGGTCAGACCGTGGCCCAGAGCGACCACCAGCCCGGCGGCGATTTTTACCCGACCACTCTCTGGCAGCCGGGCGAAACTCTGCGCGACGAACACCTCATAGAGATACCAGCCCACGCGCCGCCTGGAGACTATGGGTTGTGGGCAGGCATGTACCTGTATCCGTCCATGGAGCCGCTGGGGGAGAGGGTTTTTATCGGGGAAGTGAATCGCGAATGACAACAACGAACGGGGGAATTGAACGAACATAAGATAGGGGTTCGGTAAATTCTGGGTTCGCTGTTGTCGGTGGGGTTAGTGAACAATTCAACCACGAAGAACACAAAGGACACAAAGACAGGAGCACCGATTTCTAAAGCCTGTCCTGCTCTTCTGGTTCAGTATCCGTAACTTTCGCCATTGCCTTTTCAAACTTCTTCCTATCCTGACGCAACGCCTCATAGCTACCCCCTTCCCCGCGTTCGTAATTGGCTCTCGCTTCCTCCAGGCGCTCTTGCAGCAGGGGGCTTTCTGCCAACCTGGCGTCTATCAGCTCTTCGTACTCCTCCAGGCTGAGGATAACCAGAGAGGGCTTGCCTCTCTCCGTAACCACGTAAGGCTTGCCGGAAAGAGCGATTTCCTCAACGATCTCTCCCCAACGCCGGTGAATGTCTGCGGCGCTTATTACTTTATCAAAGGTCGTAATGGACATCTCTCACCTCCTGCCGTGAAAGCGACTGGTTTCATCAGAGCGTGTGAACACGGCTCGTTCGTTAAATTCTACCGTTCGTTGTTGTTGTCCGTGTTCATCCACGACCCCTTGGTGAAAAGAGCGCATGGCAAATAGCGGGCAGCCATCTGCCATGCGCTCATTAGCTAGCTCCGCTTTTACTTTCGTCCGTACTCGTGGTTCAGGGCGGCCTGGGCTGCGGCCAGCCTGGCGATGGGCACCCGGAAGGGCGAGCAGGAGACGTAGTTAAGCCCCAGGATGTGGCAGAACTCGATGGAGTAGGGGTCGCCGCCGTGTTCGCCGCAGATGCCGACTTCCAGGTCGGGCTTGGTGCGGCGGCCTTTTTCCACGCACATGCGCATCAGCACGCCCACCCCCTCGCGGTCCAACCGCTCGAAGGGGTTAGCGGGCAGGATCTGGCGGTCTACATAGTCGAGCAGGAATTTGCCCTCGGCGTCGTCGCGGGAGATGCCATAAGTCATCTGGGTCAGGTCGTTGGTGCCGAAGGAGAAGAACTGGGCATACTTGGCAACCTCGTCGGCGGTGATGGCGGCGCGTGGAATCTCGATCATCGTGCCGAACTTGTAATCAACCTTGACGCCCTTTTCCTGCATGACGTCTTTAGCCACCTTCTCCAACTTGCCCTGCTCCAGCCTCAGCTCGTTAACGTCGCTGGTCAGGGGGATCATGATCTCGGCATGCACGTCCACCCCTTCTTTGGTCTTGTTGCAGGCCGCTTCGATGATGGCCCTGGTCTGCATCTCGGTCAGGCCGGGGTACATGATGCCCGCCCGGCAGCCGCGCAGGCCCAGCATGGGGTTGATCTCCCACATGCTCTCCACGATCTGGAGCATTTTCTCTTTTTCGGCCAGTGCGGGCGACTCCTCACCCTGGCAGCGCAATTCGGTCACCTCTCTGACCAGCTCCTCCCTGGGCGGCAGGAACTCGTGCATGGGCGGGTCGATGAGGCGGATGATGACCGGCAGGCCATCCATGGCCTGGAAGATGCCCTCGAAGTCTTCGCGCTGGAAGGGCAGCAGTTGGGCCAGGGCCTGGCGGTAAACGGCCAGGTCGGGCGAGGCTTCCAGTTCTTTCAGTTCGGCCTCGATGGCGGCCTTTCGCTTTGCGGTCTGGCCTTCCAGGTTGTATTCCTCTTTCAGGTCGGCGATCCTGAACTCAATCGGAGCGGCGTCCAGGGAGGCCATCACCATGCGCACCACGATGGGCCGCCGCTCCTCCTCGAAGAACATGTGCTCCGTGCGGCACAGTCCGATGCCTTCCGCCCCGAACTGCCGCGCTCTGGTGGCATCCTGGGGGTAGTCGGCGTTGGCCCATACACCCAGTTTGCGCGTTTCGTCGGCCCAGGCAAGCAGGGTGCTAAGCTCTACTTCTTTAGCCAGGTCGGGCACGGTGACGGGGATAGTCCCCTCGAACACCTCACCCGTGCCGCCATCGATGGAGATAACGTCGCCTTCTTTGATGACCTTGCCAGCCACCGCGAACTGCCGGGTTTCCAGGTTGATGCGGATGGTCTCGCAACCAGCCACGCAGGGCTTACCCCAGCCGCGCGCTACCACTGCGGCGTGAGAGGTCATCCCCCCGTGCTGGGTGAGGATGCCTTTGGCCTGCACCATGCCGTGCACGTCGTCGGGGTTGGTTTCCGGCCTGACCAGGATAACCGCTTCGCCGGCTTTGCCTCGCGCTTCGGCGGTGTCGGCGTCGAAAATGACCGCCCCCACCGCCGCGCCGGGCGAAGCATTCAGTCCCCTGGCTAAGAGCTTGCCCGCTTCTATGGCATCTTTCTTGTCCTTTTCCTCGAAGCGAGGGTGCAGCAACATATCTACCTGTTTGGGAGTGATTCGTGCCAGGGCATCTTCTCTGGTGATCAGCCCTTCGTTCACCATGTCCGTAGCGATTTTGGCCGCCGCTTTGGCCGTGCGCTTGCCCGTGCGGGTCTGGAGCATCCACAGCTTACCCCGCTCGATGGTGAACTCCATGTCCTGCACGTCGTGGTAATGCTCTTCCAGGAGCTTGCAGATTTTCGTAAACTCTTCGTAAGAGGCGGGCATTTCGTCGGCCAGGGCGGCGATGGGGTTCGGGGTACGGATACCGGCCACCACGTCCTCGCCCTGGGCGTTCATCAGGTATTCGCCGTACACCACCTTTTCGCCCGTGGATGGGTCGCGGGTGAAAGCCACGCCGGTGCCAGAGCCTTCTCCCATGTTGCCGAAAACCACCGTCTGCACGTTGACCGCCGTGCCCCAGTCGTGGGGCAGCCCCTCGGCGTTGCGGTAGCTGGTGGCCGGCGCGCCGAACCAGGAGCCGAAAACGGCGGCGATGGCCTCTCTCAACTGCTGGTAGGGGTCGTCGGGGAAATCTTCGCCCAGTTCTTTTTTGTACAGGGCCTTGAAGTCGGCGGTCACCTGCTTGAGCATGGCGGTGGTCAGGTCGATGTCACGTCCGCCTTCCGTTTTGGCTTTGTACTCGTCCAGGATGCGCTCGAAGGCATGACGCTCCACGCCCTTGACGATGTTGCCGAACATCTGCACCAGACGGCGGTAGGCGTCCCAGGCAAAGCGCTCGTTGTTCATCAGCTTGGCTATGCCCTCCAGCGTCTGCGGGTTAAGCCCGACGTTGAGGACGGTATCCATCATGCCCGGCATGGAGACCCGCGCCCCGGAGCGAACGGAGACCAATAACGGGTTGGACGGATCGCCGAACTTCTTGCCCGTCTGCTTCTCGACCGCTTTCACCGCTTCCAGGGCTTGCTCCCACATCCCCTCCGGGAACTGCTTACCGGCGTCGAAGTAGGCCAGACAGGCTTCGGTGGTGATGGTGAAGCCCGGCGGCACGGGCAGCCCCACGTTGGTCATTTCGGCCAGGCCAGAGCCT
>DAOULT010000078.1:0-23624 GCA_034417895.1 Anaerolineae bacterium | reverse complement strand
TTGACCACAATTTTTGCTTCTTATTTGACGTTACTAAACTGGTCGAAGAATAACAGCAACATTGAGAGATGAAGGAGACCGCATGCCTCAAACTCAAGCAATGGATTTACCAACTTTGATAGAAGGAGTTAGGTAAGATGTGTAGATATATGATTTGTATTAGTATTTGTATTGTTATATGGATTATTAATGGAAAATGGTTAATCCAGGCAGGCAGGGAACGTATAACCAGTGAGATTTATTTTCATATAGGTTTGGGTATCTATTTCACTTTGCTAACGCTCGAACTAAGTCTTGGTGTATTTGAGTTATGGACGCGACTTGATATTCTGTGGTTACAAGTCGTTGGCCTCGTTCTCTATATTCCTTCAGCTTATTTGGTTGGAGCATCTATGCACGCCCTGAGGTCCAAAGGCAGCCCAGAAGGTGAATTTAGTACCACCACTTTTGTTGATACCGGTGTGTACAGCGTCGTCCGCCAGCCGATGACTTTGGGAACGGCGATCTGGTCTTTGGCTCTGATTTTGGTTTTTCAGTCAACTCTGGCCGTGATTTTGGGCGTGTTATCAATATTCTGTTGCTGGATGTCGGCTAGAGCAGAGAGCGAATACAATGTAAAGAAATTCGGAGACGCTTACAAAGAATACATGAAAAAAGTCCCCATGTGGAATATTTTTAGGGGATTACTCAAATGACGGTCAGGCAAATTCATAACTAAGGAATGAATGAAGGAAACTATATGACTGAAACTCAAGCGATGGACTTGCAAGCCCTGAGGGAGAAGGCTCGCAGCTTACGGCTAGACATCCTGGACATGACCACGCGCGCCGCTTCGGGCCACCCTTCGAGTTCTTTCTCCGCGGTGGAGATCGCGGTGGCTCTGTTTTTTGGTGGCATCTTGCGCTACCGACCCCAGGAGCCGCACTGGCCGGCACGCGATCGCTTCATCATGAGCAAGGGCCACGCCGCCCCGCTGCTCTACGCCGTGCTGGCCCACGCTGGCTACTTCGACCGCCAGGAGCTATGGCGGCTGCGCCAGATCGACAGCCCGGTGCAGGGCCACCCCATCCAGGACATGATGCCCGGCGTGGAAGCCACCACCGGCTCGCTAGGCCAGGGGTTATCGGTGGGACTGGGCCACGTCCTGGGCGGGCGACTGAACGAGCTGGTTTATCGCGTCTACGTGGTGCTGGGCGACGGCGAGTGCCAGGCCGGCCAGGTCTGGGAAGCAGCCATGGCCGCGGCCCACTTCCAGGCCGATAACCTGACCGCTATCCTGGATTACAACAAGTACCAGGAGACCGGCCCCATCAGCCGCGAGATGGCCCTGGAGCCGCTGGCCGCTAAATGGCAGAGCTTCGGCTGGCACGTGGAGGAGGTGGATGGACACGACATCCAGGCTCTCATGGAGAAGCTCAAGGCGGCGCAGGAGGTGAAGGGCCAGCCCTCGATCATCATCGCCCACACGGTCAAGGGCAAGGGCGTTTCCTTCGTGGAGGCAGACTATACTTTTCACGGACGGGCGCTTAAACCCGAACAGGCCGAAAAAGCGCGGGAGGAAATTCTATGCAGCTAGGCAAAAAGGCAGGACTGAAGCCCTGCGACAAACCGCTGCGCCAGGTGTTTGGCGAGGCATTGCTGGAGCTTTGTCGCCGTAATCCCCGGGTGGTGGTGCTCGACGGCGACCTGGGCAACTCGACCAAGGCCGAGTACGTGCGCCAGACTTTCCCAGAGCGTTTCTTTAACATAGGCATCGCCGAAAGCAACCTGGCCTGCGTGGGGGCAGGGCTGGCGGCCTGCGATCTTATCCCTTTCATCGTCAGTTTCTCGTCCTTCCTGCTGTGCAATGCCTACGACCAGATTCGATTGTCGATCAGCATGTCGAACGTCAACGCCAAGGTGGTGGGCAGTCACGGCGGGATCACGCTGGGCCAGGATGGCCCCACCCAGATGGGGCCCGAAGACCTGGCCCTGGTGGGCGGCTTTCCCACCTTCGTCATCCTGGTGCCCGGCGATCCGGCTTCGATGCGCATGGCGGTGAACGCCGCCGCCGAGCACGTGGGGCCGCTGTTTCTGCGCTCCAGCCGGGTGGCGATGCCGCACATCTACCCCGCAGACGATTGCCCCTTCCAGATCGGCAAGGCCAACGTCGTGTGCCAGGGAGATGACCTGACCATCATCGGCTGCGGCCTGATGGTTTCCCAGGCTTTGGAGGCGGCGGCCATGCTTTCCGAGGAGGGCATCGAGGCCCGCGTGCTGGACATGCACACCATCAGGCCCATGGACCAGGAAGCGATTGCCGCCGCGGCGCGCCAGACAGGGGCCATCGTTACGGCGGAGGAGCATTTTCTGCACGGCGGCGTGGGCAGCAACGTCGCCCGCCTGGTGGCCGAAACTTACCCCGTGCCCATGCGCTTCGTGGGCCTGGCCGATACCTACGCCGATTCAGCCGCGCCGGAGGCTTTGCTAAAGAAATACGGCCTGACGGCTGAGGACATCGCCGCCGCGGGGCGTGAGGTCGTGGCGGCGAAAGGATGAATGATAACATGAGGCGATACATGATTCACCAGGATATGCGGCGGCTTGAGGCGGAAGGTAAGCCCATCCGCCTGGGGGTCAGCGGCGCGGGCTGGATGGGGAGCGGTTTCGTGGCTCAGGTGGCGCACGTGCCCGGCATGGAGGTGGCTGTGCTGGCCGATATCGATACGGGCGCTGCGCGGGAGGCGTTCGTAGCCAGCGGGGTGGAGGGGGACAACGTCGTCGAGGCCAGCGCCCCAGGCCCGGCCATGGACGCCCTGCGCGCCGGAAAACGCCTGATCACGGGGGACTATACCCTGGCGGCCCGGTTAGAGGCGGTGGACATCGTGACCGATGTAACCCCCTCGCCCGCCAGCGGAGCCGAAACTGCCTATGCCGGCATCCAGCACGGCAAAGACGTGGTGCTGGTGAACATCGAAGCCGACGTGACGGTGGGGCGAATCCTGAACAGGCTGGCGCAGGAGGCCGGCGTGCTCTACTCCGTCTCCTCCGGCGACGAGCCGGGCTGCCTGATGGAACTCTACGACTTCGTGACCACTCTGGGCTACGAGGTGATGGTCATCGGCAAGGGCAAGAACAATCCGCTTGACCCGGCGGCCACGCCAGACACGGTAGCCGAATCCGCCAGGCGCGCCAACAAAGACCCCTTCCAGGTGGCGTCCTACGTGGATGGCAGCAAGACCATGTTCGAGATGACGTGCGCGGCCAACGCCACCGGCTGCCTGCCCATGCAACGGGGCATGATCGGGCCGCAGGCGACGCTCCAGACGGTGTCTGACATCTTCGCCCTGGAAGAGGACGGCGGCCTCGCCAAATTTCCCGGAGCGGTGGACTTCGTGCAGGGTAGCTCCATGGCCGGCGGGGTGTTCGTCACCGTCCGCGTCGAAGATGCGCGCCTCCGCGCCGACCTGGAATATCTCAAGGTGGGGAAGGGCAAATATTTCACCTTCTTCCGGCCCTACCACCTCTGGTTCCTGGAAGCGCCGCTCTCCATGGCCCGCGCTTACCTCTACCGCCAGACGACGCTGGCGCCTTTGGAGCGGCCCGTGGCCGAGGTGATGACGGTGGCGAAACGAGCGCTGAAGCCGGGAGAGCGATTAGACGATTTTGGCGGATTCACTTTTTATGGTATTATAGAGTGTGCCGGAGAGGCACGCGCTTTGAATGCTCTTCCCGTCGGGCTGGCGCCTGGGGCCGAGGTCGTCCGGCCGGTGGCGGCCGGCGAAATCCTGACCTGGGATGACGTCAGGCTGGACGAGGACAGCACGGTGGTGAAGTTGCGCCGCCAGCAGGATAGGCCGTGAGTGGGCGACAAAATACCGAGGAGTTAGTTTATATGGCAGTAAACACCGAATCTTCAAACCAAAACGACGCATGGGCCGGGCTTGAACCGCAGGCCCTCCACGAAGCCCTGCATAAGATGTATCTCATCCGCTATTTCGAGGAGAAAGCGGAAGCGCTGTATGCTATGGGCAAAGTGCATGGCACGATGCACCTGTCCATCGGCCAGGAAGCGTCGGCCGTCGGCTCGTGTCTGGCCCTGCGCCCCGACGATTACATCCTCAGCACCCATCGCGGGCACGGGCATTGCATCGCCAAGGGCGCTGATCCGAATCTGATGATGGCCGAGTTTTTTGGGAAGGAAGTAGGCTATTGCCGGGGGCGTGGCGGCTCGATGCACATCGCCGACGTAGAGGGCGGCAACCTGGGGGCCAATGGCGTTGTGGGGGGCGGCATCCCTATCTCCACCGGGGTGGGCCTGAGCCTGCAACTGCAACACTCAGACCGCATCTGCCTGACCTTCTTTGGCGATGGGGCGACCAATGGCGGAGGCTTCCACGAATCGCTGAACCTGTCCTCGATCTGGAAGCTGCCGGTGGTCTACGTGTGCGAAAACAACCAGTACGCCATGTCCATGTCGGTGAAAAGAGCCTTTGCCATCGAGCACCTCAGCGTGAGGGCCGTTGCGTATAACGTACCGGGGGTGACGGTAGACGGCAACGATCTGATCGAGGTCTACAAAGCGGTGCGGGAAGCCGCTGAGCGGGCGCGGGCTGGTGACGGCCCCTCTCTGATCGAGTCGGTCACCTATCGCTGGCGTGGGCACTCCAAGAGCGACCGCCAGCGCTACCGCACCCGCCAGGAGGTCAAGGAATGGCAGGCCCGCGACCCGATTGGGCGTCTGCGTGATAGACTGGTGGAAGCCGGGTTGTTCAGCCAGGAAGAGCTTGACCAGGTAAAGGAGCAGGCGCACCAGACCATTGAAGAGGCGGTGGCTTTTGCCGAGGCGGCAGCCGACCCCGATCCGATCTCGATCATGGACGGGGTATACGCCTGAAAGGTGCGAGTGACATAGGGAGGGTTTATGGAAACATCAACGGTTGAGCCAGTCGAGGTTGAGCTTTACATCGCTACGGAGGAAGAGTTTGAAGCCTGGTGCGACGAGGATGTGAAAGCTGAGTACGTGGATGGGAGGGTGATCATGCATTCGCCGGCCTCAACACGGCACGTTGACATGGTGTCGTTTCTTGTCACTCTGCTCAGATTATTTGTGGACAAACACGACCTGGGCCTCGTTCTAGGCCCGGAGTTGCAGGTGCGGCTGCGACCTGGGTTGCGGCGTGTGCCTGATTTGTTATTTGTCGCTAAGGACCGCCTGGAGATTATCCGCGAGACATTCGTCGAAGGCCCGCCGGACCTGGCTATCGAAATCGTCTCTCCCGACAGCATCGCCCGCGACTGGCGCGAGAAGTACTGGGAATACGAGCAGGCGGGGGTGAGCGAGTATTGGGTGATAGACCCGCAGGCCCGGCGGATGGACGTTTATCGGTTGGAAGAGGAGGGGCGCTATAAAGCCGTGGCCGCCGAAGAGGGAGTGTATCGCTCGCAGGTGGTGTCGGGTTTCTGGCTTCGGGCGGCGTGGTTGTGGCGGGAGCCGTTACCTAACGTGCTGGAGGTGGTGGGCGAGTTAGGAGTGATTTAGAGCGAAACAAATATCACAGAGAGGAGATATTGTCCCATGCGTATCGGGGTGTTAACCGTTCCCTTCCAAAATCTGCCCTTTGAGGAAATGTTGGACCGGGTGGTGGCGGCCGGCTTATCGGCTGTCGAGATCGGAACAGGCGGCTATCCGGGCAGCCATCATTGTCCCGTGGATGAACTGCTCGAAAGTGAGAGCAGTCGCCAGGCATACCTGGAGGCCATCACCTCGCGGGGCCTGATCATCAGCGCCTTCAGTTGTCACAACAACCCTCTCCATCCCAAAAAGGAGATAGCCGAGCTTGCCGACGAGGTTTTCCGCAAAACGGTGCGTCTGGCGCAGTTGTTAGAGGTACCCGTGCTCAACACCTTCCCCGGCCTGCCTGCCGGCGCGCCGGGCGATACCAGGCCCAACTGGGTCACCTGCCCCTGGCCGCCTCACTTCCTGGAGATACTGGACTACCAGTGGAACGAGGTGGCGATCCCCTACTGGAAGGGGGCGGGAAAGTTCGCCGCGGAGCATGGGCTGAAGGTGGCCTTCGAGATACACCCTGGCATGTTGGTTTACAACGTGGAAACCCTGCTGAGGATGCGAGAGGCGGTGGGGCCGGTCATCGGCTGTAACTTCGATCCCAGCCACCTGTTTTGGAACGGGGTGAACCCGGTGGCCGCCATCCGCAAGCTGGGCGAGACCATCTTCCACGTGCACGGCAAGGACGTTTACATTGATCAGGCCAACGTTTCGGTCAACGGCTGCAACGACAACAAGCCCTACGACCGTATCCCGGAGCGCTCCTGGACCTTCCGCGCCATCGGCTACGGCCACGACCTCAAGACCTGGAAGGATATCGTCAGCGCCCTGCGGCTGGTGGGCTACGACTACGTCATCTCCATCGAGCACGAGGACGCCCTGATGTCGGTCGAAGAGGGTCTGGCTAAGAGCGTGGCCGCGCTCAAGGAGGCATGCATCTTTGAGTCTCCTGGGGAGGTGTTCTGGGCCTGAGCTAGTGGTGACGCTCTCGACCAGAAGCGAGCGAAAGGAGGTGAGGAAGCGGGATTTTTGTTGATAACTGTCCATCTTATGCGGCATACTGTTCTCTGCCATCGAGGTTTTGACGAGTCAGTCAACCTGATGGCGCTCTACCAATATTAGTTTAGGAGGAGACTGAAATGTATCTGCACAAGCGAATCACCTGGGTCACAGTGATCGTCCTGGTACTGCTGTCTATGGTAGCCGCGTCCCAACCGGCGGTCACATCTGCTCAAAAACCGGAGCTGTCCATCATCTGGTTCGACTGGGCGCCCTGCCACGCTCTGGGGGAACTGGCGGCCACCTATCCCGATGCTGACGTCAGCGTCAACTGCATCCCCATCGCCCAGTGGCACGACCAGATCTTCACCGACTTCGCCGCCGAGGGTGGCTCGGACCTGGTCGTCCTCGACAGCCAGTTTATCGGCGAGGCGGTGGTGGGCAATCACGTCCTGGAGATGACCGATTGGATGAAGGAAAACATGGAGCTGGACGACTACGTGCCCGCGGCCCTCACCTACTACGGCGAGTATCCACTCGGCTCCGGCAAGTACTACGGCGTTCCGGCCATTGCCGACGTACAGGTGTTGGCCTACCGGAAGGACGTTTTTGAGGAAGCTGGTTTAGAGCCTGCCGAGACCTGGACTGAGTTGCTGGAGCAGGCCCAGGCTCTCAAAGAGGGCGACCTGATCCAGGACGGGTTCACCTGGTTCTGGTGCGGCACGCCTGCCTGTCTGGACCAGATCCAGACCGCCTGGAACCAGCTCGCCTGGTCCTGGGGCGGGGAACTGTGGGATCCGGAGACCTACAAGGTCGAGGGTGTGCTCAACAGCCCAGAGAACGTGGCGGCCCTGGAGTTCGCCCGCGAGCTGTATCTGACCGGGCCTGAAGGGGCCGGCAACTTCACCTACAGCGAGGTGGTGGACGGCATCTGCAACGGCACGGCGGCCATGACGGTCATCTGGGTCGGTTTCGCCGCCAGCCTGGTCAACCCCGAAACCTGCCCGCAGGCCGACAACCTGGGCTTCGCCGTGCCGCCGGCCGAGGTGGAGCACTACCTGAGCCTGGGCGGCCAGCCCATCAGCGTCAGCGCCTACAGCAAAAACCCGGAGGCGGCCCTGGCCTTCCTGGCCTGGTTCCACACCTTTGACACCCAGATCGAGTGGGTGAAGCTGGGCGGCTACAGCGCCCGCTTCTCGGTGCTCGATTCCGAGGAGTTCCTGAGCCTGACCGGCTACAACCCCATCTTCGCCGATGCCTACAAGCTGGTGAAGGACTTCTGGAACCTGCCTGAGTACAGCCAGATGCTAGAGGTGCAGGGCGACTGGCTGAACCAGGCCGTCACCGGCCAGGTCAGCGCCCAGGAGGCCCTGGACAACATCGCCGCCGAGCAGCAGGAAATCCTGGACGAAGCCTATCCCGAAGGCCCACCGGAGTAAAACCGCCTGGCCTGGGGCCAGCGTTGAAGCCGCTTTGTACGGGGGCGGGCACCTGCTCGCTTGCTTGTGGCCTGCCCCCCATCTCTTTTTCTGATCCTGGAGGTGTCTATTGGTGAATCAAGCTATCGACTCAAGCCAGGCTATCTCGGCGGAAGCCCAACCGCGCTTGCGCTTCCGCTGGCTGAGCGACCGCCTGCTGTCAGGAACGTTCCTGACCCCGACCATGCTCCTCTTGCTGTTCATCACCATCTTTCCGCTCATCTGGTCGCTCTATCTGAGCTTCACCAGTTACAACGTCAACAGCGACCCCAGTTGGACTGAAGCCCAATGGATCGGGCTTGAAAATTACGAATACCTGTTGAACTCAAAAAAGGTCTGGGGGCGCTTTGTGGAATCGGCGACGTTCGTCATCCCTACGGTGACGACCGAGTTCCTGCTCGGCTTTGGCATCGCCCTGCTGTTCAACCGCCAGTTCAAAGGGCGCGGGTTCATCACCACCGTCATTCTCATCCCCATGATGCTGGCCCCGCTGGTGGTGGGCATGTTCTGGCGCTTCATGTTCCAGGCCGACATCGGCATCGTCAATTATTTCGTGCGCGACGTGTTCGGACTGAAGCCCGTTTTTTGGCTCACCGAGCGGACCAGCTCCATGATCTCCCTGATCGTGGTCGATACCTGGCAGTGGACGCCCTTCATGTTCCTGATCTCGCTGGCCGGGCTGTCGGCGGTGCCCAGGTATCTCTACGAGGCCGCCGACGTGGACCGCGCTTCGGGCTGGTTCAAGTTCTGGCACATCACCTTGCCTCTGGTCTGGCCGCTGCTGCTGATTGCCATCCTCTTCCGCCTCATGGACGCTTACAAGCTTTTTGAGCTGGCCTGGGTGCTGACGGGCGGTGGGCCGGGCACCAGAGTGTTGCCCATCCATCTATATAAAATCGCCTTTGGTGACTTCCGCACCGGACGCGCCTCGGCCCTGGGCTACGTCATGCTCGTGGTCATCATTGCGTTGGCTAACTTGCTGATTCGGGCCATCAATCAGGCCAGGGCCGAAGAAGTCTGAGGCAGGGAGGATATTTATTATGAACTCTGGACAGGCACAAAGCCGTTCCCTCCTGAATCGAATCCTGTTTTGGGCGGCGGTGGTGGTGGTGCTTTTCTTCTTCCTCTTCCCCCTCTATTGGATATTCGTTACCGCCTTCAAGCAGCGCCCCGATATCACCCAACTGCCGCCCCGCTTCATCCCGTGGGCGCAGTTCCAGCCCACGCTCTTCAACTTCGAAGAAGTCCTGGTCGAGATGCAGGTTTCACAGTTCGGGACGGCCACCCAGCCTAGCGAGTTGCCCGGTAAGCTCCTCAACAGCGTGCTCATCAGCGGGACGGCCACGGTGCTGGCCGTGCTCCTGGGCACGCTGGCGGCCTACGCCTTCTCACGCTTCCGCATCAAGGGCGAAAGCGACCTGCTGTTCTTCATCCTCAGCACCCGCATGTTGCCGCCCGTGGTGACGGTGATTCCCATCTTCCTGATGTTCAAAGAGATAGGACTGCGGGACACCCTGCACGGCATCACCCTGCTGTACGTGACGATGGGGTTGCCCTTCGTGGTGTGGATGATGAAAGGCTTTTTCGACGAAATCCCGCGCGAATACGAAGAGGCAGCCATGATCGACGGCTACTCCCGCCTGGAAGCGGTGTGGAAGATCGTCATTCCCGAAGCCATCCCGCCTATGCTGGTGACGGCGGTGTTCGTGCTCATCACGGCCTGGAACGAGTTTGTGTTCGTGCAGTTGCTCAACCCGAATAAATACACCACCGTGACGCCCTTCCTGTACGGCATCGTGGGCTATGGACGCACGGAATGGGGACGCATGACGGCCACTACGGTAGTGTTCGTGGCCCCCATCGTCATTTTCACTTTCCTGGTGCGCAACCACCTCCTGCGGGGTGTAACCTTTGGAGCTGTGAGGCGATAATGGCTGAAGTAAAGATCGAACATCTGGTCAAAATCTTTCCGGGCGGCACAGTAGCGGTAAATGACATCAGCCTGCACATTGCTGATGGGGAGTTCCTGGTGCTGCTCGGCCCTTCGGGGTGCGGCAAGACCACCACGCTGCGCTGCGTGGCTGGCCTGGAGCGTCAAACATCTGGCGACATCCGGATCGGCGACCAGTTGGTGAACGACCTGCGGCCCGCCGATCGCGATATCGCTTTCGTGTTCCAGTTTTACGCTCTCTATCCGCATCTCAGGGCCTACGACAACATTGCCTTTCCCCTGCGGGCGGCAGGAGCGCCCAAAGCCGAAGCGGACGAGCGCGTGCACAAAGCGGCGCGCTTGCTCAAAATCGACTATCTGCTTGGCCGCCGTCCTGGCCGCCTGTCGTCCGGCGAGCAGCAGCGGGTGGCTCTGGGACGGGCCATTGTGCGGCGGCCCCAGGCCTTTCTCCTGGACGAGCCGCTCACCAATCTGGACGCTTCTCTGCGGGCGGACATGCGCGTAGAACTCAAGCATCTACAGCAGGAACTTGGCACCACCACCTTATACGTCACCCACGACCAGACGGAAGCCATGTCCATGGGGCGACGCATTGCGGTGATGAACCTGGGCAAACTGGAACAGGCAGGCACGCCTTTAGAGGTATACAACCATCCTGCCACCCTGTTCGTGGCTGGTTTTATCGGTTCGCCGCCCATGAACTTCCTGGATGTCACTCTGGATGACGGCCCGTCCCTGGTCAACTCCGGCGGCGAGTTCCGCCTGCCGATTGACACCAATCTGGCCGAAAAACTGCCTCCCAAGACGCCCCTCAAATTGGGGGCTCGTTCTGAGGACCTGCACATCGTTCCTGACCCGGCGGCGGGCGATCTACGGGCCGAGGTGTACGTCCGCGAGCCGCTAGGCGACGAGACCATCTACGGCCTGCGGTTCGCCGGGGGGCACCTGATGCTGGCTAAAGCCCCGGCCACGCTCGAACTGGACGTGGGGCAAGGGGTGGGGGTGAATCTTGAATCGTCGCGTCTGCACGTCTTTGATGCGGCCAGCGGCAAGGCATTGAGGTAATTCTATGGCTCACCTTGAAATTGTAAATTTGACGAAACGCTTTGGCCCTGTGACGGCCATCGATAATCTGACGCTCGAAATCGCCGACGGCGAGTTCCTGGTGCTGCTCGGCCCCAACGGCGCCGGCAAGACCACCACCTTACGTTGTGTGGCTGGCCTGGAGAAGCCCGATGACGGTCAAGTCAAGTTCGACGGCCAACCGATGAATGGGGTCTCGCCGGCGGAGCGTAACGTGGCCTTCGTGTTCCAGAGTTACGCCCTGTATCCGCGTAAGACCGTCTTTCAAAACATGGCTTTCCCGCTGGAGGCGCGCGCCCTCTCGAAAAGTGAGATCGAGCAGCGGGTGCGTCAGGTGGCAGCTTTGTTGCACATCGAACACCTGCTAGACCGCCGGCCGGTTCAACTGTCCGGCGGTGAACAGCAGCGCGTGGCCCTGGGGCGGGCTATGGTGCGTCAGGCGCGCGCCTTTTTGATGGACGAGCCTTTGACCAACCTGGACTTCAAGCTGCGGGTGGAGATGCGCACCGAGCTAAAGCGTCTGCACCAGGAATTCCACACCACGCTGTTCTACGTGACCAACGATCAGACGGAAGCCATGGCCATGGCTGACCGCGTCGCGGTGCTGAATGAGGGCCGTTTGCAGCAGGTCGGCTCGCCGCCCGAAGTGTACAACTACCCGGTCAACCGCTTTGTGGCCGGGTTTGTGGGTTTCCCCAGGATGAATTTCCTGGACTGCACCCTGGTGACGGAAGACGCCGCCGAGGGCGAACGTTCGTTGTTGCGCGCTCTGAATGGCAAGTGGGCCATCGCCGTGCCGGAGGGCGTGCCCGAGGCCATCCGCAAAGCCGCAGGCGTTCGCCTGATCCTGGGCCTTCGACCGGAAGACGTGGCCCTGAAGTCGGAGCCACAACCCGGCAGCCTGGCGGGGACGGTCTTCGTCCTGGAGCCGCTCGGCGACCGCACGATTGTAGACGTGCAGGTGGGCGAGGACACTGTCAAGGTGAAGGCTTCACCCGACATCCAGTTTGAGCCGGGTCAGCCTGTCTGGCTCATCCCGAATCTGGATCGGCTGCACGTCTTTGACCGCCAGACCGAACAGGCGTTGAGGGTGAGAAAATAGGAACCCAGGTTTTTCAGCAAAAACCTGGGTCTAGAGGCACCTGATATAGCGGGAGTTATAACTATGAGCGAGCGTCTCTACTCGGTGCTGATGTACTGCATCATCGCCGGCCTGTTCCTGGGCATTTTGGGGATGATACAGCCCTGGTATCTGCCCCTGTTCAAACTGGGCTTTCAGGTACTCTTGTATTCGACCCTGGCCTACATCGTCCTTTCGCACGTCACCCCACGTTCCCAGGACTCGCCCGACGGCCAGCTCTGAATCGAACACTTTCCGCAAAATGTACCTGCGTCTCTATCGCTCGCTGCCATCTAGAGGGCTACGATGCGCTTGTGCGCCAGGCCCAGGGCGTATTCAATGCCGCTCTGGAGATTGCTTCTGGTGGCAAGGCCCCTCAGCTCCACCCCCAGGCTCACGATGGTGTGCGCCACTTCGGGAGCAATGCCCGTCAGCACCACCTGCGACCCCAACATCCCGGCGGCCTGGGCGGTTTGCAACAGGTGGTTAGCCACCCCGGTATCGACCACCGGCACCCCGGTGATGTCGATAATCACCACCTGGGCCTGATAGCGGCTGATGGCTATCAGCAGGGCCTCCATGATCTGCTGAGAGCGGGCGGTGTCTATGCTGCCGATGAGGGGCATGGCTACGATCTCTTCGCTGATGGGCACGATGGGGGTCGATAGCTCGCGGAGAGCCTGGCGCTGAACCTCGATGATCTCCTGGCTTTGCCGTTGCAGTTGAGCGTTCATCGCTTCGGCTTCGGCTCTGGCGCGGATCAGGTCATCGGTCAGACCGGCCAAAGCTTGCAGGCTCTCTATGGCCGCCTCAGATACGTTGTCCCGGCTGATGAGAACCGCGCCGGTATCGACCTGGGCCGGGACTTCCTCCCCCCGGATGGCTTTGAGAGCCATTTCCACCCCTATGGCTCCCATCCTATCCGGGAACTGCTTCACGCTGGCCTGGACCTCACCCTGGTGGATGAGCGCCAGGACTTCAGGCAGGGCGTCGAAGCCCACCATTATCATCTGACCCGGCCGGCTGCTTTGACGACCTGGAGAGCGCCCAGAAGCAGCGGGTCGGCGGTGGCAAAAAGGGCCTCGGTCTCAGGGCAGGCGTTTAGGGCCTCAGCCATGGCCTGCCGACCACTTTCTGCCGTATTCCAATCGGTTTCCCGTTCAAAGACGACTTCCAGGTCCGGGTAGCGGCCCAGGACGTTATGCAGCCCCTCCGAACGATGGAGGCTGGTCTGATAAATGTGAGGGCCTTGAATGTTGATTACTTTGCCTCTGTATCCCAACCGTTTGGCGATGTACTCTGCGGCCAACTCTCCGCCCTTGAGGTTGTCGGTCTGTACCGTGCAGGCGATGTCCCCGCCCCATATTGCCATGTCTACGGCGATGACCGGGATGCCCAGCCTGGTTGGCTTTTTCTACCGCCGGGACGATGCCCTGTGAGTCCACGGTCCCGATGATGAGGGCATCCACTTTCTAGCGCACGAACTCCTCGATGATCGATATCTGTTCGGCCGCGGTATGCGTAGCAGGATAAACAGCGACCAAGTCGATACCCAGCTCGGCAGCCTTCTCCTCGGCCGCTTTGCTCAGGATGATACAGAAGGGCATTGTAATGTCAAGAAGAGTGAGTCCAATGCATACATTCTCAGTCGATTGCATGGTAGTAACTACTATCCTCCTTTTGCCACGATGCGCTTGTGCGCCAGGGCCAGGGCGTATTCAATGCCGCTCTGGAGATTGCTCCTGGTGACGATGCTCGACAGGTCCACCCCCAGGCTCACGATGGTCTGCGCCACTTCAGGAGCAATGCCCGTCAGCACCACCCGCGACCCCAACAGCCTGGCCGCCTGGGTGGTCTGCAACAGGTGGTTAGCCACCCCGGTATCGACCACCGGCACCCCAGTGATGTCGATAATCACCACCTCGGCCTGATAGCGGCTGATGGCTACCAGCAGGGCTTCCATGATCTGCTGAGCGCGGGCGGTATCTATGCTGCCGATGAGGGGCATGGCTACGATCTCGTCGCTGATAGGCACGATGGGAGTCGATAGCTCGCGGAGGGCCTGGCGCTGAACCTCGATGATCTCCTGGCTTTGCCGTTGTACCTGCTCCAGAAGGTGGGCATTATCCAACGCCGTTGCCGCCTGGTTAGCCAGGAGAGAGAGAATCTGAAGATGATCCTGGCTGAAAGCCTGGCGCTCTGTTTTGCTGTGCACATCCAGGGTGCCGATGATCTCTCCCCCTACGATTATGGGGGTGCTGATGCAGGCCAGCAAACCCTCATCTCGTGCAGAGGGATTGTAGAACAGGGGATTGTTGGGGATATCATTGGCGATAATGGCCTGTCCGTCCTGAACCACCCGGCCAGCGATGCTTTCTCCCACCCTATCGCGGGTGCCTTCCACCAATCTGTCGCTCAGGCCGTGGCTGGCCCTGATGGTCAGCACCTCCCGTTTTTCGTCCAGGAGGAGGAGGGCTCCGGCGTCTGCTTTCAGCAAGTTCACCACCCCGTGTATAATCTCTTCCAGAAGGGTTTCCAGATCGGGGCGGGTGTTTATCTTGATGGCTAACTGGTGGAGGGCCAGGAGTTGGGTATTCGTCGCTTCGGCTTTGAGCCTGGCGCGGATCAAGTCCTCGATCAGACCGGCCAAAGATTGCACGTTCTCTATGGCCGCCTGGTGTACGTTGTCCTGGCTGACGAGGGCCACGTCGATACTCACTTCGGCCGGGACTTCCTCCCCGCGTGCCGCTTTGAGGGCCATTTCCACTCCCACCGCTCCCATCCTGTCCGGGAACTGCTTCACGCTGGCCTCGATTTCGCCCTTGTCGATGAGCACCAGGACTTCGGGCATGACGTCAAAGCCCACGATTAACATCTGGTCCAACTTTCCGGCCTCTTTGATGGCCTGGAGAGCGCCTAGCAGCAGCGGGTCGTTGACGGCAAAAAGAGCGTCAGCCTCGGGGTGGGCGCGCAGGGCTTCGGCCGTGACTCGCCGACTATCTTCTACCGTCCAACCGACTGCCCGTTCAAAGACGATCTCCAGGTCTGGATAGCGGTCCAGCACATTGTGCAGCCCCTCCGAACGGTGGATGTCGGCCTGATCAAGCTGATAGGCCCGAATGCTGATTACCTGGCCTTTGGGTCCCAAATGCTCGACGATGTACTCCCCGGCCAACTCCCCACCCCTGAGGTTGTCGGTCTGTACCGAGCAGGCGATGTCCCCACCCCATATCTCCACGTCCACGGCCACGACCGGGATGCCGGCCTGGTTGGCTTTTTCTACCGCCGGAACGAGGCTTTGGGAGTCCATGGGGGCAATGACGATAGCATCCACTTCCTGGCGCACGAAATCCTCAATGATCGATGTCTGTTCGGCCACGGAATACGGGGTAGGATGGGCAGAGACCAGCTCAAGGCCCAACTCGGCGGCTTTCTCTTCGGCCCCTTTGCTCAGGATAACGAAAAAAGGCAGCGTAATATCAGGGAGGGTCAGTCCAATGCGTAAATTCTCAGTCAATTTCATAATTGTAACAAACATTCCTTTCTTGTTAGTGCGGGGGAGATTTTAGCCCAGGGTGGGGATGGAATGTAGATGATAACGATCTGTTAAGCCACAGAGAGCACAAAGCGCACGGAGAGAAGGTCCGCCTCTGTGTTCTCTGTGGCTCTCTGTGGCTCTTAGTGCTTGCTGCTGATTTTAGGCGCCGAACTTCATCATCATGTCTTTGATTTTGGCCGTCATTTCCAGGCCCTCTTCGAAGGGACGCTGCCACATGTTGCGGCCAAAGATCAGCCCCGTGGCTCCGGCTTCCATGCAGATCTGCGCTTTTTCCATTAAATCTTCGTCGCTGATCTTGCTCCCTCCAGAGAAGAGAACCAGAGTCTTGCCCGCCGATTGCACTACCCTTTGCACGGCCTTGAAGTAATCGACGTCCTCCAGGTCGGCGTATGGTTTACGGCCTCTCTTTTCAGCGGTTTCGAACTTGGGGACGTTCAGTTTTACTATGTCGGCTCCCAGTTCGTTGGCCACGCGGGCGGCGTAGTCCACGGCGTAGAGGCTATCTCGTCCGCCCACTTTTTCGGTCTCCACCGCTTCGCCGCGCGGATAGGCCCACACGATGAGCGGCATACCGTAGCGTTCGCAGTCGGCGCGGATTTGGTGGAACTGGATAAAATCCTCAGCCTGAGCAGGCGAACCCACGTAGATGGTGTACCCCACGGCGTCGGCTCCCAGGCGCACGGCGTCCTCCACGGTGGCTGTCTGGGGCGAGAGGGCGTAGTCATCGGGCGGGATGGTGGTCTTGCCGTTGAGTTTGAGAATCAGCGGCACATCGCCCACGTAATCACGCATGTACTTGGCAGCCAGGCCAATGTGGAACACGATGCCAGAATAGCCGCCCTCTTTAGCCAGACGCAACTGAAATTCGGGATCCTTGCTGTCCGGGTTGGGGAAGAAATCTATGGGGCCATGTTCCAACCCCTGATCGATGGGCAGGAACAACGCTGCGCCGTTGCCCGGCCCATGCTCGTACAGAAGTCGATGCAGCCTGGTGCGCTTGCCCAGGCTCAGGTCCAAATCGTCCAGAGTAGGTCTTTTGATCTCCATAGTTTTTACTCCTCGTAGTATATTATTTTTCGGGAGGGGCAGACGCCCACTCCTTATTTGCAAATTTCGGTGGTCTACCAAACTATTGTTTAGGCATTCAGCATCGTACTACAATTATTCGCGGATCATTTTGGTGCCGCACTGGGGGCAACTTATGTCGTAGCATGGTTGCCCTATCTGATGGGGTACCTTGTGCCCGCAGTTGGGACACAGGCAATTGCCGCTCGGGCCGGCGCCTGGCCGGGTGCCGCCCATGCGCCCCCCACCGCCGCCACGGCCTCCGCCCCCACCGCCACCACGGCCTCCGCCTCCGCCTCCGCCACGTCCTCGACCAGACATTATGTGACCTCCCTTCTTTCTCTTAATCTTTCCAACAGATGTGGCCCCCGGCGCTTTGCATCACGAGGGTAAAATTGGGCAATGCGCTTCCCATTTTACCCCTGGCCGCGCCAAGCCAGGGCGCTCCCACCCGGCCGGCACAGGAACTCCAGAATTTCCAGGTCGAAGAAAGTCTGGACGTTAGTGGGGCGCATAACGACCGCCATATCCGCTCCCCGCCCGGTGCCGGCGATGGCGATAATCTCCTCGTCGGTGCGCACCAGTCCGGCGTCGGCGGCCATGAGAGCTATCTCGCACACCACTTTCATGCCCTGGCCGAAGATGCGCAGGGTGTGAGCCACGACCTCCTCTAACTCGTAGGTGTTCAATTTCTTGCGCACGGCTCGCCCTACCCCCCCAAAGGCGTGCTGGCAAGTCAGGACCACGCCCCCGGCGGACTCGATGGCCGCCCGGTTTTCGTCAGTCAACTCCTGAGAGTTGGGCTCCACGAAGCCAGCGGAATGGGTGACGGCGATAACTTTACAGCCCTGAAAGAGTTCCGCAGCCCGCGCCCCGGTATCTCCCTGGGTGGTGGCTACCAGGATGGTCTTGATTCCCAACTCCTCGGCCCGCTTTTTGGCTATCTCCAGGGTGCGCTCTGTGTTGGCCGCCCCTGGCTTCTCAAAGTAGACGATCTGGGCCACAGTTTCAGGCATGTTCTACTCCTTTTGGCGTTTGTTTACTTATTTTACCCCAAATCTGGCGGAAAGACAAACGTACCTTTCCATTAACTAACAGGGGAGCAAACAACTGGCAAAAGACCTGGAATAAAGCGTGTCTGGCGGCCCACCTTGCTCTCCTGGTCCGATACCCGGCCTTTTGTGTCCCGGCCATCCGAGACCCTGGAATGCTTATACCCCTATCCACCATGCGCTGGAGGTATACAGAGGCCGTGGCCCTTCCGCTACCGCCTTCTGACCCACCGCGCTCAAGGGAAGCAGGAGAGCCGGGGCACTTAGCTCCTGCTGGAAGCCACAGACCTCGAAGATGGTACGCAGGCGGTAGTCATTGGAGCCGCACATGGTCATTGTCGGCGCTCCCGATGGTAGCTCTGACGTTAACAGAGCGCTCAATATCTCGGCCGCGCCTTGGGGCGGGTAAGAACTATGGAAAGCTACGTCGGTCAGGATTTGGGTCGTTTGTACGCCATGTTCCGCGTTCAAAGGCGCGGCGCAAATCGTGGCTGTGGCTCGCGGAGTCCCTTGCTCATCTTCCAGGAGATAGACGGCGGTCGGTATAGAAGAAGGACGGCCTTCCTTTCGCCAGCGCCAGAGGGCGTCGTCCAGGGAGACGAAACTGTCGTGAGCAACGTAGTAATCGTTGATGAAATTTTGCAGCCGCTCGCGGTCAGCGGCTCCTGCGCGACGAAAGGCCAGGGATGGCCCCGGCTGAGAAGCTGCAACGTCCAGGGTGTAACCGCAGATCTCAGCCCAGGATACAAACCCCAGCTTGCGGTAGAGGTGAAAAGCAATGGAGTCAGGTTCGGTGTAGAGAAAAGCAGCGTCGAAACCACCTTGTCGAGAGAGGCGAGCAATACATTCTTCCAACAACCAGCGGGCCAGCCCTCGGCGACGATGGTCTGGATGGGTCATTACCATATCGACCAGACCCACCCTGGCCGACCGACCGGCCAGGGGCATCTCTACCACCTCCAGGTAGACACAGGACACCACCTGTCCCTGAGCCAGAGCGACCAGGCTCAGCTCCGAGGCTGCTCCCGGCCCACTCAGCAGCCAGCGCATTAATTCTTCGTCGGAGAGGGCCAGCTCTCCCTCGCAGGCGCCAAAGGTGAGAGTGTACAGTTCAGCCAGCCCGGCGGCGATGTCTCCTGCCGTGGCGCAGGTGCGGAGACTATATCCCTTTCTGGTATCCATCTTCATCTCCGATCTCTTTATCCGCAGGCGAGTGCAGATCATAACCCCCTAATGATAAATGATTTTCCCGATTTGTCAACTTGTGCCCGAAGGTGGTATAATAAGCGCAGGTCAGCATGATAAGAGGGGGGGCGTATGGAACTAGCTCAGGTACAGACTGAAACCGTTGTATATCCTGAATCAGATGGGAGGCCAATGGCTGAGACAGATGCTCATCGTGAGCAGATGACCGACTTGATTTTCGCCCTCAAGCAGCACTTCCGCGACGATCCCCAGGTTTACGTGGCTGGCAACTTATTTATCTATTACGAAGAACACAATTCTAAAGCCTCGGTTGCGCCGGATGTGTTCGTGGTGCGGGGCGTGCCCCGTGGTGATCGGCGGGTGTACAAGGTGTGGGAGGAGGGCCGGGTACCCGAGGTGGTCATCGAGCTGACCTCAGAAAGCACCCGCTGGGAAGACCTGGGCACCAAACGGGCTTTGTACGAGTGGTTGGGTGTGCGAGAATATTTTCTGTTTGACCCTCTGGCGGAGTATTTGCAGCCGCTCCTGCGGGGATTTCGGCTGACCGGCGGCCAATACGTCGAATTGGAAGACAGACCCCTGCGTAGCGAAGCGCTGAGCCTGGAGCTACGGGTGGAGGCGGAACGATTGCGGTTGTATGATGCGGCCACAGGCGAGAAACTGTTGACTCCAGCCGAGGCCGCTGCTGAACTGGAACGGCTGCGGGCCGAACTGGAACGGCTACGCAGTCCGTCCTCGTAAGTCGTGCTCCCACTGCTCCCGAAGAGGAGCGAGCCGCCTGGCTTCGTGCCAGCGGTTTTATCAGCCGCACTGGGAATAGCCACACAGGCGACACATGGCGCAGCCTTCGACCAATTCGATCAGGCCGCCGCACTCTGGGCATTCGGGGCAGATATCGACCAGGCTTTTGATGACCACCTGCTCCTCCGGGTCACGTCTGTCGTTGAGATGACGTTCGATGGATTTGGCGATGGCGTCGGAGCAGGACAGGGTTGGGCCTCCGTTGTGCCAGGAGGGAGAGGGGCAACGAATGCCCTTGAGCTGTTTGATGATCGCTTTAGTCTCGATCCCAGAGCGCAAAGCCAGGGAGATGAGCCGTCCGATAGCTTCCGACTGAGAGGCCGTGCAGCCTCCGCTTTTACCCATCTGCAAGAAAATCTCACACAGTCCCACCTCATCCTCGTTGATCGTCACGTACAAGGTGCGATTGCAGCCCAGAACGATCTTTTCCGTCAGGCCGTAGGTCATGGTTGGCCGGGGCCGTGGCCTCTTGACGTCAGGGTCGGGGGGGTCAGCCGCCTGCTGGCCCTTGGTCCACACCTGGACGTCGCGGCTGCCATCACGGTAAAGGGTAAGCCCCTTGCAGCCAGTCTGGTAGGCCAGCAGGTAAGCCTGATGCACGTCCTCCACGGTGGCGGAATTGGGCATGTTGATCGTTTTGCTAACCGCGTTGTCGGTGTATCGCTGACAGGCGGCCTGCATGCGGATGTGCCATTGCGGCGAAACGTCGTGGGCGGTGACGAAGAGGCGGCGCACGTCAACCGGTATCTCTTCTATATCCTGGATGCTCCCCTCTTCAGCCACGCGGCGCATTAACTCCTGGCTGTAGAAGCCTCGCTCTTGGGCTGCCTGCTCAAAGAGGGGATTGATCTCCAGCAGATGGTCGTTATCCAGAATGTTGCGGGTATAGACCAGGGCAAAGAAAGGCTCGATGCCGCTCCCGACGCCCGCAATAATGCTGATCGAACCAGTAGGAGCCGCTGTAACGGTGGTGGCGTTACGTAACCCCTCCCGACGGAGGCGTTCTTGCAGGGCTTCCCAATCCAGGTCGGGCGCTCCGTCTGGCCGGCTGTCATGTTCGTTTTTCCGGGGTTGCCTGCTGGGAGTAGGCAGGCGTCCCTCGCTGTAGATGGACTGCTCGAAAGCGGGGAAACTCCCCCGTCTGGCGGCCAACTCGATGGAGGCTTCCTTGCTCCAGTAGTTGAGGGCTTCCATCACCGTTTCGGCCATGCTCTCCGCCTCCTCGGAGTTGTAGGGGATAGCCAGTTTCACCAGCAGGTCGGCGAAACCCATCACCCCCAGGCCGATCTTACGGGTGCGGAGCGTAGTCTCCCGAATAGCTTCTAAGGGAAACTTGTTGACGGTGATGACGTTATCCAGGAAGTGAACGGCCTGTTTGACCGTCCTCTCCAGCCTGGTCCAGTCTACAGTTCCCTCGACCACCATGTGGGCCAGATTGATGGAGCCCAGGTTGCAGCTTTCGTGGGCCAGCAGCGGTTGCTCGCCGCATGGGTTGGTACTCTCGATGCGGCCCAACGCCGGGATAGGGTTAAACTCGTTCACGCGGTCCAGGAAGATGATCCCTGGCTCGCCGTTGTGGTAGGCCATCTCGGCCATGGTCTCAAAGACTGGCCTGGCCCGCAGTCTCCTGGCCGCCTGCCCGGTACGGGGGTTGATCAGCTCGTATTCGCCGTTCTCCTCTACAGCCCGCATAAATTTATCGGTCAGGCCCACCGAGATGTTGAAATTGTTGAAAGCTCCTTCCTCCGCCTTGCAGGTGATGAAATCCATGACATCGGGATGATCGACCCGCAAAACGCCCATGTTAGCGCCCCGTCTGGTGCCGCCCTGTTTTATCGTTTCGGTGGCCGTATCGAAGACGCGCATGAAGGAGATCGGGCCGCTGGCGATGCCACCCGTGGATTTGACCACGTCGCCAGCCGGACGCAGCCCAGAAAAAGCGAAGCCGGTACCCCCGCCGCTCTGGTGGATCAGGGCCGTATTCTTGACCGCCTCAAAGATGCTGGTCATGTCATCCTCGACGGGCAGGACAAAACAGGCGCTCAGTTGCCCTAATTCGGTGCCGGCGTTCATCAAAGTGGGTGAATTGGGCAGGAAATCCAGGCTGACCATCAACTGGTAAAAAACCCTGGCCGTCTCCTCCAGGTCGGCAGCCGGGTCGAACGCGCGGTCGGCTTCGGCCACCGCCCGCGCCACCCGCCGGAACATTTCCTCCGGCCTTTCGATGATCTGGCGGTTTTCGTCTTTTCGCAGATACCTTCTTTCCAGAACGGTCAGGGCGTTCTCCGATAGTTTCAAATCGACATAGGACGGGGCAAGCACGTTGGCCTCCTGCTCGGTTGATGGACTTGTCATATTGCTCCTCAAGTGGTATAATATCGTAGAGAGGTTGAGAAATACTTTGCGACGAGGGGATAAATGTCTATCGCAATTTCGGATTTGAGTTCTATGACGCTTTGGAACAACGACAACACGGTGAATTTGGAACTTTTGGCTCGTATCATCGAGAGTCTGAGCCCGGCGGAACTGGAAACGCTAGAAATATTGATGACGCCGGGTCTGGTCGATGAGTTGCAGCGTCGCCGGGAAGAAGCGGCCCAGGGAGAAGTGGTGCCTTTAGACGAATTCCTGGCAGCTATCACCCAATTGATGCCTCTTTTCGACAGAGTGATGCCCCTGAATCAGTGACGCCCCAGCAAGCGATCCACCTCCACTTTTATGCTCTCCAGATCGGCCAAAGGCAAGTAGACGGAAGCGAAGCGGATGTAGGCTATTTCGTCCAATTCTTTCAGCCTCACCAACACCATCTCGCCGATGGTCTTGCTTTTGATCTCGGCCTTGCCCAGAGCGTAGACTTTGCACTCCACCTGATCTACCAGCTTCTCGATGTCCTCGCTGGCGATGGGACGCTTGGCGCAGGCTTTACGCACGCCGCTGAGGAGCTTCTGGCGGTCGAACTCTTCTCGTCGGCCATCGCTCTTGACCACCAGTGGATCGTTGCTGGCCCACTGTTCGTAGGTGGTAAAACGCTGACCGCAAACCTGACATTTCCGGCGGCGACGGATACCGTCGCCCACTGCACGGGTATCAACAACCCTTGAATCGGCTTTGTCGCAATAAGGACATTTCACCGGACATCATCCCTTGTGTTGAAAAGCGCTGAGAAATTTGCAAGGTACCCCTCCTGGCGGGGAAGAGAACTCCGGGGGATTGACAGACCAGCACTTGGCGATGAGTAGACCACAACATGTTGTGCCTGATCCATGGATCGGCACAAGATATTGTGGCTTACACGCTTTTTAATATACCACAAAGGGAGCAGGATTGCAAGGGCAAAAAGGGGCTCCAACCTTAAAATTTGGCAAGGTTAGAAATTTTTTACCTTCTAACCAAAAGGCTCCCCCTCCTCAAACAACGAGCGTTCGTTGTTGAGGAGGGGGAGAAAGGGGATGCGGTCCCCCGAGCGGGCGGCTAGACCCGCGCCCCGGCGACAGTGAGATAGCCGTCTGCCGCCGGGGAAGGGTAAGGGGGACGCTTTGATATGGCCCAAATGGCTCCGGCCTGGAGCAACACGAAACGGCGGCTTATGCAGCGCAAAATAATACTACTACTCCGCCATACAGATTTTGATAGCTTGTAGTAACGACTTATGATTTTTGATTTTTTAATTGGGTAACACCGACTCCAGGCTTTGAGTTCGTAGTAACGACTTCAGTCGTTACTATTGGATTCGAAACGACAAACGACTAAAGTCGTTACTAC
>DAOULT010000077.1:0-29042 GCA_034417895.1 Anaerolineae bacterium | reverse complement strand
TCTAATCATGAGGCCAGAATGTCGGCCAACCAACGTTGATAATGCTCGAATTTCTTCTTATCCAGCGAGCAATAAACCTGACGGCCTGCTTTTCTGATCCTGACCAGGCCGACCTTTCTGAGTTTGCGTAAATGCCAGGAGACGAGAGGCTGGCTGATTTTAAGCGCTTTGCCCAACCTGGAAACGTTCATCTCTCCAGCCTCTGACAATTTTATAAGAATGCGCAGGCGCGCATAATCTCCCAGCGCTCTGAAATACGCCCTGGCTTCTTTCAGGTCTTTTTTGCTAATCTCCCACTGCGCCTCAGAGGGTTCTATTCCCGCCGCCGCCCCATTTATCGCCTCATCCCTCAAAGCCATCCCCCTTTTTTATGTCCAAAAACATAAGCAGGTGTTTATATATTACACCAAAACGAAGGCTCTGTCAAACTTGCCAGGGGATAATTTTTGTGTTAAATTTATAGGGGAAGGGAGGAATCTTCTAATGAAAGTCAACCCTCTTCATCGCTGGGACGTTTCTCGGGAAGAAGCCGTAAAGATACAACACCACTTACGCCGCCAGGTGCTAAGGGAAAGGACTTTCAGCCAGGTCAGCACCGTGGCCGGCGTAGACGTGGGGCTTAAAAACAGGAACACGGTGCGGGCGGCCATAGTAGTGCTCAGCTACCCTCAGCTCGCTCCCATCGATCAAAGTCTGGCGGAGCTGCCTGTCAGTTTCCCTTACGTCCCTGGTCTGCTGGCCTTCCGTGAGGCCCCGGTCGTCCTGGCCGCTCTGGAAAAGTTGGAAACGGAGCCAGACCTGTTTATCTGTGACGGGCAGGGCTTTGCCCATCCTCGCCGCCTGGGCATTGCCACCCACTTGGGGCTGGTGATCGATAAGCCCAGCATCGGCTGCGCCAAATCGCGTCTATGCGGTACCCATCGCCAGCCGGCTGCCGAAGCTGGCTCCTGGGTTCATCTGTATGATGGTCAAGAGGTCATCGGGGCGGTAGTGCGTACCCGCACCAACGTTCAACCTCTCTACGTTTCCATCGGCCATAAGATCGACCTGGAGTCGGCTATAGATTACGTCTTGAACTGCTGCCGGGGTTACAGGCTGCCGGAAACGACCAGATACGCCCATCGCGTGGCCGGTGGAGAAAAACTTACTCTGAAGGGTAGCCAACTCAGCCTGTTTGATCTGTAGCAAAACTATTTGACAATCTACTTATGGGTACACTCCAGAGCAACACCCTTGCCCTTTTTTAGCGCATCGAGTATAATTGTGGCGGTGAGGAAGCTCAGGGTTCTTTACCCCCTGGATTGGGAAGAGTTTGACCTGGAGATTTGAAACCTTCATCTGAACCCCCTTCACCTGGAGCTGGAGGGGGGCGAGGATGATTATAGTTTTTTAAGGAGAAGGTATATGGCGAGAAAAGAACGCATGACTTCCAAAGAAAGGGTGCTAAAAACTTACCATTTTGAAAAGCCGGATCGCATCCCCATCGACTTCTGCGCCTGCGAAGAGGTTTACCAGCGGGTGCAAGACCACTTCGGCGCGGACCAGCTTGGGATGCTGGAAAAGCTCCGCGTGGATTTCCGCTGGGCGCGTCCGGCCTGGATCGGGCCGGAGATGGTCAACGAGGAAGGGATTCCCACCGATTACTTCGGCATCCCCCGCGCCGGGGTGGGCGATTTCGGCTATCCTCTCCAGCGCCCGCTGGCCCACCTGGAATCGGAAAAAGACCTGGAAGCCTACCCCTGGCCCACGGCCAATATGTGGGATTACGACGTCTTCGCCGAAGAGTGCGAACGTTTTGAAGAGTATGCCGTCTATGGCGGAGGATGGGCCTGGTTCTTAGAGGCCGCAGCCGAGCTGGTGGGCATGGAAAAGTTCTTCATGATGCTGTACGATGACCCGGATTTAGCCCATAAATTGATAAAGCGTACCACTGATTTCTTTTACGATATTTCAAAGCGCATGTACGAGAAGGCCGGGGATAAGATTGACATCTTCTTCATGGGAGACGACTACGGCACGCAGAACGGCCCGCTCATCGGCCTGAAGATGTGGCGCAAATTCGTCAAGCCCTACCTCAAGCGCCTCTACGATCTGGCTAAGGAGTACGACCTGCTCATCATGCACCATTCCTGCGGGAGCGTGGTCGAGTTCCTGCCCGACATGATGGAAATCGGGCTGAACATCATCGAGCCGGTGCAGGTGCGAGCCTATGGCATGGACCCCAAAGAACTGGTGCAGAAGTTCGGGGGCCAATTGTGCTTCCACGGCTCGATAGATACTCAGCAGACTCTCCCCTTTGGCAGGCCCGAAGATGTGCGCCAGGAGGTTCTGGACCGCATTGAAACCTTCCGTGAGGTGGGGGGGTTCACCATTTCTCCTACCCAACACCTGTTACCGGAGATCCCGCTGGAAAACATCCTGGCTATGTATGAGACCGCCTGGGAGCACGGCTGGCTGGATTAGACTTATGGGGAATAGGAGTCATTAGAGGAGGGAGGTGATGGCTATCGAGGTGACGAAAGGGATGTATGCGGTTTAAAACGATTGGGCCTTTGGAGTAAACCAACTTTGTTAAAGCTATCCGTAAGGAGGAAAAAAAGATGTTACGCAAAGTCAGCGTATTTTTATTGATAGCGCTGTTGCTTTCCATCCCGACGATGGGAGCGGGAGCCAGCGGTCCGGCGCAGGAGGAAAAGCCTTTCGAGGGCGTGGTCCTCAATGCCTATTTCATCGGCGGCGGCGCATACGAGAAGCTCTACACCAAAATCCCCGAATTTGAAGAGGCAACCGGGGCCACAGTGAACGTCGCTGCCAAGCTCAGCCACTTCGAGCTTAACAAGCGCGTCGCTCAGGAGTTCGCCACCGGCGGCGACATCGACGTGATCAGCACCCACACCACCTTCGCCCCCGGCCAGAAGGCATTCCTGCTTCCTCTCAACGACTACTGCACAGAGGAAGATTTGGCCGACTTCCAGCCTGCCACCATCGAAGCCAGCACGGTGGGCGGCGACTTGATTATGCTCCCCCGCCACACCGACGTGCGCATCATGTACTACCGCACCGACCTCTTCGAGGACCCCGACGAGCAGGCCGCCTTCCAGGAAAAATATGGCTACAAGCTTCAGCCTCCTGCCACCTGGGAGGAGATGGTGGACGTGGCCGAATTCTTCACCCGTCCGCCGGAGCTTTACGGCTTCGTCTTCACCGGCGGGGAAGAGCCTCTGGTGGGCACTTTCTACGAGCTTACCATGTCGGCCGGCGGCAATTTCTTCGATGAGGAGGGGAACGTCACCTTCAACGAGGAGCCGGGCCAGCAGGCTTTGCAACTCCTGGTTGACCTCTACTACAACAAGAAGACCACCCCGGAAGGCGTGCCCAACTACCGCTGGGACGAGGTAGCCAAAGCCTTCCGCGATGGACAGATTGCCTTCCACTTCGACTGGCCGGGCTGGTACGGCCTGACCAAAGACCCTGAGGAGTCGAAAGTGGCCGATACGTTCGGGTTGGCCCCCTATCCGGTTGGTCCGGCCGGGTACGCCAAAATCTGGGGCGCGAGCCACGGTTTCGCCGTGGCCAAAGCGACCGAGAACCCGGAGGCCGCCGCTGAACTGGTCAAGTTCCTGACGACTGCGGACAACCTGTACTTTGAGGCCGTGGAGGGCGGCTTCCTGCCCACCAGCATCTCCGCCTTTGCCAAAATTATAGAAGATGCCGCCGAGACGGGCGACCCGCTGGACCTGAAGCGCCTGGAGCTTTTGGAAGAGGAGCTGGCCGGGTTCGTCCCCCCGCCCAAGATTACTGAGTACCAGGAAATGGTCAGCGCCATGTGGCCGGAGCTTCAGAAATCCCTGGTGGAAGGCCGCGACGTAAAAGAAACGCTGGACATCACCGCCGAGGCGGTGCAAAAAATTGTCTCGCCTGAATAACAGGACTTGAGACGCTGAAAGGGGGGACGGTTTCGCCGTAAAGGGACCGTCCCTCCCATAAGCCTCTTCTTGGTATATAATAAGGGTGGTCAATGAGGGACGAACACCCAGGTGAGCTTGGATTAAATGTGGAGGCTTTGCGCCGTCAAGTTGCTGACGGTAATTTTGCACTCAGACTTCACGCCATACAACATGCTGTTAAAGAAGGCTTTAGCAAGGAGGATATAATTCAGGTTATCTTAAGTGGCGTGATCATCGAAACATATCCAGAACGCAAGCGATGTCTATTATATACTGATGTGATAATTGAAGGGGTCAAAATGCCCTTACATGTTGTTTGTGAACACCGTTTGTCCAGCGGGTCAGTGGATGTGGTAACAGCTTATGTACCGTCTGAGAAAGAGTGGATAACTCCTACTTTGAGAAAGGTCAAGCAATGAAGGGATTGATTACTGTTTGCTCTAAATGTGGGCATAAAACAGAGCCTCGTGAAATCAGCATCGAGTTTGAGCGTAAGGGGGTGCGTGCTGTTATGTCTGGCATTCCGGCTATGGTCTGTCCTCGCTGTGGCGAAGAGTATGTGCCAGCCGACATTGCCGGCGACGTTATTGAAACTGTCACCCATGTTATTGACGAAACCGAAGGGATGCTTAAGAGGACAGAGACACATCGCCAGGAGCTGGTTCCGGAGAACCAAAGCACCTCCAAAGAACGTCTTAAACTGGCGCTGGTTTAGCCGAACCGAATATACACACGGAGAAAGCCATTAATGGTTGCTTCTGAAAGCCATCCGCACTCAAGGCAAGCTCACGTCCCCTTCCTGGAGCGTTATTTCCCCTTCGCGCTGATTTTGCCTAGCGTGGTGGGGACGCTCATCCTGATCATTTTCCCCCTGCTCTATTCCCTGTATCTCAGCTTAACCTCGTTCCACCTGCTCAAGCCTGGCAGCAACCTGTGGGTGGGGCTGAGAAATTACGGGAAAATCCTTCAAGACCCTACCTTCTGGACGGCCTTGAAGAATTCCATTCTTTTCACCTTTGTAGTGGTGAATTCAGAACTTATCCTGGGCCTGGTCATCGCCCTTTTGCTCAGCCGGGCCATCGGCGGGCAGGGTCTCTTGCGCGCCTTGTTCATGATTCCCATGATGCTCCCCCCGGTGCTGGTGGGGCTGCAATTCCGCTGGTTTTTCAACGACCAGTTCGGCCTGCTCAACAATGTCCTGCTCACCCTGGGGGCCATGAACCGCCCCATTGGCTGGCTGGTGAGGCCGCACCTGGCTATGCCTTCGGTGATGGTGGCCGACATATGGCAGAACACGCCTTTCATGGTCATCGTCCTGCTGGCCGGGCTGCTTTCTTTGCCCCTTGAGCCTTTCGAGGCGGCCACGGTGGACGGGGCCAACGCCTGGCAGCGCTTCCGCTACTTGACGTTGCCCATGCTCCAGCCGCTCATCCTGATTGCCCTGACCATTCGCTCCCTGGATGCCGGGCGGCGAGCTTTCGACCTCATCCTGCTCATGACCGGCGGAGGTCCGGCCAACATTACCGAGGTGCTGGGCACTTACACCTTCCGCCGGGCCATCATTGATTCGCAGTTCGCCTATGGCGCGGCCATCTCGTATATTGACATGCTTATCGCCATGGCTTTCGCCATCTATCTTTCCCGCCAGCTTTTCAAGGCCAGGGGGTGAGCGATGGGTTACAGGCAGAGAGAGCAACTGGTTACGACGCTGTGCACCATCGCCGTGATAATCATCCTGGTCATTTTCATCGTGCCTACCTTTTGGATGGTGCAGACTTCGTTTCGAGTGGGCAGGGAGATTAATTCTTTCCCGCCGGCGTGGTGGCCGCAGCAACTCACGTTAAGCTCCTACACCAAGCTCTTCGGCGGCAGCCACGAGGAATCGACCATTGCTTTCGGGGATTATTTCCGCAACTCCATCGTGGCTACGGTGGTCAGTTGCGCTGTGGCCCTGGCTTTGGGGACCATGGCGGGCTACGCTTTCGCCCGCCACGAATTCAAGGGGAAACGCCAGCTTTTCCTGGGCATTATCTTGATGCGGGCCATTCCCGGCCTGGCTTTGGGGATGCCTCTGCTGGTGATGTTCAAGTGGGTAGGGCTGGTGAACAACGTCTGGGGATTGATTCTGGTCTACACCATGGTCAACGCCCCCTTCATCACCTGGCTGATGGAAGGCTTTTTCAAGGACATCCCGCACGACCTGGCCGAAGCGGCCCTGATAGATGGCTGTTCCCGCTTACAGGCGCTCCTGAAAGTGGATTTGCCCCTGGCCGCGCCGGGAGTGGCGGCCAGCACCATCTTCGCCTTTCTTCTGAGCTGGAACGAATTCGCCATCGCTTTGATTCTGACCCGCACCCCGGCCTCGCGCACCCTGTCGGTGGGCCTGTTCGACTTTATGGGGGAATTTTTCATCGATTGGGGGGGGATGAGCGCAGCGGGGACGATTATCCTCATCCCGGTGGTGATTCTCACCTTCCTGGTGCAGCGCTGGATTGCGCGCGGGCTGACTTTCGGAGCCTTAAAATAGCCATTGAGAGGTCATCCCCGCTTGTGGTTTTCGTAACTTTCGTCCAGCGCTGCCTGATACCTGGCCTGATGTTGGCAGCCGCGAAAGGATAAAAGGGGGTAACCTCAGATGAACGTATCTGCCGATATTCAGCAAGCGGCCCAATTTTTTAAGAACGCTCGCCACGCGGTGGCCCTGACTGGATCCGGCCTCAGCACTCCCTCTGGCATTCCAGACTTTCGCAGTCCCTCCTCCGGTCTATGGCGCAAGGCCAATCCTCTGCTGGTGGCTTCCATTATCGGTTTTCGTCTCAGGCCACGCGCCTTCTACGATTGGGTTCGTCCTCTGGCCCCCTTGTTGCTGGAGGCTCAACCCAACCCGGCCCACCGTGCTCTGGCCGATCTGGAAAAGATGGGACTCTTGAAAACAGTCATAACCCAGAACGTGGACGATCTACACCAGAAAGCTGGCTCCAGACGCGTCCTCGAATTGCACGGGCATCTGCGCCAGGCCACCTGCCTCAAGTGTCACAAAGTCGTGCTGACCCAGGGGCTGATAGAAAAATTCCTGGCGGACGACCAGATACCGCATTGTCAGTGTGGGGGGTTATTAAAGCCCAACGTCATTCTCTTTGGCGAGCAGTTGCCGGTCGACGTTCTGAGCGAAGCCCAGGAGGAAGCCAGAAAGTGCGACTTGATGCTGGTGGCTGGTTCCTCGCTGGAGATCGCCCCTGCTTCGGACATCCCTTTTATGGCTCACAGGAAGGGAGCCAGGATCGTTATCGTCAATTATCAAGTCACCTCTCTGGATCGACGGGCTACCATCGTGATGCACCGGGACGTGGCCGAGGTGCTGCCCCGTCTGGTCGAAGCCTGCACCGCTTAAGCTAAAAATGATGGTCACCGAACCGACAAGGTGCGGTGACCATGCTGTGTTCGGGCCGGCGGTGCTGGCCCCCGCAACGTATCTTGTCCTCGCTCATTCATTGGGACACATTGGGAAGGTAGGGTACGTAAGTATTGAGTATGTTACCGGTCACTATCAGGGTCACGTCGATCTGTTGAGGGCTGCCGTACACTTGATCGTAGGTGCTAATGGTGATTAAGCCGCTATAGGATCTGGCCGTATCGGTGGGCACCACCGTTTTATCGACGATGACGGCCGCCGTGGAAGGATCGGAGCCGCTGTTAGGTATCACGTTGAACCAGGAGATATCGGAAGAATACTGCGCCCTCCAGGTAAAATCGCCGCTGGAGACATTGACCTGCACAATCTGCCAGGCAGGGACAACATTTTTGTCGTTTTTATTCATAAAGAAGATAATTTGCGCCGGATTGACTTGCAGCACAGGGGTTTCAAAGTCTCCCACGGCCATGCCGCTCAAATCGCCTGCAAATCGCTTCGAGCCCCACATTTCTATATCGCCCCCGGGCGCTACCCAATCGTATCCTACCACGTACCTGTCTTTGCGAAACACCACCTCTTTCTTGCCGTCGCCGTCATAATCCAGCAGTTTTACCCCCTCCCAGACGGTGGGAGGCACAAAATAGTAACCCTCAGAGGCGTTGATCTCATCGGGCTGAACGTAGGGGTCCTTGACCATGAGATTCTCGAAATCCTCTTCCACGCCTGAGGGCAATCCTCTGATGCCCACCAGTTCGTCATCGCCGTTGCCGGTGACATCTCCGAGATCGATGTATCCCCAGCCGGGGTTCTCTTCATCATCGCTGACATCTCCCCAGCCGGGAAAGTTAAACCCCAGATCAAGAGCGGCTATCCTGTTCTCCAGCACGTAGTAATCAAAGCCCAGCAGACTGGGATCGTGGTCCCCGCTTCTGGTCATGACTACCTCGTCACGACCATCTTTATCCATGTCTCCCGCCACCACGCCGAGATTCCGCCCGCCCCCTTGTCGGCCATAGATAGTGGTCAGGGGGTTCGCCGGGTCCCAAAGATAGAAATAGGCCTGGCTATCATCCTCGTAATATTCGGCCAGAGCTATTTCGGCTCTCCCATCGCCGAGTATTTGCCCGGCGGCAATGTAGTACCATATCCCCCCCACGAATGTGCCCGCGCTGGTCTCGGTGCCATCCCTGGGATCGATTACATACAGGAGAGAAGAGTCGTTTACGGGGTTGCTTATCACTATGATCTCGTCCCGGCCATCGTTATCGGTTTCGCCGGTCACCACCCGGATCCAGTAGCGGCCCAGAGCGGCATATGTCTTGTCGAAAGTGAAGCCCAGGGCTGGGCCACCTGGGTTATAGACCTTGACGCGGGCATAATCGTCGATAACCACGATCTCCTGATCGCCATTGCCGTCGAAGTCGCCGGTGGCTATATCGCGCCACCCTAGCCCTTCGGTGACCTGATAGGACACCGGAGTTTTGGGATCGATGGGGTTGGGATCCCAGACGCTAACGGTGTTACCCACGATGACCGCCACTTCATCGTCTTCTATGCGCTCCTGCGCCGATACTTCCTGGTCGCTTTCGGGGGGGCGGCTTCGGGGTTTAGAACGTCTACCCTGGGTAGACACCATGATCGGTGGAGAGAAAGCCTCTTCCTCGCCTGGCGGTTCTTGGGCCTGTACTGCCAGCCACTCGGCGCCCCCAGGAGGCAGACATAAAACCGCGACCACTATCAGGCACACTACCCACACCACAGATTTCCGCAACATAGCTTTTTTCCTCCTTAGCATTTTTCTGATTAGACTCTGGGAATTATTATAACACAGACCACAACCCTGAGCAAGTGACGTATTCACCGGGGGCGTGGTAGGGCCTCTGGAAACCAGGTTGTTAGCAAAAACCTGGTTTCTTTCAATGCTTTTTCCAATTGGGTTTCATCTGGCTTGACGTGGGAAATCAATCTGCTGGCGAGTTCAGGGCCAGGCCGAGCACAGCCCTGATTTCCTCCTCAGCAATGGCTCCTGGCCGTAAGATAAGGGGCGGCTCGGTGGTCAGGTCCAACACGGTGGAGGGCACACCGCCCACACAGCGGCCTCCGTCGATGATGAGGTCGATGCGCCCCCCCAACCCACAGATTACCTCAGTGGCCGTCACCGGGCTGGGGTGAGCAGCCAGGTTGGCGCTGGTGGCGGCCAGAGGGGCGTCCAGGGCGGCGATCAGAGCCAGGGTCAAAGGGTGATTGGGCAGCCGCACGGCCACCGTAGGGCCGTTGGCGCTGACAATAGGGGGCACCGCTTCGCTTTTGGGCAGGATCAGAGTCAACCCCCCCGGCCAGAAACGTTCGATCAGGCGATAGGCCCTCGGCGGTACGTGGGCGGTCACCAGCGCCAGGTCGGCGGCGCGGGCCAGGAGGAGAGGAATGGCCTTATCTGTGGGCCGTCTCTTGGCCTGGTAGAGCCGGGCCACAGCTCGCTCCTGGAAGGCGTGGGCTCCCACCCCATAAACGGTATCGGTAGGAAAGGCCACCAGCCTACCTTCCCGCAGCAGCCGCACAGCCTCACCTATGGCGACTTCCATATTACTACTCTCGGTGGTTAGAACCCTGGTTTTCAATGGCCTTACTGCGCCTTTCCTGTGGGGCGCAACACCTGTAGTCTATTTTAGAGTTTGACTATTCGGTAGCAGAAAGCTTGTGTTGGAAGTATAACACAACTCCTGGGGCCAGGCAAGGGAGAGGATTGCGGGCCTTGAGCCTGAGAGGGGGGAGTCGCCGCGAGCCATTTGGTAAAGAGAGCATTGTGTGGTATAATCAAGGATAATCGCTATTCACGCCATGCTTTTGAGGGGAGGAAGTTGAAAAATGGTCGAGGTAACCATTGATAGCATCAGAGTGAGCCTGATGTCTCAACATCGGGTGGTGGTTCTGAAGGAGATTGAGACAGAGCGCTATCTGCCTATCTGGATTGGCCCTTTTGAAGCTGATGCTATTACCATTAAATTACAGAGCGTTGAAGTGGCCCGTCCTCTCACCCATGATTTACTGAAATCGCTTATTACCACGATGGGCGCCACCGTCTCTCACATTGTAGTGAACGATCTGCGCAACGATACTTTCTATGCTCGCATCGTTATGGACTCCAATGGACAACGGGTTGAGATTGATTCCCGTCCCAGTGACGCTATCGCTTTGGCTGTGCGGGTCAATGCTCCCATTTTCGTGGCCGAATCAGTAATGGATAAGGCTTCCATTGAGCCTGAGGAGGAGACGAGCTTAATCGGCATCACCAAAGAGGAGGAAGAGGGCCTGGAAATCTACAGAGATTTCCTCGAAACCCTCGATCTCGGTAGGCAGGGGGAGGCTGAACCTGACTAGCCAGGGGAGCGAGTATGGCTGTTGAGAGATTCCCCCCCCAGAATATCGAGGCAGAGCAGGCCGTTCTGGGAAGCCTCGTTCTCAACGGTGATGCTATTATTCAGGTTGCCTCTTTCTTGCGGGCCGAAGATTTCTACCGCGAAGCGCACGGCTTGATCTATCAGGCGATCATTGACCTCCACGAGCGGCGAGAACCGGCGGACTTTGTCACTCTGTGCGATGAGTTGGAACGACACGAGCGCCTGGAGCAGGTTGGGGGCCGGGCCTACCTGACCTCTCTGGTCAACGCCGTGCCCACCGCTATCCATGTGGAGCACTATGCCCACATCGTGGAGCGCGCCGCCACCCTGCGCCGTCTCATCCAGGCCGCCAGCCAGATCGCGGCCCTGGCCTACGAAGAGGCCGAGGACGTGGACGAGGTCGTAGACCAGGCCGAGCAGATCATCTTCAGCGTCTCCGAGCGGCGTATTACCCGTGACCTGATCCCCATCAGACAGCTTCTGGGAGAATATTACGACCGCATTGAGTACCTGACCAGGCATCGCGATGAACTGACCGGCATTCCGACCGGCTTCGCCAACCTGGATAAATTGTTGGGTGGGTTTCAGCTTTCGGACTTGATCGTGGTGGCTGGCAGACCGGGCATGGGAAAGACCAGTTTGGCCTTGTCCATCGCCCATAACGCGGCCAGGGACAAAAATGTAGCCATCTTCAGCCTGGAGATGGCGGGCGAACAGGTGGTGCAACGTTTGATCTCCGCCGAGACGGGCATCGATTCGCAGCGTCTACGCCTGGGCCGCATCTACGAAGACGAGTGGCCCAACTTTATCCAGGCCACCGGCGTTCTATCCGAGGCGAGCGTCTTCATCGACGATACGCCGGCTATCTCTCCTCTGGAGATGCGTACCAAAGCCCGTCGCCTCTACGCCGAACACGGTCTCGATCTGATCATCGTCGATTACCTGCAACTGATGCGCGGCGGCCAGCGGGTCGAGAACCGCGTGCAGGAGATATCCCTCATCTCCCGCTCCCTCAAGGCTTTAGCCAGGGAGTTGAAGGTGCCGGTGCTGGCCGTTTCGCAATTGTCCCGTGCCGTCGAGGCCCGGCACGATAAGCGGCCTGTGTTATCTGATTTGCGTGAGTCGGGAGCGATTGAGCAAGACGCCGACGTGGTGATGTTCATCTACCGCGACGAGGTCTACGACGAGAATACGGAAGCTCCCAACATCGCCGATATCATCATCGCCAAACATCGCAACGGCCCCACGGGGCACGTGCCCCTCTACTTCAAGAAGGAACTGGCCCAGTTTCACGAAGTGGAATTTGTGACCGAAGACCTCGATTTTATGGATTGAGTGGACTGGTTTGATTATGGAAGGTTTCTCCGGTTTCCCGGCTGGCAAGGTGCGCTTTACCTCTATCCCCAATCTATTCTTCAGCGAGCTTTTGCCCCTCATCGACGATCTGGCCGAGCTAAAGGTCACTTTGCACGTTTTCTGGCTGGTGGGGCGCAAGAAAGGCGAGCTGCGCTACGCCAGTGGGCGGGAGCTGGCGGGCGATGGGGTGCTGCTCAGGGGCCTGAAAGCCTGCAATCGGAACCCCGAAGAAGCTCTGAGCGAGGGCCTGGAACGAGCGGTAGCCCGTGGCGCCCTGTTGCGCGTGGCCGTCAAGAAGGACGAGGAAGAAGACGAATGGTACTTTCTCAACACGGACAAGGGACGACAGACGGTGGAACGTTTCCGCCGGGGAGAGATCGTCCCGGAGGCGATCCCCCTGGCGGACGAAGTGCACCTGGCCGCCGAACGCCCCAACATCTTCGTCCTCTACGAGCAGAACATCGGCCTGTTGCAACCCATCATTGCCGAGGAACTGCGAGAGGCGGAGCAAACCTATCCAGGCGGGTGGATCGAAGAGGCTTTCCAGATAGCGGCCGAGCTAAACAAGCGTAATTGGCGTTATGTGCGAGCCATCCTGGAAGATTGGAGCACAAGAGGGAAAGATGAAAAGCGTGCGCGAGACTACGAAGATGGACGTCGATACCTCAAAGGGAAGTACGCCGACCGCATCCAACATTGATAGCTCCTGCCCTGTCTGCAAGGGAGCCGGGTATGTGGTCAAGGACGTGCCCTTTGGTCATCCCGATTTTGCCCGGCTTTACCCCTGTCGGTGCAAGATCGAAGAACTGAGCGCCAAACGCCTCTCCGATCTGCGCCAGCTTAGCGACCTGGGACTGCTCTCCCACATGACCTTTGAGAGCTTCGTGCCGGAGGGTTATGGCCTCAATCAATTGAAGCAGAGAAACCTGAGAATGGCTTACGAAAAAGCCAGGGATTACGCTATGAATCCCCAGGGCTGGCTGGTGTTTCTGGGAGGCTACGGCTGCGGCAAGACCCACCTGGCGGCCGCCATCGCCAACTACCGTGTAGAGCACGGGCAGGCGGCCTTGTTCGTGGTGGTGCCCGACCTCCTGGATCACCTGCGGGCGGCTTACAGTCCTACCAGCCCGGCCTCTTACGACGAGCGTTTCCAGATGATACGTAGCGCTCCCTTCCTGGTGCTGGATGATCTGGGCACCCAAAGCGCCACCCCCTGGGCGCAGGAAAAGTTGTACCAGATCTTCAACTACCGTTACAACGCCCGGCTGCCGACCGTCATTACCACCAACCACAAACTGGAGGAGATCGACGTGCGGCTCCGGTCCAGGCTGGTCGATCCTGATCTGGCGCTCATTGTCACCATCCTGGCCCCCGATTTTCGCCGCAGCGGTGGAGACTCCTGGGATCAGTCGGAGTTGAGCAGCTTATCTCTTCACAAAGCTCAAACCTTCGAGAGCTTCAACCTGCGCCGGGGCGAACTGGACAACGAACAGAGAGAAAATCTTGAGCGAGCCTGCGAGGTGGTCAGGAATTACGCTCAGAATCCGCAGGACTGGCTGGTCTTGATGGGCACCTATGGCTGTGGCAAGACTCACCTGGCGGCGGCCATCGCCAACGAGCAGGTGAGCCAGGGTTATCCGGCCCTTTTCGTGGTGGTGCCTGATCTGTTGGACCACCTCAGGGCCACCTACAGCCCCAACAGCCAGGTCTCTTACGACAAACGCTTTGAGGAAGTGCGCACCGCGCCGCTCCTGGTGCTCGACGATCTGGGCACCGAGAGCGCTACCCCCTGGGCGCGAGAGAAGCTGTACCAGATTTTCAACTACCGTTACAACGCCTGCCTGCCGACCGTCATCACCACCAGCTACGAGCTGGAGGAGATCGAGCCTCGGCTGCGGACGCGGATGCTGGACGAGTCACGGTGCGCGGTGTTCGCTATTCTGGCCCCTAGCTATCGGGGTGGATCGGGCCAGGCCAAAAAACGCGGCAAGCGGCGCTGAGAGGGAAATCGCCATGTCAGTTACCGTAAAAGTAAGAAAAGAATTCGCTGAGGCTCTTGAGCCTTTTGGCGATCTACAAGAGACGGTAGATGCCGCCCTGCGACGTTACACGATTGAGAAAATCGGCGACAAAATCGCCTCCTTACGGGTGGAGGACAAGAGGTGGCAGGAGAAGTTTGGATATGACTACGAATCTTTTATAGAGAAGACGAGTAATGATCCAGAGTTTGTAGAGCTTTTACACCGTGAACATCCTACCTGGGAACTCGACCTGATGGAGTGGAAGTTTTGCCACGAAGGAGTGAAGGATTGGAGCCGGGAATTGGAACAGATTTTGACCAGTTGATCTCTCTCGTTCGGGCGAACTTCGAGCAGGTGCAGGTGCTCAGAAGAGAAGTCACTCCTCAAAGAGCCATTCTTAAGCTGGACTGTATTTATGGGAAGTATACTATCAGGATTGCTGAAATCATCAGTGATGTCGGTACAGAGTATAGATACTATGTGTTCGATGGTACATATGGGTTAAAAGTAGCCTGCCGCCGCATTGAAGCCATGTTAACCCGACTCAAAGACGCACTTGTCTCCTGGCTTTGTCGCTTTCTCAAGCTGTTCTTCCCTCGCAAAGTTCCATCCTCTCTATTCCCTTCTGCCATTCTCGTTATCAAGCCCTGTTGTCTGGGCGACGTGTTGATGTCCACGCCCGTGATAACGGCCCTGCGGCGGGCCTTTCCCAGCGCCAGGCTGGATTTCGCCGTAGGGCAGTGGTCGCGCCCCATGGTGGAGAACAATCCCCACCTGGACGGCCTCCTGGACTGTGGGCCGGTGGGCAGTGGTCATTTCTCCTGGAAGGATTATTGGGCTCTGGTGAAGCGCATCCGGGGCGGAGGATACAATGCCTGTTTCGTCCTGGATCGTTCTCCTGTGCTCAGCCTGCTGCCTTTTCTGGCCGGGGTGCCCCACCGCATCGGGCTGGATAGCCAGGGACGGGGTTTCTCTCTGACTGTCGGCGTGCCCGTTACTCTCAAGCACGAGGTCAGGCTCTACCTGAACGCGGTGCGGGCCGTCGGCCTGGAAGTTACCAACCCTCGCCTGGAATTCTATCCCTCCGAGGACGACCACCATCACGTCGAGGGCCTGCTGGCAGACCTGATAGATGAATCGCGGGATACCCTGGTGGTGATTCATCCCGGCGGCGGACATAACCCCGGCATGACCCTTTCCGCCAAACGCTGGCCGTCGCCGCGTTTCGCGGCCCTGGCCGACCGCTTTATCGAAGAAAGCGGGGCGCAGGTGATCCTGATCGGGGGGGCGGCGGAGAGCGATATCGCTCAGGCGGTCAGAGGGGCCATGCGGCATCCCGTGCTCGACCTGACCGGCCAGTTGACCTGGAGGCAGACGGGCGCTCTGCTGGCCCGCTGCGACCTCTTCGTCGGGCACGACACGGGAGCGATGCACTTGGCGGTGGCCGCCGGCGCGCCGGTGGTGGCTATTTTCGGCCCTTCGACGCCGGAGATGTACGGCCCGTATAGCCCCCAGAGCGCGACCCTCTGGCATCGGGTGGGCTGCAACCCCTGTTTTGTGCGTGGCCGCTGGAACGAAGCCTGCCGCCACTTCAAATGCATCGAGGCCGTTACGGTGGAGGAAGTGTGGCAGGCGGCGCAAAGCCTGGTTGAAAAATCAGGCAAAATCGGGTAGAATGGGAGCAACATCGACGGGAGCAGACTGGTGGGCCACAAAAAACGGAACTTCTGGTTGGAAGCCCTCACCATCCTCTTCCTTCTGGTTTTGCCCTTCCTCTTCTTCTGGATGCAGGTTACTCCCCAGGTGGCCGACCGGGCCACCTTTCGGCGGGGCGATTTCAACGGGCAGTATTATCCGCTGCACGCCTTCGCCACGCGGGAGCTGGCCGCCGGTCGGTTGCCCTTGTGGAACCCTTACCTGTACGGCGGCCAACCGGCCCTGGCCGACATCCAGTCGGGCGTCTTCTATCCGCCCAACCTGCTGACCATTCCCTTGCTGGCCGCAGGGGATTATACCCTCTTTGTCCTGGAGATGCAGGTCATCGCCCATTTCTCGTTAGCCAGCCTGTTCACCTATCTTTTCATGCGCTATAAGACCAGGAGCCGTTTTGCGGCCCTGGTTTCGGCCCTGGTCTTCACCTACGGCGGCTATCTGACCTCCTATCCCGTGCAACAGATGACCATGCTGGAAGTGGGAGTCTGGCTGCCGCTCATTTTGCTTTTCCTGGAGAGGGGCGTAACAGCAAGCAGTAAGACGACTAAAGTCGTCACTACGTCAGGTGGTTTCGTGGCGGCAGGGGGAGCGTTGGGGGTCTCCATCCTGGCCGGGCATCCTCAAACCTCTCTCTACGTCTTCTACGCCTGCCTGGCCTATCTCCTCTTCCGATTCATCCAGGAAAGAATCCCTTTCACCTCCTGGCTCTTTCACCTTTTGACTTTTTCGCTCGTTGGTCTTGGTCTGGCGGCCATCCAGTTGGCGCCCACTTTGGAGTTTATCCGCTACTCCACCCGCGCCGAGTTGAGTTACCAGGCCGTCTCCTGGGGTTTACCCCTGGCGGAGTTGGTCACCCTCGTTTATGCAGGCTACATCGGAGGCTCGCCCCAGTACGTGGGTATCCTGCCCATGATCCTGGTGGCGGCAGCCATCCTCTTTGAGCGAAGGCAGGGCGACAGGTTTTTCTGGATGGGGTTGGGGGCGGTCTCTCTTCTCCTCTCCTTCGGGAGCAATACCTTCCTCTTCAACTTTTTTTACGTCCTGCTGCCCGGTTTCGGCCTGGTGCGCAATCAGGAGCGGGTCGTCTACCTGTTCAGCTTCAGCGCCGCGCTGCTGGCCGGTTACGGCGCTCTCGTGCTGGTGCGGCCTCTGCCCCGCACCGTGCGGCGTGGCTTTCTGACCTTTTATCGCTGGTTGGGGCGCATCAGTTGGGCGGCCCTGGCCCTGACCGCCCCGCTATACTATGGCTGGCTCAAAGCCGCCGGGGACGAGGTCAATGTCTTCGACGGAGCTTTGAGCCACCACGTCTTTGCCCTGTTGCTCCTGGCTCTCTGCCTGGCGCTATTTGCTCTGCGTCTGACCAGGGGAACACGGCGGTTCTGGCTGATGGCCCTGGCGGTGTTCATCATCCTGCTCAACCTTTTCACCGTGAACTGGCGATATAACCTCAAGCACATGCCGCCGGAGCTTCGCTATCCCATGACGGGCCTGATAGAGTTCCTGTCCGCTACGCCGGCGGCGCGGGGCGAAGGTCGGATCAGCAGCGCCGGGTTATTCCACAGCGGGGCCAGCGCCGGGGCGGTCTACAAACTGGAGGACATCACGGGCAACAGCCCCTTGCATCTTGCCAGCTTCCAGGAGTTCGGAGCTAAGGTGGACGAGTGGCGGCGCTGGCAACTGCTCAACGTCACCCACGTCCTGGATGAGCGCGACCTGGATGGCGAGGGATTGCGTCGCGTCTACGAAGAGGATGACATCAAGGTTTACGAGATTACGTACCCCATGCCCCGCGCCTGGGTGGTGCACGGGGCGCGGGTGGGCGGGAGCGACGAAGAAACGTGGGCCATCCTCAACGGGCCGGATTTCGATCTCAAGCGGGCCGTCGTCCTGGCCTGCCAGCCCGATATCGCTCTGCCCGATATAGAAGTAGCTGAAAAGCTGGAAGGCTCGTCGGCCAGGGTAGGGGAGCGTGTCCCCCATCGCCTGGTGGTCGAGGTGGACGCCGTCGCCAACGGGTTTCTGGTTCTGAGCGAGATATATTATCCCGGCTGGCGGGCGCGCCTTGACGGTCACGACGCGCCTCTCTACCGGGCCGATTATCTGCTGCGGGCCGTGCCTGTGGAGGCCGGTCATCATCAGGTGGAGGTCTATTACGATCCGCTGTCGTTCAAGGTAGGGTTGGGTATCACGGTGGTGACTTTGCTGCTTTGCGGGGGCGTGGTATTCCTCATGGGGCGAAAATAGCACAAAGAAGAGGGGCCACCGTCACCGATGGCCCTTCTTGTGTTAATAGGCTCCATGACGCCGAGGGTCCGGCCCGGCTCTCACTCGAAGCCACCGTTGAGAGGTCAATATTGAAGGCTGACGTCATCGATGTAGGCCCAGGTATTGTACCAATTGTCGAGCCGGTTCCAGACCTCGAAGCGCAGGATGATGGTCTTGCCCTTGTAGGCGCTCAGGTCGATAGTGCTGCTCTGTTGCCAGCCCCGGTCGTTGGGCGGCGTGTTGCAGTCGGCGACGGCGGCCCAGGTGAGAATGTCGTCGAAAACGGTCATGCCGTCGATCTTGACTTCGAAGGAATCGACGCTCACTCTCTCTTTTGTCTTGTCGTGGCTGTACAGGCGGTACCAGAGGGACAGGCTGGGGTTCCCTGTGGCGGGCACGTTGAAGGTCTGCTCCATCCAGGCGCTACCTATGGGGACGCCACCGTCACATCTATAGACGCTCGTATCACCGCCTAGCAGGGCAGAGTAATTCCCGCTGTGGGGCACGGTGGTGGTGACGGTGTGGCGCTCTATGCCCCCGAAGCTCCAGCATAAGCTGCCCTGCTCGAAATCGCCGTTGCAGAAAGGAGCGTAGTTTTTCAAAACGGCGGGCAGGTAAACGTCTTCCACGGGGACGAACACCACGGTGTTGACCGCGTTGCCCAGGCCGGTAGTCAATCCCTGGGTGCTGGTCACCACCCGGTAGGCGTCGTTGGTGATAATCGTCCCGGTGGGCACCTGCCCGGCCGTGACCACGAAGGTCAGGCTGATACTCGAACCCTGGGATATCGTCTGGCCGGTCCACACCACGTCGTTGCCGACCAGCGCGCCGCCATGGCTCACCGTGATGCAGCAGGTAGTGCTGGCCGGCACGGTGTCGGTCACCATAACGTCGGTGATCACGGTAGGGACGGGAGGGAGGGTTTGTCGCCCGGCAACCTGGCCCGGCCTGGTCCAGCCCTGCGCCTGGCTGCCCGTTTCGGAGACCACGATAGTGTAAGTTAGCAGCTCGCCGGCAAACACCCAGGGGGGAGCGTCCTTGCTGATATTAAGCTGCGGCGCTAACACCGTAGTTCTGGTCTCGTTGCTCCAGAAGGGGGTCAGGTAGCCGTCGTTTATTTGGGCCGCATTGGTGATCAGGTAGCCGGCGTGTACGGTGTCGGCCACCATGACCTGAAAGGTGATGGTCACGGCCTGGCCTCGGCTGATGACCCCCTGCCAGCGCAGTTCGCGGCCTGCCACCTCGGCGACGCCCTGGCTGGCCGCCAGCGAGCCTGTCACGTAGGTGGTGTTGGCTGGCAGGGTATCTGTCAGGTGGGTGTTGAAAGCCGGTATGGGGCTGGCGTTCGAGAGGACGATGGTGTAGGTCAAGCCCTGGCCGGGCCGGACGGCAGACTTATCCACCGCCTTGGAGGAGGAAAGCGCCAGACGCGCTCCGTAGATGTCCAGGGGGCCATTACGCTCATCTTCCCAAACTACGACATTGCCGTAGAAGGCCGGCCAGTCCTGCCCGGCATCATCGGTGCAGATGGGGAACTCCTGGCCGGTGCTCAGGCTGTAGCCGTAGATGTCAGCGTTGCCGCTCCGATCATCCTGCCAGACCACGAGGTCGCCCTCGATGGCCGGGTGCATCTGATTCCCCGACTTGAGGCAGATGGTTAATTCCTGGCTGATGCTTAGATTGTAGCCGTAGATGTCCCACTCGTAGCCCTTACGCCCGTCCTGCCAGACCACGATGTCGCCGGAGATATCTACGTAGTACTGGTTGCCCACCACAGTGCAAATGCTGAATTCCTGGGAGTTGCTCAGGTCACGGCCATAGATGTCACCGTAAGGTTCGTTACGAGTGTCATACCACACCACTACGTTGCCATCGATGGCGGGATAAGTCTGGGTGAAGACGTTGGTGCAGACCGTGAACTCCTGGCCGGTGCCCAGATTGTAGCCGTAGATGTCCCGGTTGCTTACGCTCTGGTTGCGGTAGTCGTGCCAGACCACGAGGTCGCCAGAGACGTCCGGCTGGAACTGGTCAGCCGCCTCGGTGCAGACCGTGAACTCCTGGCCGAGGTTCAAATCGTAGCCGTAGATGTCGGCCTTGCCACTACGCTCGTCGTGCCAGACCACGATGTCGCCGCATATAGCCGGGGCCTGTTGATCATTCGTTGCGGTGCAGACGGTGAATTCGTTGTGGGCACTCAGATTGGAGCCGTAGATGTCAGAGTTGCCGTCACGCCCGTCCTGCCAGACCACGACGTCGCCGGAGATGGCCGGCCTCATCTGGTCATTCGGGGCGGTGGAGATGGGAAACTCGAAGAGACCGGGCGGCTGAGCCAGCGTCAGGCCGGTGATAATTGCCAGCCCGGCCACCAGAGCCAACGAAAACAACCCAAAGCGAAATGATCTATCCATTATACCTTTTGCCTCCTTGGTAGAATAGCGGGATTGTATCTATCACTATTGCCCGTCTGCAACAGAAGCTCCCCGAGGCCGGAAATGAGTGGCGTAATTGGATTATATCATAGCCCGCTTGAAAAATCAACAGTGCCCTGCAATCTTACCTGTGCGCCATTCTTCTGCGATGGCCGCGACTCCAGAACTGTGGCTAAAATCAAGAGGTGCTATTCTTGCACTCTTTGAGCTTATCGAGTATAATAATTACTAAGTGGAGGCAATTTCCCTTTTTGCCTATTGCAATTATCACGCCCTGGTGCTAAAATAATAATAGGCAAACAGGCGGCTAGCGCGATATTGTAACCGATGGGGTCAAGGCCAGTTGGCGATATTGGTAGTGAAGGCAGGTGATAACAGTGGCAGACAGTTCAAAACCTTCAGTACAATCAGAGCCTGAGTCTGCTCCAGAGACCAGGAAATTTCCGACCAGAGGGCTGAAGAGCAAATTATTGAGCCTCCAAAAGGTAGAGGAAGAAGAAGGCCAGGAAACTCGTAAGTTCCCGACCAGAGGGCTGGGGAATAAATTATTGGGCCTCCCCAAAGCGGAGAGGTCAGGGGAGGCTCTGGTAGAGGAGGAAGAAGCTCCAGAAGGCACTCTGCCGCGAGGAGCAATCCTCCAGAATCGTTATGAGATCATTAAAATCATAGGCGTAGGGGGCATGGGGGCGGTCTACCTGGCCCGCGACCAACGTTTTTCCAGTGTCACTAAACTGTGCGCCGTCAAAGAGATGATGAGCGCCACCACTGATCCTCGTCTGCGCCAGATCAGTATCACCAATTTCGAACGGGAAGCCAATATCCTGGCCAGTCTCAGCCATCCCGCTATTCCCAAGATATTCGACTATTTCAGCGAAGAAGACCGCAGCTACCTGGTTCTGGAGTTTGTCACTGGTAGAGACCTGGAAGCCATTCTCCAGGAATCCGCCACTTTTCTGCCAGAAACACAGGTGGTGGGGTGGGCGGTCCAAATCTGCGACGTGCTGTCCTACCTTCATGGTCACAAGCCGGATCCCATCGTTTTCCGTGATTTGAAACCTTCCAACATCATGCTGAACGAGAGAGAGCTAATCGTGCTGATCGATTTTGGGATCGCCAAGGTTTTTGAGACCGGCAAAAAGGGCACGATGATTGGCACCGAGGGTTATTCCCCGCCGGAGCAGTATCGGGGTGTGGCCGGGCCGCAGGGGGATGTTTACGCTCTGGGGGCTACTCTACACCATCTTCTGACCAAACGAGATCCGCGTCTGGAGCCTCCTTTTACCTTTCACGAACGGCTGCCCAGGAGCATTAACCCCGAAGTATCTGAGGCCACGGAAGCAGTGATCATGAAGGCTCTGGAGTATGATACGGATAAACGCTTCACCTCAGCTTTGGAGATGAAGCAGGCTTTGCTTGGGGTTCTGCCGGCCGGAGAACGACCGACCATCAGCATTCCCACGGCGACCATCACTGCTCCCGACGAGATTCAATACATCTGGAAATTCGTGTGCGAGGATGAGGTGCGGTCCTCCCCCAGGGTCTCGGACGAAAAGGTGCTGTACATCGGCGCATACGACAATAACCTCTATGCCCTGGATGCCGAGAGGGGAGAGTTTATCTGGAAATATCCGACCGAAGGCGGGATCCCCTCCACGCCCTGTTTGTGGCAGGATAGGGTTTTCATCGGCTCAGAGGACAACATCTTTTACGCCATTTACACCCGGACGGGACGGATTGCCTGGACCTGTCCCACCGATGATCGGATCCGGTCTTCGGCTTGTGTGGCCTACGATCACATCTTTTTCGGTTCTGACGATAGCCATCTGTATGCTCTGAATGCCCAGTCGGGCCGGGTGGTCTGGAAGTTTCAGACCATGCAGCCCATTCGCTCCTCGCCGGACGTGCTGGGCGAAACGGTCTTTTTCGGCTCGGAGGACAAAACGGTCTACGCTCTGAACATTGGCGATGGCAAAGTGAAGTGGAAACACACCACCAATCGAGGGGTCACTTCCTCGCCAGCTTTTTATGAAGATCGACTGGTTATCATTGGTTCGTCCGATTGGAACGTCTACGCTCTGGACATTCGGTCTGGCTGGCCTGTGTGGCGGTACAGAACGAACAAGCCCGTCATCTCCTCCCCGGCTGTGTTTGAAAAGCGGGTTTTCATTGGTTCGGTGGATGGTCATCTCTACGCTCTGGATATTAGAAGCGGTCGGGTGATCTGGAAATACGAGACTGAAGGACAGGTAACATCCTCGCCCGCCGTGGCCGAGGGGGCCGTTTATTTTGGCTCCACCGACGGATACGTATACAGTCTTGAGGCTAAGACGGGCAATTTACGGTGGCGATTCAAGACGGAGGGACCTATCCCTTCCTCCCCAGTAGTGACTGATGGCATAGTGTATATCGGCTCCACAGATCGTGCGGTTTATGCTTTGCCGGTGTGAGGCGGTTACACTGGCTATCGTCGGGCCAGGTGCCTGCCGTTCGAGTAGTACCTCACCACAGTGATTATGATGGGTTCGTAGTAGCGACTTCAGTCGCTTTTTCCGCTTCAACCACGACTAAAGTCGTTACTACAAGCTATCAAAATCTGTGTGGCGGAGTAGTAGGCGTTAAGCGGCGGATAAAGAGGCTGGGGGACGTTTCTCCCCATTTCCCCTCCCTTTGCAGTGAACAAAGACAAGGGAGTGTCAGGCAGTATGAATTTTCTACGGACGATACTCGGTAAGGAGATCGAGGAGAGTGAGGGGGAGCAATTGGGGCTTTCGATGAGTGAGGAAAAATCTGGTCAGCCCGGGGAGGCCATGTTTCTGGTAGGAAAAAGCAGCGCTATGGGCGAAGCGCGGGATAGAAACCAGGATTGCTTTTTCACCCTGGAGTCTATCATCCATCAGGAGGAAAGGCGCCTGCCTTTTGGCCTTTTTATGGTGGCCGATGGGGTAGGTGGTCAGGAGAAGGGCGAGAGGGCCAGTGTCCTGGCTATCAGGGCGGCAGCCGAACGAATAGTGCGGAGGATATATCTTCCTCTTCTGGAGAGTGAAGAACGTGAGGCGGCTCGTCGGCCTATTAACGAAGCTCTCACCGAGGCCGTGGAGGCCGCCAATACGGTTGTCCATGACAACGTACCGGCAGCAGGCACAACTTTGACGGCGGCCATGGTTCTGGGCCACACCGCTTACATTGCCCACGTGGGTGACAGTCGGGCCTATCTTATCAAACGGGGCGCTATCCGACAGCTCACCCAGGACCACTCGCTGCTGGCCCGCCTGGTGGAACTGGGGCAGGTCTCGCCAGAGGAGGCTATTAATCATCCTCAACGTAACGTTCTTTATCGGGCTTTGGGGCAGGCTGGCAGTTTGGAGGTCGATATCTACTCCCAATCGCTCCCGCCCGGAAGCCGTCTGTTGCTGTGCAGCGATGGGCTGTGGAGCGTCGTGCCGCCCAATGAGATCGCGGCCATTGTGGACTCCATCCCTGATCCTCAAGAGGCTTGTGCTATGCTGGTCAAAGCTGCTAACGAGCATGGAGGCGAAGATGACGTCACAGTCGTCTTGATCAGCGTGATTTGAAGGGGCTGAACATGCAGGTTGAGCGAGATTACTACGCTGTTTTGGGCGTTGATAAATCAGCTAGCCCTGAAGAGATAAAGAAAGCCTATCGTCTCCTGGCGCGACGTTATCATCCTGACACCAGCAAAAGCCCGGAGACTGTGGAGCGGTTTCACGAGATTCAAGAAGCTTATGAGGTCTTAGGCGACCCGGAGAAGCGGGTGGCCTATGACCGTTGGCGGGTTGAGGAAGGGTTGGAGGGCGAACCGTTTATTAATCTAAAAATAACTTTGAGTCACCAGACTCTGCCCTCTCTAAATGAATCTCAGCTTCTCTATGTCCTTCTCGAAGTCATGCCCGCCAGAAACCTGGAGACCAAACAGTTGGCCCTGAACTTGTGTCTGGTGCTGGATTGCAGCACTTCGATGAAAGGGGCCAGGCTGCAACAGGTAAAGGAGGCGACCTCCTATATCATCGATCAGTTGAGCGCTGAGGATATTTTCTCCCTGGTGGTTTTCAGCGATAGAGCTGAGGTGATTATACCCAGCACAAAAGATATAGACAAGGGCATGGCTAAGGCCAGGGTAAGAGTTCTTCAGAGCGGTGGTGGTACGGAGATATTGCAGGGTCTGATAGCGGGCATAAACGAGGTGGAGAGATGGCGTTCTGAGGATTGCGTTAACCACCTTATTTTGCTCACCGACGGGCAGACTTATGGCGATGAGGCGGGCTGTCTGGAGTGGTCTCAGGAGGCCGCTCGTCGCCGGATTGGCATCACCACGCTGGGCATAGGCTCAGACTGGAACGACAAACTGCTGGACGAAATGGCGGTCACCAGTGGCGGGGTTTCGCTCTACATCGATGCCCCGGCCAAAGTGCTCGAAGTGTTTCGTGACAAGCTCCACAGCCTCAGCCACATTTTTGCCCGTGACTTGAAACTCCACCTGCATCTGATCGAGAGCGTGAAACTGAAAGGCGCTTTTATGATTTCGCCCAGTATCTCCAAGCTGCGCGCTCAGGGCGGAGTCATCCCGCTGGGGGCCTTGAGCGCAGACCGCACCGCTTTGTTTCTGCTGGAAACGCTTGTCCCTCCCAAACCGCTTGGCCGCCATGACCTTTTCCAATTGGAGATTAGCGGCGATGTACCGGTTTTGGGCGATAAAGCGGGTAGGATTCGGCAGAAGATCGCCGTCGATTTCGCTCAGAAGCTAATCGACGGGGAGGAGATACCGTCTCCCATTGTGGCCGCTTTGGGTAAACTGGTGATCTTCAAGATGCAAGAGAGGACTATGGAAGATCTGGAACAGGGCCAGATCCGAAAAGCCACTCAAAGGTTGGAAACTATAGCCACCAGGTTGTTGAGTATCGGAGAAACAGAACTGGCTAAGGCTGCTTTGTTGGAGGCGGGCAGGCTATCGAGAACAGGGCTTTTATCACCGGAAGGAAAGAAGAAGATCAAATACGGCACCCGGAGCTTAGCGGTTCTGCCCAAGGAGGGTATAGATGATTAAGTGTCCCGCCTGTCAGACTTCCTATCCAGAAAATACTCTTTTCTGCGAGGAATGTGGCCTTTATCTGGCTCAGAATAGTCACAAAGAGACAGATCCGCTGGCCATGAGCGAACCCGACTGGGCAGGAAGGGAGAAGGAAGTGGCACAGATCAGCAAACAGGGCGGGGGGTCGGATCTGTCTTTCAGACTTTCCATTGTGGACAGCGAACGAAACGTATCCTTCCCGCTGGTCAAAGAGGTCAATATCGGTCGTCTGGATGCGGCCAGCGCTACTTTTCCCGACGTGGACTTAACCAATGACGGAGGGCTGGAAAAAGGCGTCTCCCGTCGTCATGCCAAGATCACTCGCCGCGGCAACGAGGTGCTTGTCGAGGACCTGGGCAGTGTCAATGGTACTTTCGTTAATGGTAAGCGGCTGACTCCTTATCTGCCTCACTCCTTGCATAATGGTGATGAGCTACAGTTGGGTAAACTGGTGCTCAGGATCGGTTTTTAATGGTCAGGAAATTTCCAGGTAGGGGGTGACGTTTATTATTATCACAATAAGAAGGGAGGATGTATACTGGATGTCACGTCACCCTGGCTACAGTATACTAAAGTAGACAATGGGTTACGCTGGAGCGGGTATCGCTATTTTAGTGCTTTTCTTCGTGCTCCTGGTGCTGGCTATCATGTACGCCAGCCGGGTCAAGAAAGTAGGCCCCAACGAAGTCCTGGTTATCTCTGGCCGCAAGCGCTGGATCGCCGACCCGGTGACCGGAGAACGGACGATGCGCAGCTACCGCATCGTCACTGGTGGTCGGGCTTTCATCTGGCCTGTAATCGAGCGGGTCGATGACCTTTCGCTGGAGTTGATCACCATCGAGGTCCAGACCCGGGACGTGTACACCATTCGAGGCGTGCCCGTCACCGTGGACGGGGTGGCCCAGATCAAGATCGCCAGCGACGAGGTGTCCATCACTACCGCCGCCGAGCGTTTTCTGTCCAAGAGTCGGACCGATATCGAGTACGTGGCCCACGAGACCCTGGCCGGACACCTGCGGGCCATCCTGGGGACGATGACGGTCGAAGAGATCTACAAGGACCGCGACGCCTTCGCCCAGCGGGTGCAGGAAGTCTCGGCCGGCGACCTGGCTAACATGGGCCTGGGCATCGACTCCTTTGTCATCAAGGATATCCGCGATGATCAAGGCTATCTCGACGCCCTGGGCCAGACCGACATCGCCAACGTGAAGCGGGATGCAACCATCGGTCAGGCCCGAGCCGCTCGTGATGCCACTATAGAGGCATCCAAGGCCGATCAGTCGGGGAAAGAGGCCCGCTATGAAGCTGATGCCCGCATCGCCGAGGCGGAGAAGAATAAAAACGTGCAGATTGCTCAGTATGAAGCCCTGGTGAACCGCCAACGGGCCGAGGCGGAACTGGCCTATACCCTCCAACAGAACATCACCAACCAGAAAGTCAGGGCCGAGGCCGTCCAGATCGAGGTGGTGGAAAAGACGAAGCAGATCGAGGTCCAGGGACAGGAGGCCCTGCGTAGAGAGAAGGAACTGGAAGCCACCGTCCGCAAACCAGCCGAGGCCGAACAGTACAAGATTCAGACCCTGTCCAACGCCAAAAAGTACCAGACCGAGATCGAGGCCGCCGGCCAGGCGGAGGCCATCCGTTCCGTGGGGCAGGCCGATGCCGATGCCGCCAAGGCCAAGGGGTTGGCCCAGGCGGAGATCATCAAGGCTCAGGGTTTCTCCGAGGCCGAGGCCATGCAGAAAAAAGCCGAAGCCTGGCAGCAGTATAACCAGGCGGCCATCATCCAGCAGTTGATCGACAGTTTGCCCCAAGTGGCGGAGGCTGTAGCCAAACCGTTGGCTCAGACCGACCGCATTGTGGTCATCAGTGCGGGGGGGGATGGGGCGGGTACTTCCAGAATCACTCAGGACGTGTCCAACATCATCGCCCAGGTGCCGGCCACCGTCGAAGCTCTGACCGGCATTGACCTGGTGCAAACCATCAAAGATCTGCCCGCCGTCCAAAAAGCGAAAGCCGAGGAGGAATAGCCAGCAGCCTTTCGTCGTCTCCACTCTTAAAAGTGTTTTAGCTGAACTCGATTTTGCCAGGGCCATTCAGTGCTCGTCAGAGGAGCCGGGCACTTCTCACGGGGTGCCCGGAGCACGTGCCAGACTTCCGGGGTCGCTCTGTGCGCCAAGGCCGCTTCATTACGGCGCCCGGCACCCGGAAAACTGAGTAGCCCTGGTTTTTTGTTTGAAAAAACACTTGACAAATCATTTAACCTCTATTATAATTCTCCTATTAGCCATGTGGGGGCCTCGTCAGGTAGCCAACTTGTGAGGTAATGCCCATGCAGCCTTGACTTTGTGCGCTGTATTTGGACGATTTCCTTCGTGGTTTGGTGGTTAGTTTGCTACCACGAAGAGGCAGGATATCGTGGACCAGGAGCATTCATGCCTCGCATTACCCAAAATAATTAGTTCACTCAGGGTGCATTCCAGGATGGTGGGAAGGGGGTGATCAGGCCTGAGGATATCGGAGCGAGGGCATCTAATGGCAGAACATGGGGTGGGCTCCCCATCGATGGCTTTAGAGAAGCGCTGGACGGCTCTGAGAGGTCTGGCGAAGATTGATACTATTCACTTAGGAGGAGAGTTTACAATGAGATTAATTAAGTTATTGGGGCTGTTTGCAGTGATTGCTCTACTGTTGAGTATGAGCGTGGTGCCTATGGCCGTGGCTCAGGAAGATGAATGGGGCGAGGTGGTGGTGGCCCCTGGAGACACGGTCAAGATCGGATTTGCGGCTGGCTTGTCGGGAGCAGGCATCGACGTGCTGGGCATCGACGAGCAGCGTGGGGCCGAGCTGGCGGTCAAGGACAGGCCGGAGGTGTTGGGCTTCGAGGTTGAACTGCTGGTAGAGGATTCCCAGTGCAACGCCGAAGGTGGGCAGACGGTCGCCAACAAGTTCGTAGCCAACCCGGACGTGACGGCGGTGGTGGGGCACATGTGCTCCAGCGCCTGCACGCCGGCCTCGAAGATCTACCTGGACAACCACTACACGATGGTGTCGCCGTCGTGCACGGCGCCGAGTCTGACGGCGGCAGACACCGGGACGCCGATCTTCAATCGGGTGTGCTGGAACGACAAGATACAGGGGCCAGCGGCGGGTCGGTTCGCCAGGGAAGTGTTGGGGGTTGACAGAGCGGCCACCATCCACGATGGGAGTCCCTATGCGGAGCAGTTAGGGGCGGAGTTTGCGAAGGGCTTCGAGGAGCTGGGTGGGGAGATAGTGGCCCGCGAGGCAGTGAACGTGGGAGACACGGACATGCGGCCCGTTCTGACCCGCATCAAGGCGGGGGAGCCGGCATTGATCTACTGGAGTGGGTTTGTGGCGGAAGGCGGCTACCTGGCTACGCAGCGGGCGGACGTGG
>DAOULT010000076.1:0-10395 GCA_034417895.1 Anaerolineae bacterium | reverse complement strand
TCTCCTGACGGTTCTCTCCTGGCCTCCGGCTCGCATGATAAAACCGTGCGGCTGTGGGGGGCGGGGTAATGGAAGTATCGTCTACTGTCCAACAGCAATTGGATACGCTGCCCACCAAGCCAGGCGTCTATCTTATGAAGGACGCCGAGGGTAACGTTATCTACGTGGGCAAAACCATCAACCTGCGGAACCGGGTTCGCTCCTACTTTCACGCCTCGGCCAGAAAGTCTCCCAAGGTGGGGCGTCTGGCGGCCCGCGTCGCCGCCCTGGATTTCATCATCACCGACACCGAACTGGAAGCGCTCATTTTAGAATGTAACCTGATCAAAAAACACCGCCCCCGCTACAACGTCAGGCTCAAGGACGATAAGCGCTATCCCTACATCAAGATCACCTGGCAGGAGGATTATCCCCACATCTACGTCGTGCGACGCATGGTGCGGGACGGAGCGCGCTACTATGGCCCTTTCACCGCTTCGTGGGCCGTGCATCAAACCCTGGAGCTTCTGCGCAAGATGTTCCCCTACCTGACCTGCAAACGGAACATCACCGGCCAGGACGAGCGGGCCTGCCTGTATTATCACATCGGGCGCTGCGCCGGGCCTTGCATCGGGGCCATCTCCAAAGAGGAATACCGGGCCATGATGGAGCGCATCTGCCTCTTCCTGGAGGGCAAGACCGACGAGATACTATCCGGCCTGCAAGCCCAGATGTCGGAGGCCGCCGAGCAGTTGGATTTTGAGCGGGCCGCGACCTTGCGCGACCAGATTCGGGCGCTGGAGCGGGTGGTCGAGCACCAGAAGATCGTATCTGGTGAACTGGAAGATCAAGACGTCGTGGCCTTCGCCCGCCAGGACGGCGATGCCTGCGTCCAGGTCTTCTTCATTCGCCAGGGCAGGCTCATCGGGCGGGAGTATTTCGTGCTGGAGAGCACGGCGGACGACGACGCCGAGGAGATCATGACCTCTTTCCTCAAGCAGTTCTACGACGGGGCGGCCCAGGTGCCTCCCGAAATCCTGCTTCCTCAGCATACCGAAGAGGCCATGATCATCCAGAGCTGGCTCAAGTCCAGGCGCGGGGCCGACGTGGTGCTGCGGGTGCCTGGGTCGGGCATCGGGCAGGAATTGGTGCAGATGGCCGCGGCCAACGCCGCCGAAACCCTGAAGCATCTGCGGGCACAGTGGATGATCGACGAGTCCAGGCACGTGGAGGCCCTGACCGAATTGCAGGAACACCTGGGGTTGCTGGAAGCGCCCACCCGCATCGAATGCTACGACATCTCCAACATCCAGGGCATGGCGGCCACGGGCAGCATGGTGGTCTTCGTCAAGGGCGTGCCCCGCAAGAGCGACTACCGGCGCTTCAAGATCAAAAGCGTGGAGGGGGCGGACGATTACGCCATGATGCAGGAGGTGCTGCGGCGGCGCTTCGGGCGGATGCAGGAGAACAGCGAACGGGCGGATTCAAAATCGGCCTGGGCCATTCCGCCCGATCTGATCATCGTGGACGGGGGCAAGGGGCAATTGAACGCCGCGCGGGAGGCGCTGGAAGAGTACGGCCTGGAAGAGACGCCCATCGTGGGCCTGGCTAAGAAGCGGGAAGAGATTTTCGCCCCCGGCCAGAGCGACCCCATCGTCCTGCCCGCCGACTCGCCGGGGCTTTTCCTGGTGCAGCGCATCCGCGACGAGGCCCACCGTTTTGCCATCGAATACCATCGTAAGCTGCGGGACAGGGCTTCTCTGGCCTCTATCCTGGAAGAGGTGCCGGGCATTGGCCCCAAACGTCGCCGCGCCCTGCTCAAGCGGTTCAATTCCCTGGAGGCCCTGCGTGAAGCCTCGGTCGAAGAATTGGCCTCCGTTACGGGCATCACCAGGGAACTGGCCGAACGCCTGCAAGAGCATTTATAGGAGAATGCCTATGGTGCCAGAATCACGGTTAAGAGAGTTCTCTATCTTTGCCTCGCTGAGCGAGGATGAACTGAGCCGGGTGGCCGAAATGGTGCAACTGGTGTCTCACCCTAAAGGCGTGGTACTGCGCCGCCAGGGAGAGCCAGGTGAGGCTTTCTATCTCATTCTCTCCGGTCTGGTGCGGGTGCGCACTGTTGGCAAACAAAGGGAAGAGCGCTTACTGGGGTATCTGCCGGCCGGGGCTTTTTTTGGCGAACAGGCTCTCCTCACCAACAAGCCTTATGACCGCACTATCGACTCCGCAGCCGACACCGAGCTGGCCGTTTGTGATAAAGAATCCTTCCACAAGATTCTGATCCGACATCCCCAGATTAAGAGCCTGCTGCTTAAAGGGCCTGTAGTTCCAGTATCGCAGTTAAGGGCTTCGCGTCTTTTTGCCTCGTTGAGCGAAGCCGATCTGAGAGAGGTGGCCAAAATGGCCCGCCCGGCCTTCTTTCCCGCAGGGATGGTGATCTGTCATCAGGGAGAGAGGGGCGATGCTTTCTACGTCACCCTCTCCGGGCAGATTCGGGTGCGCGCCATTGACGAACAGGGAGTGGAACGTCTGCTAAATTATCTCTCGGCCGGAGATTTTTTCGGCGAAATATCGCTCCTTACCGGCCAACCCCGCACTGCTACCATTGAGACTATCGATGATACTGAGCTGGCCGTTTTCGGGCGCACGGCTTTTTACAAGCTCTGCGCCCGCCACAGCCGGGTTCGAGATTTCCTGAAAAGAACTCGCGTCGAGTTCCCCGGCAAGTATTGGGGTGAGATAGCAGAGGTCTTCGAGCACAAACACACTTACGCCCTGCTGGAATCGCTGTTACCCCCTGCCCTGGCGTTTATCATCTGGATAGCCTCGATCCTGACTGGTTTGCCCTACCTGTGGTTGAGTCCTTCCCTGGCTCTGATAGGCAAAGTGGTGATTGTCACTCTGCTGGCCCTCTGGGCGGCCTGGTTATATCTTGACTGGCTCAACGATCAATACATCGTCACCAACGAGCGCGTGGTGCACATCGAACGGATCTTACCTCTGGGCGAGGAGCGTTACGAGGCCCCCATCGTTCAGGTGCTAGACGTGCAAACCAGAACCCCTAACTTAATAGCCAGCCTGCTGGGCTTCAAAGACCTGGTGATAAAGACGGCCAGCATGGGCACGCCCATCACCTTCGCCCGTCTGCCCGAAGCGGAGAGGATCCAGCGGTTGATACTCGAAACCCGAGACAGGGCCCACGCGCGCCGTGAAGCAGAATACAAAGGACAAAGGCTCCAGGCCCTACGGCAGCAGATGGGCCTCCCTCCCGCCGAAGGGGTAAGGACCCCGGAAACGGTCAAGATTCCGAGCGTGCCCTTCCAGGAGGGAGGGATAGTAGAACGTTTCTTTAACTATTTCCTGCCCAGGTTGCGCGAACAAAGAGGCAGCGCAGTGACCTGGCGCAAACACTGGTACATCCTGGTGAAAAAGATAGCAGCGCCCCTCACAATACAGTTAATACTGATTTATCTGACAGCAGCCGCCGTCTCTGGCCTGTTTCCTTTTGTCTCTCTAGAACCAGCGGCTTTCTTTGCATTTCTACTTTCGTTCCTGATCCTGTTTCTGGCCGATTTCACCTGGCTGCTGTGGACTTACGAGGACTGGCGAAACGACATCTACGTGGTCACTGAGCGGCTCATCATAGACCGCGAGAGCGCCCCTTTCGGCTTTCGGGAAATCACAAACGTAGGCTCGATCGGCGACATTCAAAACATCTCCCTGAACATTCCCAACGTCATGGCCAAGATATTGAACATAGGCGATGTGTTCATCGATACCAAAGCGGGCCCCAGGGCCTTCACCTTCGAATCTGTACACAACCCCGCAGGAGTCCAACAAGATATATTCGCCCGCCTGATAGACTATCAGGAGAGGATCAGAAGAGAAGAAAGCCAGCACCGGGTGGACGAACTCTCCCACTGGTTCGGCGACTACCACCAATTGCGCTCTGAAGAAGAACCCACGCAGGAGGGCTGACCCGGATTCGCGTCTACTCGTCCCATTCTCCGCTGGCGGCTTGTGGTCTGCCGCGTATCCCGTTTCTCCACGACCTCCGCCATTCCAAAGGTGTGGACTTTCTTCTGCTTCTGTGATATAATCTGACCTGTCTAAAAAGACAATTGGCACCCATGTGCAGAAAGGGGGTGGTTATTTCTCCAGGTCTGAGTGATTCCAATCTATGTCCAATGAGATTTATAAGAAAAGGAGGCGAAAAATGTTGAAAAACAGGAAACTATGGGCTATATTGGCTATTCTGATAGTGGCTTTCGCTTCTATCGGCAACGTGGGCAGGGCCTTGGCAGAGGAGGAGGAAGAAAAGCTTGAGGTGGCTTTCGTCTACGTCGGTCCGGTTGGTGATATGGGCTGGAGCTACGCCCACGACCAGGGGCGGCTGTACCTGGAGCAAGAGCTAGACTACGTGGAGACCGCCTACAGCGAGGCGGTGCCCGAAGGGGCCGACTCCGAGCGTGTGATCCGCGACTACGCCGAAAAAGGCTACGACGTGATCTTTGCCACCAGCTTCGGCTACATGGACTCCGTGATCGCGGTGGCCGAGGACTACCCGGACGTCGTTTTCGAGCACTGCACCGGCTACGAGATAGCCGACAACGCCGGTATCTACGACGGACGGGGCTACCAGGGCTGGTATCTGGCCGGCATGGTGGCCGGGAAGATGACCAAGAACAACACCCTGGGTTACGTGGCCCCTTACCCCATCCCCGAGGTGGTGCGTAACCTGAACGCCTTCACCCTGGGGGCCCGCGCCGTCAACCCAGAGGCGGAGACGCACGTCGTCTGGATCAACGCCTGGTTCGACCCCACCAGGGAGCGGGAAGCGGCCCAGGCCCTCCTGGACGCCGGAGCGGACGTCATCGCCCGCGAGAGCGATTCCCCGGAGCCTGACAAGCTGGCCGAGGCCGAAGGAGTGTACGCCGTAGGCTACAACACCGATTCCGGCCCCCTGGCTCCCAAAGCAGTCCTGACCTGCCCCGTCTGGAACTGGGGCATCTTCTACAAGCAGGCAGTGGAAGCGGTCAAGAACGGCACCTGGGATAACACCCCTTACTGGGGCACGATGGGCGACGGCCTCATCGACCTGTCGCCCTACGGCGAGATGGTGCCCGACGACGTGCGGGAGATGGTCGAAGCCAAGAAGGCGGAGATCGTGGCCGGCGAGTTCGACGTTTTCGTGGGGCCGATCAATGACCAGGAGGGCAACGTCCGCGTCGAGGAAGGCGTGACCATGCCCGACGAGGATAAGCTGGCCTTCGATTGGCTGGTTGAGGGTGTGGTCGGCTCCATCCCCGAATGATGTCTGGAAACGACCAGAAGGGTTCCGGTTGTGCAGCGACCGGAACCCTTTTTTGTTTTGACTTTGCCTCGTAGTATGGTAAAATAGTGGCAAACAAAAGCAGGGAGAGCATACAGAGTATGACCGAATCAGATACGCCCCTGGTGGAGATGAAGGGCATCATCAAACGTTTTCCGGGAGTGCTGGCTAACGATCACATCGATTTCGAGGCCAGAGGAGGAGAGATATACGCCCTGCTGGGTGAAAACGGAGCGGGCAAGAGCACCTTGATGAACGTGCTCTGCGGGCTGTACCGCCCCGACGAAGGGGAGATTTACATCCGAGGACGAAGGGTCGAGCTGCGCTCCCCCAGGGACGCCATCGATCTGGGCATCGGCATAGTCCACCAACACTTCATGCTGGTCGAGGTGCAGACCGTGACCGAGAACATCACCCTGGGCCTCCGAGACCCCCGTTTCTACCTGAACATGACCGCCATCGAGAAAGAGATCGCCGAGGTAGGAGAAAAGTACAAGCTGAAAGTGGACCCTCAAGCCAGGATATGGCAGCTCTCGGTAGGAGAGCAGCAACGGGTAGAAATTCTCAAGATGCTCTACCGGGGGGCAGATATCCTGATCCTGGACGAGCCGACCGCCGTGCTGACCCCCCAGGAGGCGGAAGGGCTATTTGAGACCCTGACCGCCCTGGCCGATCAGGGCAAAGCGGTGATCTTCATTACCCACAAGCTCAAAGAGGTGTTTGCCATCGCCAGCCGGGTCACCGTTCTGCGGGAAGGAAGGGTGATAGGCACCACCACCCCCCAGGAGACAAACGAAGCGGAACTGGCGAAGATGATGGTCGGGCGAGAGGTGCTTTTTCGGATAGAGAAAAAACCGGCGGAGAAGGGGGAGCTGATCCTTGAACTCCGAGACTTGCAAGCTCTGAACGATAAAGGGCTTCCCGCTCTCAAAAAAGTCTGTTTCTCCATTCAAGCCGGTGAAATCCTGGGCATAGCCGGGGTGGCTGGTAACGGGCAGCGCCAGTTGGCGGAGGCCATCACCGGCCTGCGGCGGGCCACCGGCGGACAGGTGTTGATCGGAGGACAGGACGTGACCAACTGTTCACCCTATCGGGTTATCGAAGAGGGGGTCGGCCACGTCCCCGGCGACCGGCTGGGCATGGGGCTGGTGCCTAACCTGGCCGTCAGCGATAACATCATCCTCAAAGGCTACCGTAAGCCGCCTCTGGCTAGAGGGCCTTTCCTCGACCGCCTATCCATCAACAACTTTGTGCAAAGGCTGATCGAGACCTTCAGCATCGCCACCCCCAGCCAGGAGACGCCGGTCAAGCTGCTGTCGGGCGGCAACCTCCAGAGGACTATTCTGGCCCGCGAGATCGGGGCCAGTCTCAGCCTGATGGTGGCCGTTCATCCCACGCGGGGGCTGGACATCGGGGCCACCGAATCGGTGCGCAACATCCTGCTCCAGCAGCGCCAGGAGGGGGCGGCCATCCTCCTCATTTCCGAGGACCTGGACGAGGTCATGGCTCTCAGCGACCGCATCGCCGTCATCTACGAGGGAGAGATCATGGACATCGTGCCCGCCGAAGAAGCCCACGTAGAGGACATCGGCCTGCTGATGGCCGGGGCCAAAAAAGAATTCCCCCACACCTTCGAGGCTGTGCGCCAGACTGTGGCTCAGAGCCATCAGGAAGGTCAATGATAAGCCACAGAGGACACAGAGAACACAGAGGGAAAAATGGATTTGCAAGGGGAAGGATACTCTATGAGCGAGGAGTAAAGGAGGTCTGAAAAGGTCTTATGCTAAAAATCGAGAAACGCCTGACCCCATCGCGGACAGCCAGCTACCTGGTGCCGGTCATCTCCCTGGTGCTGGCGCTGCTCTCCGGCTCCATTTTATTGCTGGTGGCCGGGGCCGACCCACTGATGACCTATAAAGCCATGCTGCTAGGCGCCTTCGGCAGCAAATACGCCATCTCGGAAATGATGGTCAAAGCCATTCCATTGATGTTGTGCGGTCTGGCTGTATCCATTGCCTTCCGCATGGTGTTCTGGAACATCGGGGCCGAGGGGCAACTGGTGACGGGGGGCATTGCGGCGGCCTGGATCGCCCTCTTCTGGGCGGAGAAGATGCCGGCCTTTCTGGTGCTGCCGGCCATGATGGTCGCCGGGTTCGCGGCTGGAGCGTTGTGGGGGGCGGTGTCTGCGGCGCTCAAGGCTTTCGTCGGGGTGAACGAGGTGGTGGTCACCTTGATGATGAACTACATCGCCATCCAGTGGACTGAGTACCTGTACTACGGCCCCTGGAAAGACCCCAAAGGCTACGGCTTTCCGGGCACAGCCGAATTCCCGAAAGCGGCCTGGCTGCCTCGTTTGCCGGGCACCCGCGTTCATCTCGGATTGGTCTTTGCTATTGTGGCCGCTTTTTTCCTCTGGCTGGTGCTGGTGCGCACCAAGTGGGGCTACGAGATCCGGGTCATCGGCGAAAACCCAAAAGCAGCCCAATACGCCGGTATCAGTCTGGCGCGCAACATCATTCTGGTCATGCTCCTGAGCGGCGGGCTGGCGGGCCTGGCGGGCATGGCCGAAGTGGGAGGCATTTCTCACCGTCTACAAAAGGGCTTGTCGGTGGGCTACGGATACACGGCCATCATCGTGGCCTGGCTAGGCCGCCTTAACCCCTGGGCCTCTTTGGTGGTGGCTATTTTGATGGCCGCTCTATTGGTAGGGGGCGATCAGATTCAGATCACCATGCAGTTGCCAGCGGCTACAGCTTTCATCCTGCAAGGGCTTATCCTCTTTTTCGTGCTGGGCGGGGAAATCTTTACCCAATATCGGATACGCTGGCTGCCACGCCCGGCCGAAGAAAGAATCGAAGAACCTGTCAGGGGGGTATAACCATGAGCGAAGCGTTGATCGTCTCCATTCTGGCAGTTACTATTCGGGCCGGAACGTCGCTGCTCTACGCCACGCTGGGCGGTATCTTCAACGAACGGTCAGGGGTAATGAACTTAGGGATAGAGGGGATGATGATCATGGGGGCCGTGTGCGCCTTTGCCACGGTTTTCCACAGCGGCAGTCTGGTGCTGGCGGTCGTCGTGGCTATGATTGCAGGCGGATTGTTGGCCCTCATCCACGCCATCCTGTCTGTTACCCTGCGGGCCAACCAGGTGGTCAGCGGCCTGGCCCTGACCCTGTTCGGCACCGGGCTGGCTAACTTTCTGGGCCAGAAACTAGGCCCTGAAGGGAAACCCCTGGTCGGCCAGATCGGCCCCAAATTCCTGAAAGCGCCCATTCCCGGCCTGTCCGATATCCCCCTGTTTGGTCCGACCCTCTTCAACCAGGATATCCTGGTCTACCTCACCTATCTGATCGTGCCTCTGGCCTGGTTCTATCTGTATAAGACCAGGCCGGGCCTGCATCTGCGGGCCGTGGGCGAGAATCCCCAGACCGCCGACGCCATGGGAGTCAACGTCAGCAGCCTCCGTTACCTGTACACTATCGTGGGGGGGATGCTGGTCGGGCTTGGGGGGGCGCACCTTTCGCTGGCCTACACCCCCGGCTGGACAGAGGGCCTGACCGCCGGTCGAGGCTGGATCGCGGTGGCGATGATCATCTTCGCCACCTGGGATCCGCTCAAAGCGGTGGTAGGAGCCATCCTTTTTGGCGGCATCAACGCCGTACAGTTTCGGATGCAGGCGGCAGGCACCACCATCCCGGCTGCCTTCCTGAACATGATGCCCTATGCCTTCACCATCGTCGTGCTGGTGATCATCACCTGGTGGGAAGCTTTCAGCAAGCGGGTCGGCGCTCCGGCGGCCCTGGGCCTGCCCTACGTCCGCGAGGAAAAAGGTTAAGAAGAAACCAGGTAGGCTCATGTTAAGAACTAGGGCTCTTTGGCTTAAATAAGTCCAGGGTCAGGCAGCGAGATGACCGCCGGGTTGGACTCTACCAGGCGCTAGGGCCATATCAAAATTGTAGCCCATCAGCTTCGCCCACTCTCAGTCCCCGTCTCGGGATGTCGTAGATAGCATCACGGTACTACACGATCATCGCCTCCGGGACGGGGGCTCGAGCAATTGGCTCAGGCCGGACTTTGACACCACCCTACCACCAGGATGCTCTAACCTGCCCCCGGCGGGCTTCTGTGTTATACTTCCCTTGGCTGGGGTACCCATTCACCCTGGCCGCCGCCTCGCCGGTGGATGCAACCGGGCGAGGCTTTGTTTGTCCCAGGCTATGATAGAGTGCCTTTGGGTTCTACATTGATCCGCTTTTGCCTCACATCATGTCACGCTCTGCGTGCCTTGTCCAACGCTCTCTGGCGGGAAGTCCGCCAGGAGAGCCCTCGCTCCCGTGAGCTTCAAGTGCCCAGGCTATCGCTCACACCCGATGCCGTCCATATCCCTATCAAAGCCGCGTGTGGATCGGGCGAGAGACCCTGGGAATATCGGTGAGTAATGTCAGAGCAATTCAGGTCTGGCGGAGGCGGAGCTATACACGCGTCGGGATAGGACGGGTCGCGGTTGCCGCCTGTAGGGAGCGTGGGGGTCGGAGTGTGAGAGAGGCCCAGAGTCCTCGCCCGGCTTGGCCGAGCCCTTTCAGTATCCTAAACTCGGATCGATAGGCTGTAACTGCAAGTAGCTGTAAGTGCTGATCCCTGGGTTGTAGACTTTCAGTATCCTAAACTCGGATCGATAGGCTGTAACTCGCGGTAGTCTCCCGCCCCATTTGCATCTGGAACTCACCTTTCAGTATCCTAAACTCGGATCGATAGGCTGTAACAACCTCCTTTCTTGAGGCGCTGGAGGAGCAGGGATCAGTTCTTTCAGTATCCTAAACTCGGATCGATAGGCTGTAACAATGCCGGTTAGTGTATCTCTCCTTGCCCGTCCTTCGGTCTTTCAGTATCCTAAACTCGGATCGATAGGCTGTAACCCGCCCGGAAAGCCCCACCACCTCGAAAAGCATACACTTTCAGTATCCTAAACTCGGATCGATAGGCTGTAACAACGGTCTCTGCCGTTGTGGTTGGGCTCTGCTTTGCGGCTTTCAGTATCCTAAACTCGGATCGATAGGCTGTAACTGCGCGTTATGGCTC
>DAOULT010000075.1:0-79536 GCA_034417895.1 Anaerolineae bacterium | reverse complement strand
TTATGGTCTGGGTATAGCCAGGTCATCCGCCCCTGGCTCGGATATAGTGGCCTGCGGGAAATTTTCCTGGATCAGTTCGTGGATGATGTGGGCATATTTAACCTTTTCGCGGGCCCAATCGGCCATCATCGGTTCGCTGGTCCAGGGTTTATACAGTGCTCCGGGGCCGGCGGCGCAGGCCGGGCCAGGCTCGATCTTGTAGTAGCAGGGAGCGCAGACGCGGGCCATCTCCGGGCCGTCGTAGAAACGGTTGAAGCCGCCGAAAGATTCGGTCAGGATGACGTGCAGGTCCAGGGGAATGTCGATGGCCTGACGAATGGAAGCCAGTTGAGGCAGGCTGAGGTCGCCCACCGGGTTGAAAGTGTTGGCCCCCAACATCTCCAGCAGTTTGCCCCCGGCGGCTGAAGCATGGCCGGCATAGATGGACACCTTGAAGATCACGTCTGGGGGGAGGTCGCCGTTTTTCCTCATCTCGTTCAGGAGCCACATCAGTCCCTCGTCTACGACCAGAAAACCGCGAAAGCCTATCTCGATGCAGGTCATGATGTCGGAGATGACGTAACGCAACTGATCGGAGCCTCGAAAGCGCAAGCCCGAAAGGCTCCCTTCAGGGGTGGCAAGTTGCCGCCCAACGTCCCAGGCGGCGCGAGGGCCTGGCGTCAAAATGACCTCCAGGCTGGCGTCGGCGGCCATCTGGGCAAAATCTTTCAACTCTGCCTTATCTAAAAGAGTAGCCCCCATGACCACCGAGATCACGCGGTGGATGGGGACCTTTCGCCGCTCCATCTCCTCGATGAGAGCCTCCAGGGTGGAGGGACGCTCCACCCCCGATACCTCCATACGATACCAGGCTCCATCGGGAAAGCGTTTGGCGCTGGTAGGCAGTTCATAAACGTCGCGACCAGGGATGCCCACCCTCTCCATGGCCGCCGAAACTCTATCCATCTTCATTGATGCACCTCTGTATTGATTAGTTGGCACTAATATTATACCATGCCATTGGTGTGCCGTCAATCCTAAAAGGGCAACCCCATCGTTTTGGTCAGGTAGAGTCGCAACAGGTCCATAGCCGTAAGCTCGAAGAAAGTGGCTACCAGGCCCAGCAGCAGAGGCACAAAGGCCTCGTACAGAGTGGTAGCCAGGCCCTCGCGCCGGATAACGATGACCACGATCATGGTGTTAACCAGGGTGAGCATGATCACCACCCCCAGGGTGGTCACCAGGGCCAGGGGCCAGAGCAAAGGGGCCCACCTGGTCTCAACGATCAGAATCAGCAGCGCATCCAGAAATAAAAGACCGAACAGTTCGCGGAAACCGCTGATGACCCTTTCCGGGCTGACCCTTTTCCAGAGGGTGAAGTTGAAAACAGGATAGACGATGAGGCTCAAAGCCAGACCGTTGAGGGTGCCCGTGGTCAGGCGCAGAATGTTGCGAGGCTCGTAGAGGTGGGGAGCGTCAGGGAAAAAGGTCAGGTAAGAGTTCAACCCGTCGAGGGCCATCAGGGCGATAAAGCTCACCAAAGCGACGATCACTCTGGTGGGAGGTAGATTGCCGGCCCTTCTGCGGCCCGAGAACCAGATAGCAGCGAACCCCAGCACCGCTCCCAGATAGGTGCCCGAACAACGAGCGCAAAGAGGCAACTGCCGTCCGGCTATCGAATAGGAATGGTCCGGTATTCTGTGGCAGATGGCATAACCGACCAAGTCGGCTTTGTCCAGAAAGGACAGAGGCGGGGCAGCCAGGAAAGCAATGACTATCACCACAGCGATGACCACGATGGCCGTAGAGAAGCCACCTTGCGTTTCTTCGTCTGAGTGATTTGAGATCACAGCAAAGTTATCCTGCTCCAGAGTTGCTTATATCCTACCACAAAATCCCGCTAAGACCAAATCAGGGGCCCTGGTACTGCCACCTCTAGAAACCAGGCTTTTTAGCAAAACCCTGGTTTCTTCCAATTGAGTTTCATCAGCGCAGGTAATCCCTCAGTTTACGGCTGCGGCTGGGGTGGCGTAAACGGTTGAGGGCATGGGCCTCAATCTGGCGGATACGCTCGCGGGTGACCCCAAATTTGCGCCCCACCTCCTCCAGAGTGTAGTTATATCCATCCACCAGGCCGAAGCGTAATTTCAGGATGCGCGCCTCACGAGGGGTCAGGGAGGCGAACACGTCATCGAGTTGCTCTCTCAGCAGACAATGGGTGGCGACGTCGGTAGGAGCCATTGCTTCCTGGTCTTCGATGAAATCACCCAGATAGCTATCCTCCTCTTCTCCTATCGGCATCTCCAGTGAGAGGGGACGCTGGGAAGTTTTCATGATACGCGCCGCCTTACTGGGACTGACGTTCAACTCGGAGGCAATTTCCTCTAAGGTTGGTTCTCGGCCTAGTTCCTGGGCCAGTTTACGAGAGACCTGGTTCAAACGGCTGATCTGATCGTGCATGTGAACCGGCACACGGATAGTACGCCCCTGATCGGCAATGGCCCGGCTGACCGCCTGCCGGATCCACCAGGTGGCGTAAGTGCTGAATTTATAGCCCCGCCGGTATTCAAATTTTTGCACGGCCCGCATCAGCCCGATGTTGCCTTCCTGGATGAGATCGAGCAAAGGCACTCCTCGTCCCACGTACTTCTTGGCTACACTGACCACCAGCCGGGAGTTAGCTTTGATGAGATGTTTACGGGCTGCTTCTCCCTTCCCGACCTGCTTTTCCAGCAGCGCTCTATTGTCTGGCCCTTTCTCCCCGCTCATCAAACGCAACTGAGCCAGCCGTCCCCGTTCCATCTGTTTAGCCAGCTCTACCTCTTCTTCCACGGTCAGGAGAGGAATGCGCCCGATCTCTCTCAGGTATAGAGCGATAGAATCGTCAACGTCTATCTCACGCTCCTGTTCTTCGGAAGCCTGATCGCTTTTTTTATCTATCGTTTTTGTCTCTAACGCCAGAGACGTGTTTTTGTCGTTGCGCAAATTAATCCCCCGTTCCAAAAGAGCGCTCAGAAGATCGTCGATCTGCTCGATATCGTTCTCGGGCCGGGGAAACATTTCTAAGATATCGTCGCAGGTGATGAAGCCTTGCTCCTCGCTCACGTGGAGCAGACGCTCGACATCATCCGATATATCTTCCAGCACGGATACCGCTCCTCATAAATTATTTACTCTATATTTATGTTTACCGCTTATGGCTGAGCCGTCGCCGTTTTTGTCGGTCTGGTGGTGGCGGTGTCCGTCGGGGCTGGAGTGGACGTGGTCGTGGGCCTGGCGACCTCTGTACTGGTCGGTTCAGCGGTAGGTGTGCCTGGCAGTTCCACGCCGGGCAAGATGGTCGGCACGGTAACTTCTGTAGTGGTCGGTTCAGCGCTGGCGGTGATTGTTGGCTCCACCGTAGCCGTTATCGTCTCAGCCGGGGCCATTATGGTGGCCGTAACAGTGATGACCGGCATGGCAGTGGGCGTGGGTGTGGGCTTCTCAGGAGGCTCGGTGATGAGCCTTTTCAGGTCATTGCCTAAGCTGCTGACCACGATGTAGACGGTCTGATCGCCTTCCTTCTGAAGATAATAGCTCGATTTGTTGGGAGTCTGATCGCCTATGAACAGGCTTGTCTCCTCCTCGCTCTTCAGCTTGATGGTGGCGGTGATTTGCGGGGAGGCCAGACCGTAGTCGGCCAGGGCTTCAGCCGTGTCGGTCAGGGCGCGGCTGGCCTTCAGACTGGCTATGCGGAGCGCCAGGGAATCGAGCCGGCCCTTATCGGCTTCTTCCTGGGTCGGTTCTTCCATTTGCCAGGACTCTCCGTCCTCGCTCCGTGTTACGCGAGTCCTGCCCTCCTCGCTCTGCACCGCCAATTGGATGATGTCTCCGTCGGCCACGTCGAAAATGGTCAGCGCGGTGGTAGTCTCCGTGGTAGTTTCTGGCTCCTTCTTCATCTCGAAAAAGTAGACATAGCCACCAAGGACCGCGCACACTACTATCAGGATAAGGGTGTTACGCCACTTCACTTTTATCATTACCTCCAGGGATTAGATCGGTCGATTAAATAGAGGTAGATAATATACGTTTTATCCGTTGCTTTCGTTTCACTGGTCGGTTACCTTCTCTGCCACCAGACCATGGCCCCAATAGCCAGGATGACCAGGGGCAGGAGGCCGGCGCTGGAGTAGAGGATGAGCCGCATCTGGGGCGGAGTGAGCACGATCTGCCTGGTATCCTGCGTCTTGGGCCGGATGGAGATCAGTTCTTCCTCCTCGGCCAGCCAGTTAACGGCGTTCAGGAAGAGATCGACGTTGCCGAACCCTCTGACGGAGTTGAGGAGGCTGTTGGTCACGAAGTCGGAGTCGCCGAAGACCACCAGCCGGGCTTCGGCCTCTCCCCCTTCCACGCTGGCAGCGATAGCCAGCGGGCCTTTGGCATCTTGCTCCTTGTCGTAGCGGGCCGTTTTGTCTTGCAGGTTGATCTCTCCCCAGCTATCCTGGCTGGTTTGGGCCAGCAGGACGATCCGCAACCCCTCTGGAGCATCTTCCAGCCTCTCCACCGAGCGGGCCAGAGGGTAGAAGGTCGCCAGCCCGCTCAGGTCCTTGGTGATCTGGCTGAAGCTATAGTTGTTCACCAGGGGAGAGGCCACGTCTCCAAAGAAGGAGCTAGCGGGATCGATGATGACGTCGTTCCGCAAATGTAGCCCCTGTTTGCTCAGAATATCGTCAAACGTTTCTTCCAGATTGGGGTCGGACATGATCAGGGCCTTGCCCCCTTCGTTCAGGTAGTTATCCAGCCTTTCCAGCTCTTTGTCGTCAAAGGGCACCTGCGGAGCGGCGACGACCAGGACGGCCAGGTCGCTAGGCAGGGTGTCGGTCATGGTAGCCAGGTTGATGACCTCGACCTTATAGTTATCCTTCTCCAGCAGACTTTTGAGCTGGCCGTAATCGTTCTCCCGATAGCCACCAGGGTTGTGCTCCTTATGCCCGGTGGTGAAGTAGACGCCTTTCACCTCGTCGCTGGAAACCTTGACGATGGCGCTGGTCAGACCTTGCTCGTCCACGGATAAGGTCTCCTGTCGTTTATCGCCTCGCTCCAGGACGACCGTGCCGTAGGTGGTGATCTCATATTGGCGAGCCAGAGCCGGGTTCTGATCGGGGTCGATGAACTCGTAGGTGAGTTTGGTGGTGTGGGCGGTGTATTCGCGCAGCAGGTCTTCCAGCCCTTGTTTGGCTTCTCCCTGGTAGGGGTCGCCCTCCGAGAAGAAAGCGGTGAGTTTGATAGGCTCTTTTAGCCCCTGTAAAACCTGGATGGTTTGAGGCGAGAGGGAAAACTGCTGGTTGGCCGTCATGTCCTGGCGATAGGGATGCCGGTTGGAAAGAAAATTGACCAGCGCCAGGATGCCCACAAAGGCCACGCTCATGATCAGGGCGTTGGACCCGTACCGGATCGTGCGCCCCACCAGAAACTTCTTGACCTCCTGTGGCTTAGCCAGGAGGTAAAGACCGATCAGGGCCAGACCCATAGCCAGCAGGGCCTCGACCCTGGTGTCGAGCTTTTGGATAATGGCGTAAAGGGTCAGGCCCGATAACAGGGCCGCCATCCCGAAATAAGCGATATAGGTGCTGATTTTCTCCAGATGAGCGCGCATTAACTCCACCTCCTCGTCTCCAGGGTGCGGGTCGCCAGGAAAAGGCCCACCGCCATGACGCTCAAATAATATACAACGTCTTTGGTATCTATCACGCCCTTGGGAAAGTCGAAGAAATGTCTGGAGAGGGCCAGAAAGGATAGCACCTGGCTCAGAGGCGGGCCAGCAACGTTAGATAGGGCGTCTAAGAACCAGAAGATCAGGAGAATACCGACGCCCAGGATGGCGGCCACAATCTGGTTTTTGCTCAGGGAGGAGGTAAAAAGCCCTATGGCAAACGTCGCCCCGCCGAAAAGCAGGATGCCCAGATAGCCGCTAGCCATAGGCCCCCAATCGGGGTTGGCGTTGAAGATTTTCAGGATGACAGGATAGTAAAGGGTGCAGATCAGGGTGACCACCAACAGGCCCAGGCTAGCCAGGAATTTACCGAGCACCACCTCCCAATCTCGCACAGGCGAGGTGAGAAGCAGTTCGATCGTGCCGCTGCGCTGCTCTTCGGCCAAAAGACGCATGGTCAACAATGGGGACATGAAGAGTAAAAGAGTAATCATATTATAAAATAGATAGCGCAGGGTGGCCTCGCGCGAATAGTAGGTGATCAGGGCGAAAAGGTAGCCGGTAACGGCCAGAAAAGCGGCCATCACCAGGTAGGCGATGGGGGAGGTGAAATAGGCTCCCAGCTCTCGCCTGGCGATGTACAGCACGTTGAGCACGGATCTTCTAACGCTATTCATTAAGACACCTCTTTACCTTGCTCTTGCTCGGTAGTCAGTTTAAGGAATATCTCCTCCAGGCTCATCCCGACGGGGCGCATCTCCAACAGGCTCCAGCCGCGTTCGACCACCGTTTTGGCGATGTGGGCGCGGCGGTCGGCTCCCAGGGCGCATTCGATCTCGTACTGGCCGTCTTCTCTGGTCTGGACGGCGGTGACGCCCTCGATTGCCCGGAGAGCAGCGATCGTCTCTTCCTGGGGCCCCTGGGCCTGCAAAAAGATACGTTCTGCTCCCTTCAGCCGGGCGGCCAGACCCTCCGGGGTGTCCTCGGCCACGATGTGACCCTCGTCGATGATCAGCACCCTTTGACAAACCTGGCTGGCTTCGGGCAGGATGTGGGTGCTGAGGATGATGGTTCGCTCTTTCCCCAGGTTGCGGATAAGCTCTCGCACCTCGATAATCTGTTTTGGGTCCAGGCCGATGGTCGGCTCGTCGAGGATGAGCACCTGGGGGTCGTGCACCAGCGCTTGAGCCAGACCGACCCGTTGACGGTAGCCCTTGGACAGTTTGCCGATCAGGGTCTCGGCGCGGTCTTCAATGTGACAAAGTTCCATCACCTCGTCCACTTTGGCTCCGCGATGGCGGACATCGCGCAGACTGGCTACAAAGTTGAGGTAGGAAGATACCGTCATCTCCGGGTAAAGGGGCACGGTCTCCGGCATGTAGCCGATGCGTCTCCGCACTTCCAGGGAATCGTCGAAAACGTCGTAGCCAGCTACCCTGGCCGACCCTGCGCTGGGGGGCATAAAGCTGGTCAGGATGCGCATGGTCGTGGTCTTACCTGCTCCGTTGGGGCCCAAAAAACCTACCACCTCACCCTCCTCGACGGTGAAACTCACGTCCTGGATGGCCATCAGGGGGCCGTAATATTTGGTCAGATTCTTGACCTCAATCATTGCTATTGGTCTCCTCTTCCATCAAAACTTGATATCGCTTCACTCTCGCCCGCGCAAACCAGATTTCATTATACCACACAAACATTAAGGGAACATTAGAGGAGCGTTAGAGGGGAATTAAAACGCTGGACTTTTCAGGCGACTGGCACTGCCATGAAATCAGCCAACACGGATTTTGGTCACGGATGTCACAGATTCGTCTGGCATTGCCGTGAAAGCTTGCTCTACGTTCTCCGTGCGCTCTGCCGGTTTCATCGGAGTGTGTGAACGGAGGCCGGTCCGTGAAATCCGTGACCTGAATCCGTATCTGCTCCGTTCATCCGCACTTCCAAAGTGCCGGGCACTTTTCCCTGGACTTCTCCCTGCATGGACCATGGCCCGGCCCAGGAGATCTTCACCCTGACCAATCTGCCCCGCCAGTCTTCCCCATCGTCGGGATCGCTGGCGAAGAAGACCAGCTTGTTGGTGCGGGTGCGTCCCTTCCATTTATCGCCCTTTTTCTCCTCGACCAGAACCTCCACGGTGTGGCCCACCAATTGGCGATTGATCTGGCCCGCGACCGTCTCCTGTAACTCCTCGATGGCCCGGCGGCGACGTTCTTTCTCCTGGGGGGGCACGTCGTCTGGAAGACGGCTGGCGGCGGTCTGCGGTCTGGGAGAGTAAGCGGCCACGTGCACCACGTCAAATTTGAGGTCCTCCAGGAGGCCATAGGTGCCCATGAATTGCGCCTGGGTCTCGCCGGGGAAGCCCACGATCACGTCGGTCGCCAGGCTCACGCCGGGGATGGTCTGGCGTATCCTGGCTATCAGCCCCCGGTAACGTTCCACGGTATAACCGCGCCCCATGCGACGTAATATCTGGTCGTCGCCGGCCTGGGCCGGCACCTCGACGTGCTCGCAGACTTTGGGCAGATGGGCCACGGTCTGGATCAGCCGCTCGGACATGTCCTTGGGATGGGAGGTCAGGAAACGGATGCGCCACAGCCCTTCGATCTGGTGGATAGCGGTCAGCAGGTCGGCCAGGTCAGGGCGGTCGGGCAGGTCGTGGCCGTAGGAATCGACGTTCTGCCCCAAAAGGGTCACTTCTCGCGCCCCACGCCCTACCAGGTCGCCTACCTCAGCCTCGATCTCGGCCACAGGACGGCTTTGCTCTGGCCCCCGACGGTAGGGCACGATGCAATAGGTGCAAAAATTATTGCACCCGTGGATGATGGGCACGTAAGCACAGACCGGAGGGCGCAGACCGTCGCTTACCGCCGGCACGAGACCAGGCGGCTTCGTGCGCTGTTTAACGTATTCGATGAGCGGTTCGACCTGGGCCGCTTTGAGGAAAAGGTCTACGTAGGGAAAATGTTCCTGGAGAGGGGTAAGGTCCTGGCCTACAGCGCACCCCATGAGGACGATGATGGTCTCCGGGCGACGCTTTTTGATAGGCTTCAGGGAACTGAGGCGACCGTAAACTCTGTTTTCGGCGCTCTGGCGTACCACACAAGAGTTGAGGACGATGATGTCCGCCTCCTCGGGGCGGGGGACGGCCCTATGGCCCAGGCGTTCCAGTTTTTCGGCTGTCCGCCGTGAATCGGCCACGTTCATCTGGCAGCCGATGGTCCAAAGATAATATTTCATTGTCTCATTTCTGGATGTCCCAGGCGCCGCTCTCCACTTCGGCGACGATCTCACGGTTGACCTTGACTTTATCCAGGAGGGCCTGTCTCTCTTCCTGGTCGCCGACGCGGTCGGCCTGGCTGATCATCGCCTCGTAAGCTTTTTGCAAAAATTCGCTGGCCGCCGGATCATTCTGGGCAGCCAACACCCGGAAGTGATTGAGGTAGATCTGCTGCACCTCTGGCACGTTCTGTTGCTCGGCCAGCAGAGCGATAGCCTGACCGGAGGCTGCGGCGGCCTGGTCGAGCTGGCCCAAACCCAGGCGGGCCTGTCCCAAGTGCGAGAGGTCCTCGATGGCCTCAGCCTTGAGACCCAGCCGTGAGCGCGCTTCGTGGGCCTGTTGCAAATAGTCCTCCGCCTGCTCAAACTGGTTCCGGCCCAGGGCCACCAGTCCCAGCCCGTGCAGACAATAGCTGATGCCCCGCTCGTCGTTGATCTGCCGCCGCAATTTGAGGGAGGCCTGAAAAGCCGATTCCGCCTCGTCGTAGTGGTCCAGGCAGGTGTGCACCAACCCTATGCCAAACAGGTTGAATCCCTGGCCCATGCGGTCGCCCACCCGTTTTTTCATCTCCAGCGAGTGCTGGAACTGTTCCAACGCTCGTTCGTACTCGCCCAGTCCGAGGGAGACGCGGGCGGCGTTGGTCAGGTGGATGCCTACCTGGAACATGTCTTGCCGCGCCTGGGCCAATTGGTAGGCGTTTTCGTGGTCCCTGGCAGCTTCGCTATAATTGCCCGCAAACATGTGGATCATGCCCAGGTACATCACGCTCCAGGCTTCACCTTCGGGGTCTTTCACGGCCTGCCGCAGAGAGATGGCCTGCTCCAGTGACGGCCTGGCCTGGGCGTAGTCGCCCCGGTAATAATTCACCACGCCCAGCGAGTGCAGGGCCTCGGCCTGGCCCGCCTGATCTCCCAGTTTGGTCTTGAGGGTCAGGGCCTCAGAGGCGACTGCTTCCGCTTCGTCGTAGCGGCCGGTCCACTGGTAAAGATCGGCCAGACCGTTGAGGGCGTCGGAGCGGCGGGCGTCGTCGTCGTGAGCCTGGGCCAGGTTCATCATCGCTTCCAGGTCAGACTCGCGGGCTTCTTGCTGCCCCAGGAGGCCGTAGACCTGTTGCCGCCGGTTTAAGATATCGAACCGCTTCTCCCACGTCTCATCCTGCTCGCCTAGCAAAACCAACAGGTCGGTGTAGTGTTGGATGGCCGTCTCGCTGGCGAATTCGGCCTGGGCTTTATGGCCGGCCATTTCCAGATATTTGATGGCCCGCTGGCGGTCACTGCTGCGGCGGAAGTGATAGGCCAGCAACTCGCACTCTTGCTCCAGCCGGTCGGCGAGAATGTCTTCCAGCACCTCGCCCACGCGGAGGTGGAACTCCTGGCGACGTTGCATCAACAGGTTATCGTAAGCCACCTCGTGCACCAACTTGTCGGGGAAAACGTACACCGACTCGGCGGTTTGCCCGGTTGGCTGGATCAGGTTGCTCCGCTCCAATTGAGCCAGCCACAGCCCCAGTCTGGTCTCGGCCTGGGCCAGGTTACTGAGAACCTGGGTCTGGAATTGTGACCCGATGACCGCCGCCATCTGCAACGCCTGCCGGGCGTCTTCAGTCAGGCGGTCGATGCGGGCGATGATAGCGCCCTGCAACGTATCGGGCACGGTGATCTTGACCTCGGACGTGAGTTTCCAGCGACCTGAATCATCGGCCACCACGGCGCCGTTGTCAATCAGTGAACGGACGACCTCCTCCAGGTAGAAGGGGTTGCCCGCCGACTTTTCCAGGATCTCTTTCAGGTCGTCGTCTGAGAAGTCGGCCCCTGGCAGCAACTTATCCAGCAGTTCCCGGCTATGGGCCTCAGAGAGTGGCCCCAGGGCGGCCTCAGTGTAGCGGTGGTGGTAGGCGCTGGCGGCTTTATTGCGCAGGTGCCAGGCCCCCTTCTCGCGCAGGGGACGGAAGACGAGACAGAACATGAGGGGCGCCTGGTCGGTGACTCCCAGGAGGTCTTCCACCAGGGCCAGAGACGCTTCGTCGGCCCAGTGCAGGTCGTCCAGGGCGACCACAGTGGGCCGCTGCCGCGCTAAGGCGATGAAAAACTCTCGCGCCGCCCAGAAGGTTTGCTTCTGCCGCACTTTGGGGTCCAGTTCCTTCACCCAATTGGCCCACTCGCCTTCCAGTTCCAGGCCCATCAGGTTTGCCAGGAAGGGGATCGCTTCGCGGGCGGTCTCTTTGCCCAGCAGTTCCTCGCCCCGTTCCCACAGAGTAAAGAGTACGTCGTCTTCGTTGGCGTCTGGCCCAAGGTGGAGCGCGGCCCGCAAAACCTGCGCCGCCAGCCAGTAACTCATCTGCTCACTGAAGGACAGGGCGTGGCCTTCCAGCCAGCGCACGTTCGCCCCATCCTGGCTGAACAGCCAGTCTTTCAGCTCGCGCATCAGCCGTGACTTGCCCAGGCCGCCGTCTCCGACGATGGATACAATCTGGCCGCGCCCGCTCAGGATCCCCTGGCCGCAGCTTCTCAGAGTCTGCAACATGTCGTCCCGGCCGGTGAGAGGTGATTCTTCGCCCTTCAGGCCACGTGCCTGGACGACCTCCCGGCGGCCTAGCACCTCGAAGGTGGGGATGAGGATTTCTTTGCCCTTGACCTTCAGCTCGCCCCGGTCTTTCAGGTCGAAAAAGGCGGCCACGCGTTCCTGGGTTTTCTTGCTGATAAAGATCTGCTGCCAGCCGGCGCTGGACATCAGGCGGGCCGCCATGTTGATGTCATCGCCCATGAGGGTGTATTCTTGCCGCAGGTTGGGCGCGCCGGCGTTGCCCGCAAAAAGGTGGCCGGTGTTGATGCCAATGCGCTGCTGGAAACGATAGATGCCGGAGGGCGTCTGTAGAGCGGCGAAATGCTTACGTACAGCCTCTTGCATATCCAGGGCCGTGTAGATGGCTCGCACCGGGTCGTCTTCGTGGGCGCGGGGGGCGCCAAAGAAAATCACCAACCGGTCGCCCACCGCGTATTGGTCCATGCGGGCCACCGTGCCCTCGTAACGCTCCACCACTTCGGCCATGTGGACGAAGTAGTTGTTGAGTTGCTGGGTGATGAGTTCCGGGTGGGTGTCGCCCATATCTTCGATGAGGTCGCTGATGCCTTTGTAGTTGGCAAACATGACCGTGACAGGGCGGTGGTCAGGCGATATCCGCACGTCGCCAGGGTTGGTCACGATGCGGCGCAGGAGTTCGGCGTTCATGTAGAGCGACAGGCGGTCCATCCGCTCTACCAAGTAGGTGATCTGGGCCTGGAGGTCGCCCTCTGGCGGCTCGTTAATGACGGGGTGGCTGAGGATGCCATTGACGGGTGGCGCCTGGATCACGCGGTGAAAGTTCTCGTCAGGCTCCTTATTCACCGCCCCCACCTCGACCTGGCCGTCTACCAGGTCGTATACGTCTTGCGTCATGACCACGTCGCCAGGATCAGCGTGGCCTTCGGCCTGTTCAGCGCGGTTGACGGTGTGGCCGGTGGTGACGTAGGCCATACTCTGCTTGGTGCCGATGTGAGCGGCGAAATAGGGCCCCGCCGAGATCCCGCACTTGATGCGCAGGGCGCGGGTCTCGCCTGCCGCTTCGATGGCGGCGAATCTTTCCTGGTGCATGATGTCCTGCATAGCCAGGCCGGCCTGAACCGCTTTCAACGCGCTGGCGGCCATCTCCTCGGCTGTTTCCGCCGGGAAAAGCCCGAGCAGCGCATCGCCGCCAAATTTGAGGAGGGTCCCTCCATGGTCAAAGAGGACCTGCACCAGTTCGGTAAAGAGGCCGTTAATGATTTCCGTGATCCGTTCCGCGCCAGCCTGCCCCAATTTTTTCAGTTGTTCGGATAGAGGGGTAAAGCCAGATACGTCCCCGAAGAGGAAGACGCCCTGGTACATGCCCCCGGCCGGCTCGCCCGCTGGCTGGGGAGCCATGAAGACGGGTCGAGGTAAATAGGTTTTGGAAGTGTCGAGCAGGGCCTTCAGGTGGTCGCGGACCTGGGTTAAATGGCGTTCGGTGGGACGGCGCTCCAGCGGTTCGTAGAGGGCCTGGGGCAGATAGCGTTGCAAAGAGGGCAGCATCTCTTGCAGGGGGCGCGGGTGTGGAAGCTGGCTCGGGGCCAGACCCCTGGTAACGACTTCAGTACCGGTCGGCGCGACCGGGGCTGGCCTGGGAACGGGCGCAGGGACCGTGGCGTAGCGGGGTGGGATCGGCTGAGGCGCAACGGGCGCGGCGACGGGCTGTGGTCGAGGAGCAGCGGGCTGAACCACCGGGCTGCCGCACGCGCTACAGTAGGTCTGTCCTGGGACGACACTCGCCCCACACTGGGAACAGGTGATACCTGATAGAATGAGGATCGCCCCGCAGTGGAAGCAGTAGCGAGCGTGGGGTGGCAGCACAGTGTGACACGTGGCGCACACCAGTCCGTTGACCAACAAGCAACCGCATCCCAGACAGAAACGCGCCTGGGCGGGATTAGGTGTTCCACAATATGGGCAAGGCATAGGTCTTCTCTCCTTCCTCAACGCCAATTCACGGTAAAGCCCCGCTGGAGAGGGGGTGATTGTGGCTCACTATTGGCTCACTATTGGCTCACTATCTGATTATACCATAGAGCCGGGGCAGGTGGCAAACTCAGATGTCGGCAGGCAATCCGTTAGTTTGAGCGTTGGCTTAAAGTCCAGATATATGTACAATCTCTTGTTATCTTCTAATATTGTAGCATATCCGCCTTACAACGGCCTTACAAAATGCCCCTCCGACCTTCCAAAAACCTTCCAATTACCGTCAGCCACAACGAACGAAACAGCGAACGGAACAACGCACGCAGTAAAAACCCCCTGCTGTGCCTCGGTGGGCGCTTCGAGGCCAGGGCGCGGGGGTTTGTCACGCTGGAGTTTATCCCTCTAAAGAAAGATGGAGAGTAAAAACACACTCTGCTGTCGTAAACTACAACTCAGCTTGAATCCTGGTCCTCAAGTTAGCAGCCGTGTGTGGGGAGGCTCAAGCGACCTGGATAGTTTGCTCCCGGTCGGGACCCACAGAGATAATGAGGGCCGGCACGCCGCTCAACTCCTCCAGGCGCTGCACGTAACGGAGCGCGGCCTGGGGCAGATCGTCTATCGTCCGCGCCTCCCCGATGTTTTCCTGCCAGCCGGGCAGTTCCTGGTAGAGGGGTCTACAGGCAGCCAGAACGGCCTGGCTGGTGGGGAAATGGTCGAGGCGTTGCCCCTGGTAATCGTAGGCCACGCAGATTTTGAGGATGGGCAGCGAATCCAGGACATCGAGTTTGGTGATAGCCAGCCCGGTCAGGCCGTTGACTCGCACGGCGTACCGCAAGGCGACCACGTCCAACCAGCCGGTGCGTCGTCTTCGCCCGGTGGTGGTGCCATATTCGTGGCCGACCTCGACCAGGGTATCGCCGGTCTCGTCCTGGAGTTCGGTGGGGAAGGCGCCGGCCCCCACCCGGGTCTGGTAGGCTTTGACCACGCCCAGAACGTGGTCGATGCGATTCGGTCCCAGCCCCAGGCCGATCAGCGCCCCACCGACCGCCGGCGAAGAACTGGTCACGTAGGGGTAGGTGCCGTGGTCGATGTCCAGCAGGGTACCCTGCGCTCCCTCGTAAAGGAGGCGTTTTCCGGCCTGATAAGCCTCATCGATGAGCAGAGAAGTATCGGCCACGTAAGCGGCCAGCCGGGCGGCGTAGTCCTGGTATTCCTGGGCCACGGCCTGCGGATCGAGGGGAGGCTGAGCGTAGACCCGCTCCAGGAGCACGTTCTTTTCCTCGACGGCGGCGCGCACCCGGGCGGCAAAATCGTCTCCAGTCATGTCCTGGGCGCGCAGACCACGACGGGCCACCTTGTCGGTATAGGCCGGGCCAATACCTCGCCTGGTGGTGCCGATAGCCTTCTTCCCTCTGACCGTTTCCGCGGCCCCGTCCAGGACGAGGTGATAGGGCATGATAAGATGGGCCTGGGCGCTGATCTTGAGCCGCGCCGGGGATACATTGGCGCCTCTGGACGAGAGGTCGTCCAGCTCCTCCAGCAGTCGTTTGGGGTTGATGACCATCCCGTTGCCCAGAATGCAGATCACGTCAGGGTAGAGAATGCCGGAAGGGACGTGGTGGAGCTTGAAAGTTTGGCCCCCGCTGACCACGGTGTGGCCGGCGTTGTCTCCTCCCTGGTAACGAGCCACCAGATCGGACTGGCGGGCCAGCAAGTCGGTGATCTTGCCTTTGCCTTCGTCGCCCCACTGGGCCCCGATGATTACCGTTGCAGGCATTTGTCCTCCTCTCTTCTCGTTCGCTGTTCACCCCCCAAAGAGAAAAACCGTCAGGAAGGCCAGCACCAGGAAGTGAAACGTTTGATCTATCATCACGCTCACGAACCTCGGGCCACTCTGGCCGTAAAAACGCTTCCAGCGCTCCACGAAGTCCGTGGCGTCTAACAGCCAATGGGAGACCAGGATAATAACGGCGCTCAGTACCAGGTGCAATGGCGGGTAATTATCCGCCGCGCCGGAGAGCCACAGCGCCCCGATGATGATCGCCGTGTAGGTAGCAAAATGCACCAACCCGGCCAGGGTAAACAGTCCTTTTTTCTTGCCTTGAGCCATCCAATCGCTCTGCAATAGCCAATCGCCCACCAGGTGTCCTATGAGTAGCCAGGTAAAAGTGTTCATGGGTTCAATGCTTTCCAGAGATGATCACGTCGTCGTAGTGTCCGGCCATTGTCCTCCCTCGCGCCGCTCAGGCCAGCACCCCTTCGACGCGCACGAAATAGCTGCGCCAGGCTTTGTCAATGAGGGCCGGGGTCAGTTGGGGGGCCGCCTTGTGGTAGCGGGCGATGCTTAGCAGTTCGTCGATGATGTCACGCGGGTGACAGGCTCGCAGTTGAACGCCTGGTTTGATGTAATGCTCGTTCAGCAGATAAGCCAGACCCTGCTCGTCGTAAGGCACGCCTTTCGCCCGGCACACCCCCTCGAATATCTCACGGTACTCCTCGAAGGTGGGGCTGGCTACTTCAATTTTGGTGCGGATGCGGCGCAAGAAAGCCTCGTCCACCAGGCTTTCCGGCGGCAGGTTGGTGGAGAAAATAATCAGCACGTCGAAAGGCATTTCGATTTTGCGCCCGGTGTGCAGGGTGAGAAAATCAACTCGCTTCTCCAGGGGCACGATCCAACGGTTGAGCAGGTGCTGGGGGCGGGCCTGTTGGCGGCCAAAATCGTCGATGAGCAACATGCCGCCGTTGGCTTTGGTCTGGAAAGGAGCTTCGTAGTACATGGACACCTCGTTGTAGATCAGGTCCAGGCTAGCCAGGGTAAGCTCCCCTCCCGCGGTGATCACCGGGCGTCTGATTAACAGCCAGCGGGCGTCGTGTTTGTCGTGGTCGTCGGTTTTCACCGTCTGGTGGTTGATGTCGTCGTGGAACTTGATGATCTGGCCGTCAATCTCGAGGGCATAGGGTATGTAAATATTTCCTTCCTTAAGCACCAGCTTGCCGATAGTTTCGGCGATGGAGGTCTTGCCGTTGCCTGGCAGGCCGTAAAGGAAGATCGAGCGTCCGGTGTTGATGGCCGGGCCGATCTGGCCCATGGTTTCTTCGTTCAGCACCAGGTGAGAAAAGGCCCGCTCGATCTCCTCTTCCTCGATAAACACCTGCTGGATGGATTGCTCCCGCACCGACTTGATGTAAGCCCGCAGCGGCACCGGCGCAGGGCCGACGTAATGGCTGCGTTCCAGGACTTCGCGGGCCTTGTTCCCGCCCCGGTCGGTGATGACGTACTGGTAAGAAGCTTCGCGCGGGCCGTGGCTGCCTATTACCTCGCAGAAGCGTTCACGTTTCAGAAAAGTGATTACCCTGTCCACCACTCCGTTGAAAGGCAGTTCCAGCGCCCGGGCGATTGCTATGCCCGTCATGTAGCCTTCGTAGTAGAGGAATTTGAGAGCCAGATCGGCCAGAAAGCCCGTGCTCAGCCCCGTCTCCGGGATAGAGGTCGGCGGAGATGGTTGGAAAGCCGGGACTTCCTCGCCCCGCTGCTCTCTGACTTTGCGCAAAAGTTCTCTGGCTGCGTGCTTATCGGTCATTGCTTTCTTCTCCATAAAGCAAGTCCTTTTCGATCTCTTCGATCGGAAAAGGCAAGTTGGGTTCTCCGAAGCTCAGGCCAGGCGCAGGGAGCCGATGATGCTTGATGTCGGGAGGTACGTGCTTGTGATGAGGATGAGCGTCGGCTAAAGAGGGATCGCCCGGATGAGGCTGAGAGTCATACCAGTGTGGCTATATATTCCTGGCTCAAGCGGCGAAATTGTTGCTCCTGGTCCAGCCTGGTCTCGTATATACCTGCCCACATGCAAAATTCTTCTGTATCTTCATACTCCCCATCGTCTAACCTGCCTTGAAGGAACAGGTCGTAGAAGTCCGGGGAGGCTACCCCATACTTGGCCTCGAATTTCTTCAACTCGTTGTTCAAGGCGTATATACTTTCGATAAGCTCCTGTAACGTCATCTTCACCATCTCCCGGGTTGAGTATAACTCACCGGCGTCCAAATGTCAACTGCTCTGCTTGGTCAGCGCTTTTTTGAGGAACTGTCCGGTGAAAGAATGGGTCATCTCGGCCACCTGTTCGGGCTGACCCTCGGCGATGACCCGCCCTCCGGCCTGGCCTCCTTCTGGCCCCAGATCGATGATCCAATCGGCAGTTTTGATCACGTCCAGGTGGTGCTCGATAACTACCACCGTGTTACCGGCGTCTACCAGGCGGTTCAGCACGGACAGCAGCCGCTCGATGTCGGCGAAGTGGAGGCCGGTAGTAGGCTCGTCCAGGATGTAGAGGGTGCGCCCCGTAGCCCGGCGAGAAAGTTCCTTGGAGAGTTTGACTCGCTGAGCCTCGCCTCCTGACAGGGTAGGGGCCGGTTGCCCTAGTCTAATGTACCCTAACCCCACGTCGTAGAGCGTTTGCAGCTTGTTCTTGATCCTGGGGATGTTCTCGAAGAAGGCCATGGCCTCCTGGACGGACATATCCAGCACCTCGGCGATGTTTTTGCCCTTGTAGCGAATCTCCAAAGCTTCGCGGTTGTAGCGACGACCGTGACACACCTCGCAAGGCACCCACACGTCGGCCAGAAATTGCATCTCGATCTTGATCGTGCCCTGTCCCTGACAGGCTTCGCACCGTCCCCCTTTGACGTTGAAAGAGAAGCGACCCGGTTTGTAGCCCCGCGTCCTGGCTTCGGGCAGGGAGGCAAACAACTCACGGATGTAGGTAAAAACGTTGGTGTAGGTGGCCGGATTGGAGCGAGGAGTGCGCCCAATGGGAGATTGATCGATGTCGATCACCTTATCCAGAAGCTCGATGCCCAGGATGGCGTCGTGGCGGCCAGGCTTGATCCTGGCCCGATGAATCTCGTGGGCCAGGCGCTTGTAGAGCACCTCGATGATCAGGCTGGATTTGCCCGACCCGGAAACGCCGGTCACGCACACGAACTGACCCAGGGGAATGCTTACGTTGATGTGCTTCAGGTTATTCTCGGCGGCTCCTTTGATGAGCAGGGTTTTGCCGTTTCCGGGACGACGTTTCTGGGGCAAAGGCACCTGGCGCGCTCCCTGGAGATACTGGCCGGTGATAGACTGCGGGCAGGCCATCACTTCTTCCAGCGAACCGGAAACGACCACTTCTCCGCCATGCTCGCCCGCGCCCGGCCCTAAATCCAGGATGTGATCGGCCGCCCGGATGGTCTCCTCGTCGTGTTCGACTACCATGACGGTGTTGCCCAGATCGCGCATCCCCTTAAGGGTGTTGATCAGGCGGGCGTTGTCCCGCTGGTGGAGGCCGATGGACGGCTCGTCCAGGATGTAAAGGACGCCCATCAACTGGGAGCCGATCTGGGTAGCCAGGCGGATGCGTTGAGCCTCTCCTCCCGAAAGGGTGGCTGCCGTGCGGTCGATGGTCAGGTAGTCCAGGCCGACGTTGACCATGAAACGCAGGCGGTCCCTGATCTCTTTAAGAATCTGGCGGGCGATGGTTTGCTGCCGCCCGGTGAGGGGGCTGTTTTCGCCGCGCAGGGTCTCCACCCAGTCCAGGGCTTCCGAAACTGGCATAGAGGATATCTGATCGATGCTTTTATCTGCCACCGTGACGGCCAGCGATTCGGGCTTGAGCCGTTTCCCCCTGCAAGCCGGACAGGGACGGGTAGCCATGTAACGCTCCAATTCCCCTCGTATGTAATCGGAGGTGGTTTCTCTGTGACGGCGCTTGAGGTTGGGAATGATCCCCTCGAAGGTGGTGTCGTAGGTCATATGCCGACCGTCGCGCTGGCCGTGGTAGTGCACGGTGATGGTGTCCCCTTTGCGACTGCCGTAGAGGATGATGTCCATCTGCCTGAGATTTAGTTCCCTGACGGGCACGTCGAAGGGAATGTCGTAGTGATCGCACGTGGCCTTGAGCAGTTGGTGGTAATAGGTCTGGCTGTTGCTTTTCCTGTTTCCCTTTGGCACCCAGGGGCGGATGGCGCCTTCGGCCAGGCTCAACTCCCGGTTGGGAATGATCAGATCGGGGTGGAACTCCATTTGGGTGCCCAGGCCGGTGCAGGTCGGGCAGGCTCCGTGAGGATTATTGAAGGAAAAAGTGCGCGGCTCGATCTCCGGCAGGGAGAGGCCGCACTGGACGCAGGCCAGATTTTCGGAGAAAAGCGTGTCGCGCGGTTCGGAGCTGGTAACGTCGCTGACCAGCACCAGGCCGTCACCCAGCTTGAGGGCCGTTTCCACCGAATTGGCCACCCTGGAGCGGTCGGTGCCCCCCTCCCCCGGCCCTTTTTTGACGATCAGTCTATCGACCACGGCCTCGATGGTGTGCATCTTGTAGCGCTCAAGGGCGATCTCTTCGTCCACGTCGCGCACCTGGCCGTTGACCCGCACCCGCACGTAACCGGCCTTACGGACGTCCTCGAATATTTTTTTGTGCTCTCCCTTGCGGTCCTTGATGAGCGGCGCCATGATCATGAGGCGGCTATCTTCGGGCAGGTCGAGGATGGTATCGACTATCTGCTCCACGCTCTGGGCGCTGATCTCCTGACCGCATTGGGGACAATGAGGGATGCCGATCCGGGCGTACAGCAGACGCAAGTAGTCGTAGATTTCCGTTACTGTGCCCACGGTGGAACGGGGGTTGTGGCTGGCTCCTCTTTGATCGATGCTAATAGCCGGACTGAGGCCCTCGATGTAGTCCACGTCCGGCTTTTCCATCTGGCCCAGAAATTGGCGGGCGTAGGCCGAAAGGGACTCCACGTAGCGACGCTGGCCCTCGGCGTAGAGGGTATCGAAGGCCAGCGAGGATTTGCCTGAGCCAGAAAGACCAGTGATGACCACCAGTTTGTCTCTCGGAATCTCCACGTTTATGTTCTTCAGGTTGTGCTCGCGCGCGCCGCGAATGACGATCTTATCCTGGGGCATAAAGCTCACTTTCCTCCGAACAGAACTTATGTTCTAATAATACCAGCTCTAAAGCTTTTTGTCAAGCGCGAAAGCTTTTCCTTTTTTATATCAATTGCTTTGTATGCTTGCAATAGTTGTACTCGTCCAAAGCCTTAAGCGGACTGTTGGCATATAAGACCCCATTCAATAATAACAGGTAAGGTTTTGGTCTGGAATTCGGCGTGTAGGGCGGATTAACCGGCAATGAGCTTTTCAACCTCTGCTTCCTCCGCCAGTTCAGGGTTAAGGGTAGCCAATCCTTCTCTCTCGGCGGCGCGAAGGAAGCGCAGGTCGGCAGCTACGAGGATTATGTGGTCACTGGTCATTTCATGGCGGGTCTGCCAGTCGAGGATTTGCCGGAGGTAGAGAGCATCGGAAGCGTTGAGGTTGTGGCGCAAGAAATACATCCATCACTCCTCACGCATGGCGATGATTTCATCGGAGAGCTTTATCTCAGGAGGGATACATTTGCTGATTTCTTCCCGAAGCCTGTCTACAGGGGGAAGGTTGGCAGTCAAATCGGCCAACTCTTCCTTGCTAAGTCCTAAAGCCTGACGCAGCAGTTCGTCCATATCTGCTTCCCTGGTGCCAGGTTCCAGTTGTCCTTGTAATAGAATTTCGGCCAATTGGTCAACGGAGCGTCTTTCCTTCTCGGCGCGATGCTCCAGCAATTCATAGGTTTCTGGAGAGACAGTTATTGTAAGGGACATTTTTCCCCTCCTGACTGAAACTTGAGCTTTTCTCGTTCTGAGGTGTAAACGGTAGTCATTGTCATCCATCATCTACCACTATTTTAGCACAATCCGCCGAGATTGCCAACGCTTGAGCGGATTTGGTCCGCAGATACGTCAGTTTTTGCCCCTTAGGCTGGCTAACTCCCCGATCAGTTCTCGTTCTTGCTGGCTCAAGTCCTGGGGCAGACGGACCTGCACGGTGGCGTACAGGTCGCCCCGCTGTTCGGGCTGCCGCAGATGGGGCATCCCCCGGCCTGTCAACCTGAAGGTGCGGCCATTCTGGGTTTCCGGGGGGATTTTGAGCTGGACATCGCCGTCCAGGGTGGGCACCCGCACCTCGCCGCCCAGGAGGGCAGTGTAGAGGTCCAGGGGCACAGAGCAGTGCAGGTCGTCCCCCTTACGCTCAAAACGTGGGTTGGGTATAACCTTGATGCGCAGGTAAAGATCGCCAGCCTGCCCCCCGCCCAGTCCAGCCGCTCCTTCGCCAGCCATCCGCACCTTGGAGCCGGTGCGCACGCCGGGCGGGATTTTTACCTCCAGGCGCCTGCCGTCCTTGTTCAAAAGACGCCTGGCGCCCCGATAAGCTTCTTCCAGGGTGATCTCGACCTCCTGCTCGTAATCCTGTCCTCGCTGTGCTTGTGGTTGATACCGGGTTCGACCGGGGGTAGCCCTCACTCCACCCATTCCGCCCATTCCACCGAAGATAGCGTTGAAAAAGTCGGAAAAGGGGCTTTCCTCGCCGAAGAGGTCGCCAATATCCCCATAATGCGTGTATACCTGTCCGCCGCCTGGCGCCTGCGTTCTCCAACGTCCCCAATCAAAACCATCTGGGCGTCCACCTGCCTGCTGCCAACGTTGCCAATCGGTCCCCAGGCGGTCGTATTTGCGGCGCTTTTCAGGATCGGACAGCACCTCGTGGGCTTCGTTGATCTCTTTGAAACGCTCCTCGGCGGTCGGGTCGTTTGGATTCACGTCGGGGTGGTGCTCTTTGACCAGCTTGCGATAGGCTCGCTTGATCTCTTTTTCGCTGGCGTTCTTATCTACCCCTAATGTCTCATAATAGTCTTTATATTTCATATAATTACCTTAGTATCTTTCTTGATAAGACAAAACGCTATACTGGACAGTGCTTGCACATAGAAGGCAAGGGAGAGAATTGCCCTGGCAAGACCTGCGTGATAGCTCCATGATAGTTCTGTCTCGTTTCCATTGTACCTGCCAGTCATTAGAAACGTATTAGAGAACTGTTAGAGTTTTGTTAGAGTTTTTCCGCTTCTTATCCTGGGGGGCTTTGGCTCGGTCGTGCTCATAACCATCAGGGTTGCTCTATTGTTATTTTAACTCGATAATCCAAATTTGTCCAATGAAGCCCCAGGTGCCTGGCGCTAGTATGAAAGCAGTTGGTTTCATCGGTGCGTGTGACTGTAGACCCTTTGGGTTTTAGAAACCCGAAGGGTCGGCGGTCAGATGAGAGTTGAAAATAAATGACCTTTAGATTATAATTATAGCAAATCTGGATTATGCCAGGCAGGAGGAGAATGTGCCATGCCGGTATCTAAAACGGAATTGCTGCGCTTCCTGTGCGGGCACGCCGCCGCCAACGCGGTGATGGCCCAGGAGCGGCGGCGACGGTTAGCCTCTTTGAGCGTCGAAGAGGCGCGACGAGAGTACGAGCATCTGTGCGCCGTCTGGGAGGCCGGGGGCCGACGCGAACCGCTCGGCGAACTGGATCGGAAGCGCATGGCGGAGCTTGTCGAGTTGAGGCGCAAACTGACTCTCATCGCGGGGAGGAGGGCCGAATGATCCCCCAGTTCGAGGCGGCCTGGGTCATGCACCAGTTTTTGGCGGCCAGAGATATTCCTTATGCCATCCTTGGAGGGGTGGCCGTGCAGCGGTGGGGTGAGCCGCGGTTCACCCGCGATTTAGACCTGACGGTGCTTCTTCCTCCCGGCGAAGAGGAGCCCGTGCTCCGCCAACTGCTGGCCCAGTTTCAGCCGCGTATCCCGGACGCTCTGTCCTTTGCTCTTCAAAGTCGGGTTGTGCTCCTGACTTTGCCGGACCTGTGCGACGTGGATATTTCCCTGGGCCTGCCCGGCTACGAGGGAGAGGCCATCGCTCGCGCTGTGGACTACGACCTGGGCGCCGGACGGAGGGTGAAGCTCTGTTGCGCCGAGGATTTGGTTATTCACAAAGCCATAGCCGGTCGGCCCCAGGACATCATAGACATGGAGGGCGTGATCTTACGACAGGGTCGCCGCCTGGACAGCACTTACATCCGTCGCTGGCTGCAAGAGTTCTCCCTGCTGCTTGAAACCGATGAGGCGCTTCAACGATTCGAGATTCTGTGGAGGCAGCCTGACACGGATTGAGGGCGACCCAATGTTATACCTCATTTTGCCGAAAGGTCAAATAGCCGGCTTGACAACCGGGAAAAAAAGTGATATACTTTTAATATACTGATGATATATTTTCAGTATTCCGGGCTTCTGCCTCACCGCTGCTCGATTGGCGTATTGTTCTTTGACGAGCAGAGCCGGGAATAAACCCCGATGAGGGTCGTATCTGATAGTTGGAGACTTGCCCAGGGAGGAGTGCATGTGCGGCTCAGCGACAAAGCTTATCATCTCATCAGACACAAAATCATTACCTTAGAACTCTCCCCTCTGTCGGCCATTGACGAACATGTATTGATGGAAGACCTGCAATTAGGTCGCACGCCTATCCGTGAGGCATTACAACGGCTGGTTGCTGAAGATCTTGTGTCTGCTGCTCCTCGGCGGGGGATGTTTGTGGCTGACATCAGCCTCACCGATCTGCAAAAGATATTCGAGTTGCGCATGATCCTGGAGGGATTCTGCGCCTGTCTGGCGGCCCAACGGGCTACTGAAGACCAGCTCGCCGAGATGGAAGCGGTGATCCAGGAATTGGGCAAAGTGCCAGACGAGGATGGCAGGGCTATGATGGCGATTGACGAGCAATTCCACGAACTGCTCTACCAGGCGGCTGATAATGAATTCCTGGCCGACACCCTGAGACGTCTGCACGCCTTGAGTTGTCGCATCTGGCATCTGTTTCTTAACCGTCTCGGAAACGTTAGAGAGACGATGGAACAACACATCAAAATTACTAAAGCATTGCAAGCGAGAGATGGAGCGCGAGCAGAGAAACTCCTTCAGCAGCACATCTCTGACTTCCAGAACGAGATTAAAGCTGTGTTGTGAACGTCAGGGCCGCGGCCGGCGACGGCCAGAAGCTGCCCTTTTTTGTCTTTGAAAGCAGCGTTACCAGAAACAAGCACCCAAAGAGCAAAGGTGACCCCGTTTGGGGTTTAAAAGGGGAAGTCCGGTGCAATCCCGGCGCTGTCCCGCAACTGTGAGGACAGTGGACAGTGCTCACTGGTTAGTGGTCAGGTTGGCTATCTGGCCCACCATCCGGTGTTCAGCATCCACTATCCAAGCCAGATCGTCTGCCTTTGCCAGGATCTTGCACCTCCGCGGAGAGGGAGCAGAACGCATTACGCGGCTGCTCCCTTGTTTGGTTGAGAGCTGGTTGAGTCTGGAAAGGGGGTGATCGATGGCCTTTTAGCGTTTCTCAGTGTCCCAAGAGGTCGGTAGCCTGGGACAGGTGTGTTTCTGCCAAAGACTTAGGACCAAACTTTAGAAGGAGGAAGGATAATGAAGCACCTTATGGAAAAGTTGTTGCTGCTGATGGTCATTGCCGGGCTGGTCTTCGCCTTTGCCCCGATGAGTGGAGAAGTATTGGCCGAGGAGGAGACTGAGGTCTTCAAGCTCGGTATCTTGGGGCCGTTCAGTGGACCCAGTGCCCGCACCGGCGACGAGTTCAAGGCCTCGGTCAACATGGCCTTTGGCGACATCGACTGGCAGATCGGCAAGTACAAGATCGAACCCGTCTGGATCGATTCCCAATCCGACCCGGCCAAGGCGTCTCAAGCCTACGAGCAGGCGGTGGTGCAGGATGGCATCCAGGCCGGCATCCTCAACTGGCACAGTTCCGTGGCGGTGTCCTGCATGGAGGTCACGGCCAAGCACAAAGTGCCGCACTTCTTCGGTTTCGGAGCCACCGAGGTAGTCAACGAGACCTTTGAGTCCGACCCGGAGAAGTATGGTTATTGGATGGTCAAAGGCTGGCCCGCGCCGAAAAAGCTGAGCATCTCCTACGTCCAGGCCCTGGAGGATGCCATCGCCGACGGCATCTGGACCCCGGAGGAAAAGACGGTAGCCATCTATGGCGAGGACACCGATTGGGGCCGCAGCTTTGGCAAAGCCATCAAGGAGCAACTTGAGGAGAGGGACTGGAAGACCGTGGCCGAGGAGTACTTTGCCATCGACCAGACCGAGTTCTACCCCTTGCTCAACAAGTTCGTGGACCTGAACCCGGCTCTTGTCGCCGGCACCAGCACGGCTGCGCCGGCGTTTTCCGCTTTCATCAAGCAGGCGGACGAGGTCGGTCTGGAGAGCCTCATCGTCGCCGACGGTCTTGGCTGGTTTGGCGAGTGGTACGACCTGACCGGCAGTTCCTCCAACTACGTCATCGACCAGATCCCCGGTTGGGCCACCGAGGAGGGCAAAGCCTATGCCGAGCGGTTTGAGGAGGAGCAAGGCTTTCCGCCCAGTCCGTCGTCCGGGGGGCTGTCCTACGACGGCAGCAGGTTCTTCATCGCCGTGGCCGAAGCTGTATTAGAAGAAAGCGATGAGCTGAGCAGCGAGACCATCTACAACTTCGTCAAGGACAAGGTCTGGACCGGCGAATGGACCTATACCGAGGGTATCGTCATGAACGAATACAAGTACATGGAGGATACCGTTCCCGACCCGGTCGTCGGCAAGGGCTACTACATCTTCCCCGTGCTTCAGTACTTTGACGGCGAAGGCAAGATCATCTACCCGCCCGATTGGGCTGAACAAGAACTGACCCCCAAGCCGTAAGAAGACCGATACCACAGGGTAGGGGGGCGGGGCTGAACCCATTCCCCTACCCCCATCACGGGGAGGCGAGAGAGAATGATATTAGATACACGCCGCATCGTCAAAAACTTTGGCGGCCTGACGGCTGTAAACCGCGTGTCGCTGCAGGTGAACGCCGGGGAAATCGTCGGCCTCATCGGGCCGAACGGCGCGGGCAAGACGACCTTCCTCAACAGCGTGGCCGGCACCTACAAACCATCCGCCGGGCAGGTTTTCTTTCTGGGCAAGGAGACTACCGGCGCACCGGCCGAGGTCATGTGCCGCCAAGGGCTGTCGAGGACCTTCCAGATCCCCCGTCCCTTTCCGAAATTGACGGCCCTGGAAAACGTCATGGTCGGCGCGGTGTTTGGCGCGAACCATGCCAGCGGTAAGCCGGCCCGGCAGCGAGCCGAGGAAGTGCTTGAGTTTGTCATGTTTCCGCTGGACATCCACGCCCCGGCCGAGCGCCTGAACGCCGTGCAACTCAAACGCCTGGACCTGGCCAGAGCTTTGGCCTGCGGCCCCAAGCTCCTGTTCCTGGACGAACTGGCCTCGGGCTTGACCCCCACAGAGCTGGATGACATGATGGCCCTGATCCTGAAGATACGGGATACTTGGAACGTGGGCATGATCGTGGTCGAACACATCATGAAAGTCATCACCGGGATCTGCGAGCGGGTTTTGGTGATCCACTATGGGACCCCCATTGCCGAGGGCACCTCGGCCGAGGTCATGCAAGACCCCAAGGTCATTGAGGCGTACCTGGGCGAAGAGTTGGTCGTCTAGCTGCAAAGCGGATTTCCGAAGGAGATGAGCAAATGCTTGAGCTAAAGAATGTCAATACCAGTTACGACTTTCTCCAGATATTGTGGGATGTCTCTCTCCAGGTAGCCGAGGGCGAGTTCGTGGCCCTGGTGGGTCCCAATGGCGCCGGCAAGACCACGACCCTGCGGACCGTTGCTGGACTCCTTACCCCCGCCAGCGGAGAAATCACCTTCAAAGGCCAGTCCATCGGCCATTTGCCGGCCCATACGGTCAGCCGAATGGGCCTCAGCTACATCTCGGAGGAACTCAATCTCTTCACCGATATGTCGGCGCGCGAGAACCTGCTCCTGGGGGCCTACGCTGTGAACGACAGCAAACAGGAGTTGGAAAGCCTCGATTTCGTCTACCACCTCTTTCCCCGCCTGAAGGAGAGGGAAAAGCAACTGGCTGGTACCATGAGCGGTGGTGAGCGAAAAATGCTGGCCGTTGCCCGGGGCATGATGTCCAATCCAGAGCTTCTCCTGGTGGACGAGCCGTCCCTGGGCCTGGCTCCTCACCTGACCTACGACGTCTTTCGGGCCTTGCTGGAACTGCGTGACCGGGGGGTGACGATCCTGCTCGTGGAACAGAACGTAAACGCCACGCTCGCAATCACCGACCGGGCCTACATCCTGGAGCATGGCCGCATCGTCATGGAAGGCCCCAGTCGAGAGATGAAGGCCAACGAGCACGTGCGAAGCGCGTACCTGGGCATTTAATAAAATCCGCGAATCTACGAATTTGCAGATTTGCTTATTGCAGGTTTAAGAGAGGAAAACTATGGAAAGAATGATGATAGAGCGGTCATTCCTGGATTCACTGCGAATCAAAGTGCGTGACAACCTGCCCGCCATCTTCGTGATAGGCTTCTCCTTAGCGCTGGTCATTTTGATTGGCGTCGAAGCTGGCTCATCGCAGCTTGCCAACATCATCGTCACCGGTGGTATGTGGGCGTTGCTGGCCGCCGGATTGGCGCTGGTATTTGGAGTGATGAACATTCCCCACTTCGCCCATGGAGAATCTTTCATGGTGGGAGCTTATGCAGGCTATTTCGTATTCACGCCGCTACACAATTATCTGAAGGACAATCCCAACCCCTTGCTGGCAGTCCTGGCTCCCTTGATTGGCGTCGTGGCCGCGGCCCTGGTCGGGGCGGTTCTGGGGGCAGTGATAGAGAGGCTGATTTTCGCCCCTCTGCGCAAACGAACGCGCGTCGGCTGGGTGATGAACACCTTCCTGCTCACCGTCGGGCTGTCCTTCGTTCTGACCAATGGTACCACCCTGACCCTGGGGCCGAACTTCCGAGGCATTCCCCGCTATTACGACGTGAAGCCGCTCCAATTCCTGGGGATGCGCGTGGCTGTGGACCGCATCGTAGCCTTTGCCATCGCCATCCTCACCATTGCCGTACTGACCTACTTCATGCAGCGGACCCGGACTGGCCGGGCCATCCGCGCCGTCGCCCAGGATGAGACCGGAGCACAAATCGTGGGCATTAACCTGGGCTTCATCCACACCCTGACCTTTTCCCTGGCTACGGCCATGGCGGCGATGGCCGGCGCGGCGCTGCTCTTCATGTTCCAGGCCTATCCCACAGTCGGACTCAAGCCCCTCTACTTCGCCTGGTACGTGGTGATGTTGGTTGGTCTGGGGAATGTCTACGGGGCGATCTTCGGCGGCTTTATTGTCGCCTTACTCCAGACGGCCACCCAGCAGTTCATTGGCATCGCCTGGGAGGACGTGGTGCCCACCGTCGTGATGATTCTGATCCTGATCCTGATCCCGTCAGGTATCTTAGGCACTGAAGTTAAAGGCGTTCAGGAACAGTGACAGCAAAAGGAGGAGAACCTGCATGAACGAACAAAACTCGCTATGGAATCGCCTCATGGCCGGGTTGAGCGCCATAGGCTTCAACCCATTGGGGTTAGCCCTGCTGATCCTGGTGGCCCTGCTACCCCTCATTCCGCCCTTTGACCAGGAGCACATCCTCCGCTGGATGGTCATGGGCGCTTTTCTCGCCGCCCAGTCAGCCGCCTTTGACTTTACTGCTGGCTACATTAACGTTGTCAATTTCGGCTTTGCGGCCATCCTGGGCCTGGGCGCGTACACCTCAGCCATTCTGGCTAACACCTCGCCTGTCCTGATGATCCAGCCGGGCATCTCGCCCTGGCTCGGCATCTGGGCCGGCGCTGTCGTGGCCGGTGTACTTGGCTTTCTGCTGGGCATACTGACCCTGCGCCTGAGGGGCATCTTTGCGGCGGTCATGGCCTGGTTCGTGGGCATCGCCCTCATGGGCCTGGTGCGCAACCTGACCGACCTGACTCGCGGCCCGCTGGGGTTGCATCCCCCCATGTTGTTGGAGACAACCTCCAACCGGCCCTACTTTTACATCATCCTGGTGATGATGCTCGTCGTCTACATCACGCTCAGGCTGGTGGTCCGCTCGCGTTTTGGACTGGCCTTTAAGGCCATCGGTCAGAACTTTGACGCGGCCCGCGCTTCGGGCATCAACCCCACCTATTACCGCGTGTTCAACTTTACCCTCTCGGCTTTCTTTGCCGGGTGGCTGGGCGGCTTCTACGCCCATTATTTCAGCTCATTGACCCCCCAGACGCTGATGCACACCTCCAAAACGGTCGAGGTGTTGGCTATTGCCTACATCGGTGGCCGGGGCAGCCTGTGGGGCGGGATGGCCGTCGCTTTCCCCTTCGTCTTTTTCATCGAGTTCCTGCGCTCCAACTTTACTGATCTGCCGGGGCTGCACCTGGTGATCTATGGCTTACTGATGATCTTGATCATGATCTACTATCCGGCTGGTCTGTCCGGCCTCTACGACTGGGCCAGGGCCAGGCTGGTGAGCGCCTTCTCGAAAAGCGAAGCGCGGCAGGCAGAGGTGTAGCATGGGCAAGATATTCACTCCCACGGAAGAAACCTTTCCCAAAACCGCCGACGCCGTCGTCATTGGCGGCGGCATAGTGGGCGTGGCGACGGCCTTCTGGCTCTCGCGGGCCGGGCTGGATACGGTGCTGGTGGAGATGCGCGACGGCCTGTCCACCCTGACCACCCCCAACTCCATCGAATGTTTCCGCGCCCAGTTCACCGAACCGGCCATGGCTGCGCTGGCCCTGCCCAGCATCGAGATGTTTGAAAACTTTGCCCAGGTGATCGGTGTTCCCGGCTACGACATCTCCCTCCGACACCAGGGCTACCTGTTCGTCACCGACGACCCTGACATGGTGGACGATCTGAAGGCCGCCGTGGAAACGCACCGTAGTCTGGGCGTGACTGACTCCGAGTTCCTCACTGGCGATGAGGTGAGGGCCAGGTTCCCATACATCTCGGAGCGGGCGGTGGCCGCCACCTTCCGCCAGAAAGACGGCTGGCTTTCCACCCACGAAGCGACCCAGGGGTTCGCCAGGGGGAGCAAAGCCCGTTTCCTGCTGAGCACCAGGGCGACAGACATCCTGCGGGATGCGCAGGGGGTAAGTGGCGTCCAGACCAGGCGCGGCCCCATCGCCACGCGGACCGTGGTGAACGCCGCCGGCCCCTTTGCCGGGGTCGTGGGCCGCATGGTCGGCCTCGACCTGCCGCTGGAGCCGGTGCGCCGCCAGAAGGCTTTCATCTCGCCCAGGCCGCAAATCCCCCAGGATGCGCCCCTGACCATCGACCTGGTGCAGGATGCTTACTGGCGGCCCGAAACGGGCGGGGCCTACATCGCCTGGGTGGACCCTGACGAGCCGGCCAGCGAACCAGTTGAGGCATTGCCCACCGACTGGGACTATCCGGCCATCGTCCTGGACAAGCTCATACGGCTCAACCCCTTCTGGGAAGAGGTGGCCCAAGGACTGAAGGGGGAGGACGTCCATCCCAGCGCCGGGCAATACGTCTACACGCCCGACGACCAGCCGCTCATCGGCCCGCTGCCTGAGGTGCCCGGCTTCTATCTCAACTGCGGCTACTGGGCCGGGGTGATGCTTTCCCCCGAGGCCGGCAGACGGGTGGCCGATCTGGTCACCGGGGCCATGAATCCTCAGGATAATCCACTGCGCCCCACCCGCTACGCAGAGGGCATCGTCTACGAAGGCGATAGCTTTTTGCGAGGCCGCCATTAGGTTGGAACCAGCTAAAGGAGGAGAATCTGTATGTTTCACGAGCTTCTGTCCAGTGAGGACATCGAGCAAATTCACCACACCAGCGTGAGACTGCTGGCTGAAGTGGGCGTCGAATTCCCTTACGAGGAGGCGCTGGCCGTTTTCAAGCAACGTGGGGTCAGGACCGACGGCCACCGGGTCTACCTCAGCGAAGATCAACTGCTGAAGGCGCTGGAAACCGTCCCGGCGCAGTTCACCATCCACGCCCGTAACCCCGTCCGCAACGTGACCGTCGGCGATGGCGAGCCGGTCTTTGCCCCAGGCTACGGCGCGCCGTTCCTGGTAGACGCCGAAGTCGGCAAGCGCGCCCCGACCATGGAGGATTACCACAACCTGGTCAGGCTGGCCCACGCCCTGCCCAACCAGGACGTGAGCGGGCACCTGCTCGTAGAGCCGGAGGATGTGTCAGCCATTACAGCCCATTTGCACATGCTGCACGCCCACATGGTTCATTCCGACAAACCATTTATCGGCAGCACTGCGGGCAGGGTCGGCGCCCGGCACACAATGGAAATGGCGAACATCCTGTTCGGCGAGGTGGGCGACAGGTCAGTGACCATCGGCCTGATCAACAGCCTCAGCCCCCTGGGCTACAGCACCGAGATGCTGGAGGCTCTGGTAGAATACGCCAGGGCGCGCCAGCCAGTCGTCATAGCGGCCCTGGTCATGGCCGGCTCCAGCGGGCCGATCACGCTGGCCGGCGTGCTGGCTGTGCAAAACGCCGAGCTTCTGGCAGGCGTGGCCCTGACCCAGATGATCAGCCCCGGCAGCCCCGTCGTCTACGGTTCGACCTCGACCAACGTTGACATGAGGTCGGGCGCGCTGGCCATCGGCAGCCCGGAACTTTCGCAGATGATCGTCGCTCACGCCCAGTTGGCCCGCTACTACAAGCTGCCCTCGCGCAGCGGTGGGGCGCTGACCGATGCAAACTACCCCGACGCCCAGGCCAGCTTTGAGTCCATGATGGGCCTGCTGACCACCGTCAACAGCGGCATTGACTTTGTGCTCCACGCCGCAGGAATCCTCAGCTCGTACCTGGCCTTCTCCTACGAAAAGCTTGTCCTGGACGACGAAATGTGCGGCATGGTGCGCCGCTTGCACAGAAGGATCGTCGTGGAGCCTGAGACGCTGGCCTACGACCTGATCGCCAAGGTGGGGCCTGGCGGCAACTACCTTGTAGAAATGCACACCGTAGAGCGCTGCCGCAAGGAGTTCTGGCAGCCCGACCTTTGCGACCGGGCTGGCCTGGAGGCGTGGATGCAGGACGGTCGGCAGGATGCCGTAGCCCGCGCCCGCAAGCGCTGGCAGAAGCTGGTGGCCGAACACGAGGATCCACCCCTGGATGAGACGACCGTAAGACAATTGTGGACATTCGTCGAGGAACACGTCGCTTGAGTTTTTGCAAGAAAGGAGGTAGAAATGCTTGTTGGAGACAGAATGAGGCGCGATCCAATAACCATCTCGCCCGATCTTCCCATAGCAGAGGCCCTGGAACAGATGCGACAGCAAAGTGTACATCGCTTCCCCGTGGTGGATAAGAAGGGCAAGTTGGTGGGCATCGTCACTCACAATGACCTGCTGTACGCCTCCCCCTCGCCGGTCACGTCGCTGAACATCTGGGAGATCACTTACCTGCTGAACCAGGTAAAGGTGAAAGAGGTGATGACCAGGAACGTCATCACCATCGGAGAGGACTGCCCCATCGAAGAGGCCGCCCGCATCATGCGCGACAACGCCATCAGCGGCCTGCCGGTGATGCGGGACAAGGCAGTTGTCGGGATTATCACTGAGTCCGATCTGTTCAAGATCTTCCTCGAACTGTTTATGGCCCAGGAGAAGGGGGTGCGGTTGACGGTGCTGGCTCCCTACTTCAAGGGTTCGCTGGCCCAGATCAGCTCTGCCATCACGGAGCGGGGCGGCCTCATACACGCTCTCAACACGTTCATGGGTACGGAGCCCGGCAACTGGGGGTGTCACCTCAAAGTGGCCGACATCTCCAAAGAGGAGCTGCTTGAAGTGGTCAAGCCCCTGGTGGTGAAAATCCTGGATGTCCGAGAAATCTAGCTACAAAAGCTTCTCGGAGGGAGGTGATGCGCATACAGATTAACCAACCGGCCAAACCACATGGGGGTAAAAAAGGTAAAAGGAGAGAGTAAGAGTAGTCTGTTTGTATCAACCATTCAGAAACAAAGGAGGTTCTCTGCATGAGGACAAACTACCGAATAAACTATGGAGTGCGCTTCGAGATGCTCTCCCGAGACCAGTTGCAGGAACTCTTTGATGGCGTACTCCACGTACTGGAGCACACGGGGCTGGAAGTGTATCACGAGGAAGCGCGAGACATTCTCAAGAAGGCCGGGGCCTGGGTGGAAGAGCGGCGGGTGCGCATTCCGTCGTACCTGGTCAAGCGTTCGCTGGAGATGGCCCCGCGCAGTTTTAAGATCTACGCCCGGGATGGGAATCCCAGGCACGACATTCACATCGGGCCTGGACGGGCTTATTTTGGACCTGGCCCCACTCCTCCCAATTTCATCGACGTGGAGACGCTGGAACGGCGCCTCTACGTCAGGGCCGACGCGGCCATCGTGGCTAAGGTATGTGACGCCCTGCCCAACATCGATTTTTGCGAGTCGCTGGGCACCATCAGCGACGTTCACCACAAACTGGCGGCCACCTACGAGTTTGCTGTGATGTTCCCCCATACCAGCAAGCCCATCGTGGCCTGGTCCTACGATGCGGACGACGGGGAAGACATCCACAAAATGGCCGTCGCCGAGGCCGGAGGCCAGGAAGCGTTTGAGAAACGCCCCAATTACGTGCACTACTGCGAGCCGCTGTCGCCGCTGGTCAGCAGCGAAGAGGCGCTCAACAAGCTCATCTTTTCGGCCAGGTATGGCGTGCCGGCGATCTTTACCCCGTGCCCGATTGCCGGGGGCACGGCCCCGGTTACGGCGGCAGCGGTCATCATCCAGGCGGCTGCTGAGTCCTGGCTGGGCCTCACCCTGGCCCAGGCGATCCGCCCGGGGCTGCCCTTCTTCATGGGCGGCGTGCTATCGGTCATGGACATGAGCGCCATGGTCCTGGCTTACGGCGCGCCGGAACTGTCGCTAATGATGGCTGGCATCACCGAGCTGGCCCACTTTGCCGGGCTTCCTCTGTGGCAGACGGGCGGTTGTACTGATTCCAAGGCCCTCGACGAGCAGGCGGCTATCGAGGGTGCCCTTTCCATCTTCTTCTCGGCGCTCACGGCCGGCGATCTGTGTCACGATGTGGGGTACACCGAGGGCGGGATGACAGGCTCTATCTTCCAGGCCGTGATGATGGACGAAGCCATTGGCTACTCGCGGCGCATCACGCGGGGCATTGAGGTCAACGACGACACCCTGGCCGTGGAGGTGATCCACAACGTAGGTCCCAACGGCCACTACCTGCGCGAACCACATACTCGCCGCCACTACAAGACCGAGTTCTGGTACCCCAGCCTGTGCGACCGGCGCAACTACGAGGAATGGGCCACGATGGGCAAGACGACGATGAAAGACCGCGTCATCGCCCGCGTGCGCGACATCCTGGCTACGCACCAGCCTTCGCCCATCAAGCCAGAGACGGAGAAGGCCATCCAGGAGGTTCTGGAAGAAGCCGAAGAGCGGGTCAGGGAGGAATAGAGACTTTACCTGCTCAGGGAGGGTCCGCGACCAGGCCAGCGGTCACGGACCGGCTGAGAACAGGTAGGGCCTGATCAAGGTAATGTCAGGAGAAGAAAAAGCATGAGTAAAATATACGAACAACTGTCAACCGCCATTATCGAAGGGGACGCGGAAAAGGCCCCCGAGCTGGTGGAACAGGGATTGAAACAGGAGTTGTCGGCCAAGGACATCCTGGACAACGGCCTGGTTGTGGGCATGAACGAAGTGGGCGTCCGGTTCAAGGCCGGCGACATGTTCGTGCCCGAGGTCTTGATGTCAGCCGACGCGATGCAGGCCAGCCTGGGAATTTTGCGGCCTGAACTCGCGGCCAGCGGGGCCAGGCTGCTCGGCAAGATCGTGCTGGGCACCGTCCAGGGCGACCTGCACGACATCGGCAAGAACCTGGTGGGCATGATGTGCGAAGGCACTGGCTTTGAGGTGATTGACATCGGCTTTAACGTCGATCCGGAGAAGTTCATCGAGGCCATCAAAGAGCACCAGCCGGACATTGTGGGCATGTCGGCGCTTCTGACGACGACCATGCGGGCCATGGCTTACACCATCAAGGCCATCGAAGAGGCGGGCCTGCGCGACCAGGTCAAGATCATGGTCGGCGGCGCGCCGGTGGACGAAGCCTTTGCCGAGCGGATAGGCGCAGACGGCTATGGCTCCAACGGACCAGCCGGCACCGAACTGGCCCGGAAGTTTGTCGGCGCAGCATAGACAGGAGAATGAAAACATGCAGGTAAGAAAGACAAACTACGAAGTGAACGCCACACCCAGGTTTCAGGTATGGACCGAAGAGGAGATCGAGGCCATCTACTACTCGGCCCTGACGGTCTTGTACGAGACGGGCGTTCGCGTTTACGATAAGGAAGGCGTCCAGGTTGCCTACGAAGGCGGCGCGATCGTGGAGGACACCACCGAGGACAGCAGCCTGGTCAAGATTCCGCCCTGGCTGGTGGACAAGGCGCTGGCTACGCTGCCCCGCAAGGTGGTGCTGATCGGTCCCGACCGCAGGCACAAAATGGAACTCTACAAGGATCAGATCTACTTCGGCACTGGCTCCGATACGCCCTTTACCATTGACCCCTACACCGGCGAGCGACGGCGCTCCACCTACAACGACGTCAAGAACTTTGCCAGACTGGCCCAGGCGCTGCCCCACATCGACTTCCACATGTCTCTGGGCATCGTGCAGGACAAGGCCGTAGGCACCTACGACCGCTGGCAGTACCTGGCTATGCTCGAAGGGACCAACAAGCCGATCAACATCACCGCCGTGGATCTGGATGGCCTGCGAGATCAGCTTGAGATGGCCTACATCCGCGTGGGCGGCAAAGAGGAGTGGCGAAAGGGCCCCATCTTTTCGCTGTACATCGAGCCGGTGTCGCCCCTGAGCCACTCTAAGGAGGTGGTGCAAAAGCTGATCTTTGCCACCGATCACGAGATCCCCTTCGTCTACACGCCCTGCCCACTGGCCGGGGCCACCGCCCCCTGCACCCTGGCAGGCACAGCAGTGCAGGCCCTTACCGAGAGCTTGTTCGGCATCGTCCTGAGCCAGGTCCGCAGGCCGGGCGCCCCGCTCATCATCGGCGGCCTGATGTCCAACATGGACATGCGGACTACCGTCTACTGTTACGGCTCGCCGGAGATGGCCCTGCTCAGCGCGGCCTACACCGACATCACCAAGTGGTTGGGCGTGCCCGAATACGAGACGGCCGGCTGCTCCGATGCCAAGATGTTCGACGAGCAGGCGGCGATGGAGGCCACCATCAACATTGCCACCGCCGCCCTCATCGGCGGCAACATGATCCACGACGTGGGCTACCTGGAGCAAGGTCTGACCAGCTCGTTGGAGATGATGGTCGCTTCGGACGAAATCATCGACATGGTTAAGCGCATCCTGCGTGGCATCCCGGTCACCGACGCGACCATGGCCCTGGACGTGATGGACGAGGTCGGCCCCGGCGGCCACTACCTGGCCCATGACCACACCTACGCCCGCTTCAAGACCGAGATCTGGCGGCCCAGGCTCCTCGATCGCCTGAACTGGGAGAACTGGACGGCGGCCGGCAGCAAGACCTACCGCGAGCGCGCCCACGAGCGGGTGGTCGAGATCCTGGAGACCGACACCGAACCGCTCATGGATGAAAAGATGTTCACCGAACTGCGCCGCATCTGCGATTTGGCCGACGAGCGGCACAAGGACGAAGAGCTGGACTTTGACCTGTTCGGTTAGCTCCCCTTCGGTCCTCTCCGCAAGCCTGGGAGGGGGAGCAGGAGTGGCATGAAGGCTCTAAGCTCCCCCGACCGGGGCAATGACGGCTCGGCTGGGAGACCTGACCCATCGGCAGTGAGGCGGGGGGACTGCTGGCAAAGTGGAACAAAGTCCGCTTCCTGATCCGTTGACGGCTTTACGTCAAATTTTTATAGGATACCTGCCATACTGCAAGGTTGCCCGGCGCATGGCCTCGTAGTTTGGCAGGGGCACGTAATATGTGACCGAATTGGAAGAACTTACACAATAACCGCCTCCAGGAGCCAGATGGCGAATGCGCTCCTTCACTTCCTGCTCCACCTCCTGGGGAGTCCCCCGCGTGAGGGTGTAACCCAGGTCTATGTTGCCGATGAAAGAGAGGCGGTCGCCAAATTCCCGTTTCAATTCTCGAATATCCATGGCCTTTGGTTCGATAGGGTGCAGGGCGTCGAAGCCCATGTCAATAACGTCTTCCATCACTTCCCGCAGATTGCCATCAGAATGGTAGATGAAAAGCAGATCCCGCTCCTTGCAGACCCGCCCCATCTTCTTGTACCAGGGGAAGAGAAAACGCCGATACCACTGCGGGGAAATCATCAGCGCTTCGGCATAAGCGATATCGTCGCTGATCCAGACGCCCCCCACTTTCTCCAGCTCGATGACCCGCTCAAAACCCTCATAACTTATCTGGCCGCTTAGCTCAAACATGCGCTCCACCAGGGAAGGGTTGTCCACCAGGGCGTGGCAAAAATTGACGAACCCCATCATCATCCACACCCGCGAAAATATCTTGCCCGCATAAACGACAATCTTCATCCCCGGTGGCAGACAGCGCGCCCCTTCCTCCAGAGTGGTGAAGTCAAAGCGGCGGAGGTCGTCCCAGGGGTACGTTTCAAAATCCTCTTCAGTGACTATCACTCCCTCTCCCTCGTCGGCCCACTCTATCTCGTGTCCCCCTTCGTCGTAGGGGATGGACACGACCGATTTGCCTGTGGTGCGTCCGTCCACCACCTCCCCCACCTGCAAGCCATAAGAAAGTTGCACGTAATCGTAGCCAGCCTGATGCCAGAAGTCGATTTCGTCCTGCACACTGCGAATAGGGCGGCCCAGAAAAGCTTCTTTGACCTCGCGGTCAACGTGCAACTCGGCCAGGGGGACTCTATCCGGCTCCTCCCGTTTGAGCGCCCGATAAAAACGCGTGAAATCTGGTTGCACTTTTTCCTCCTTGCGGATTGTGGTTTGAGACTATATTGTATCGCATAGAGCTATTGCTTAATTCCCAACAAAGCCAGGTAGCCGTCTCTTTCCAGAGCGCAACTAACAATGTCTTCTAACTCAGAGCGTTTGAGACCTATCTGGCGGGCCATCATGGCAAATAGCTTATTGTCCAGTTCTTTGGCCCCATGCGACATAAGTGTCTGGGCTACAGCGCGGTTGCCGACTTTTAACAAGTATACGCGATGTCTTCGATCCTGCCGCTCGAAGCCGATCTTGTTTACCAGAGCCTTATTCACCTTGCTGGCCGGGAGGGGCATCAGGCTTGCTCCGCCGGCTCGAAGATGCGTTTGAGAAAGTCGAGGCGCTTTTGCAACGTATCGGATAGCTCGCCTTCGGTCTCTAGCAGGCTCTCGTAGCAATCGAGCAGGGCCACTCTGTAATCGTTCATTGCCTCTTCGACGGTGGGGCCGGTACCGTACATCTCAACGATGTCGTCGCTAACAATGTAACCTTCGCCTCCCTCCTCGACCTTAACGGGCAGCAGTCTAGCGATTAACCTGTCAACCGTAGCGGCATAGCTCTCGGCCTGTCGTATCAGGAGATAGCGTTGCCTGGGCGGGAGTCTGTCGTACAACCGATTGAACTTTTCTCGTTCTGAGGTGTGGATGGTGGTCATTATCATTCATCCTTTCCCCACTATTTTAGCACGATGCGGTGAAGTTGCCAACGCCTGGGATTCGGCCCGCAGAAATGTACCATGCTCTGTCGCTCAGCCCTTCAGCGCCCCAATGGTCATTCCCTTGATGAAGTAGCGCTGGAAGAAGAGGAAGACGACCATGAAAGGCAGGACGCTCAAAAGCACGGCGGCCATCTGGATGCCGTAGTCGGTGCGGAACTCCGTATGAAACACGGACAGGCCCACCGGCAGGGTCTTCATGACATCCTTCTGGGTGGCAATCAGCGGCCAGAGGAAATCCCGCCATTGCTCCATGAAGGTGTAAATCGCCAGCACGGCCAGGCCCGGCCTGGAAAGGGGCAGGACAATGCGCCAGAAAGTGCCGAATTCCGAACAACCATCTATGCGGGACGCGTCCAGCAGTTCCGAAGGGAGAGTCTGCATATACTGCCGCATCAAGAAGACCCCTAACGGCACGGCCAGCGGCGGCAGGATCAGGCCGGGATAGGTGTTGAGGATTTTCAGGTATTTGGCGATGAAAAAGGCCGGGATAATGGTTACAGCGCGCGGAATCATGATGCCAGAAAGGATGACGATGAAGATCAGGTCGCGGCCAGGAAATTCCTTTTTGGCAAAGACGTAACCGGCCATGGATTGGATGAGGACCACAACGATGGTCACGCTCCCGGCTACGAACAGGCTGTTGAACACCCAGCGCAGGAAGTTCGGCGTCCGCAGCACGGCCAGGTAAGTTTCCACTGTCGGCTGGCGGGGTATCCAGCGGGCCGGGTTGCCAGACACAAAAAAGGTGTGCTGGAAGGAGATAAGCAACATGAAGATGAACGGCGCAATAGAAGCCGCCGCCGCCAGTAAAGGGATGCCGTATATCACCAGCTTTGTCAGGACGTTCATCACTCTCAGTCGGCGGCGGTAGGCCCTGGCCTCCAAGCTGGTCTTTTCAGCAACGGCCATTTCCACCTCCCTCAATCAATCTCCGAAGGGACATATTTCAACTGAATCACGGTCAGGATCAGGATGATCAACAGCAGCAGGACGCCCATCGTGGCCGCAAAGCCCAGGTTCTCAAAGTGGAAAGCGTTGCGATAGACGTACCAGACCACCGTGGCACTGGCGTTGGCCGGGCCGCCGGCGGTGAGCATGTAAACCGCATCGAAGAGCTGGAAATTCCAGATGAAGCCCATCACCAGGAGGAAGAGGAAGGTGGGACGCAGGAGGGGCAGAGTGATGCCCGTCAGGGTGTGCCAGACATTGGCTCCGTCCACGCGGGCCGCTTCATATAGATCGTTGGGGATGGCATCCAGCCCGGCCAGAAAGAGGATGACCCAGAAGCCATACCCTCGCCATATCTCAAAGCCCACGATGGAAGGGATGACCAGGTGCGGATTGCCCAGCCAGTTCTGGGGCGGGATGCCGAAAAGCCCTACCAGGGTGTTTAACGGCCCGTCCTTGCCCGGAATGAAGATGGCCTTCCAGATGATGGACAGGGACACCACCGAGCTGACCAAAGGGAGGAACAGAGCCGATTTGACCACGTTCTGCCAGAAAGTGGTCATCTTATCTATCAGCAAGGCCAGGGTGAGGGAAGAAATCATCGCCAGGGGCACGACCAGGATGGTGTAGTAGGCGGTGTTGCGCAGCGCTTTGACGAAGAGCTTATTCTGCCAGACTTTGGCATAATTTGCCAGCCCGATGAATTCCGTCCCGCCCAGAAGCCCCCCTTTACGGAGCGTCAGCCAGAGTGACCAGAACACCGGAATCAAGATAAAAAAGATGTAAAATACCATGTAAGGAGTGAGAAAGCCGTAAGCGGTAAGGTATTCCCTGAGTTTGCGGCTTAACCGGGGCTGGACCCGGCGGGTGGCGTAAGTGCCTGGCATAAGCTCAAACCTCCAAGAAAAGGAGCGGCGGCGCGGCTGGCACGCCACCGCCCTTAAAATCGAACGGTCTCGCTAGTCGGCCAGGATGGCGTCTATCTCGGCGGCGGCATCCTTCACGGCCTGCTCCGGGGTCTTTTCGTTGAGGATCATAGCCTGTATCTCGGCCCGGATGAGGCTGTGCGCCTGGCGCAGCCTGGGATGGAGCGGATAGGGTACCTGGTAGGGAATGCCTTCAAAGAAGATCTGGAGCAAAGGCTCTTCCTCCAGGGGCGGCACAAAGTCCTGGCGGCAGCCGAAGAGGCTGACCACGCCCATCATGTAATCCATATTTTCCTTCTGGTTCATAAACTGGATGAGCTTGAGGGCCGCCTCTTTGTTCTTGCAGGCTTCGGCGACGACCCAGTAGCCGGAGTTGCCGAAGGTACCGCGCCCCTCGTAGAAGTCGGTACCCGGCCCCTGCGGAGCCAGCGCGGCCCCCACGTTAAGCTCCGGGTAGTCGCTGCGCAGAGGGGCGATGGAGTAGGATTCCACCGGGCACATGGCTGCTCGCCCTTCGTAGAAGACCTGTCGGAACTGCGGGTTCAGTCCCCAGTCGGGCACCACCTGGTAGGTGTGCACCAGGTCGTACATGAACTGGAAAGCCGCCAGCCCGGCCTCGTTATCGAAGGCGTTGGTGTTGGCCTCCACGTCCAGGATGTCGGCCCCGCCCTGCCACAGTATGGGGTAGATGAAGTTGTTGTCGCGCCAGTTCACGCCCCAGGCGTAGCCCCACTGGTCTTTCTCCGGGTTGGTGAGGGCCTGGGCCACCTCCACGAACTTCTCCCAGGTCCAGGCGGCAAAGTTGGGGTCGTCGGTGCTGGAAGGAGGATACTCGATCCCGGCCTCATCGAACAGGTCTTTGTTGTAGAAAAGCTGCGCCGCCACGAAGAGGTAGGGCACACCATACTGGGAACCCTTATAGGAGCACATATCCCAGAAGTTCTGGGGGTAGTCATCCTTCATGGCCGCCAGTTCGTCGGCGAATAGCTCGTCCAGTTTAGCCAGTTGTCCGGCCTCGGCGAACTTGGGCCAGAACTCGTCGGGCATGTAGGACACGTCGGGCGGCTCCCCGGCGGCAAAGGCGGCCCCATAGCGCTCGTCCCAGCCTTCCCAGGGATGGCTAAGCATTTCCACCTTGAGGCCAGGGTTTTCCGCCTCAAACTTGTCGAAGATTACCTGCCAGTCATCTGCCGTCTCGCCGTGGGAGGCTTTCCAGAGGGTGAGGGTGATTTCCTCCTGCGACGGAGGGGCGGCCTCCAGCACGGGCACCACCACCATCATCAGGGCCAGGACGACGGCCACCACGTTAACGACCTTCACAAAGTTTTTCATCGCTCTTCTCCTTAGTGTTAATTATTATATAAAGTTTATATCTCCCAGATTTCGTTTCTAATGACCACCTCCCTTCGCTCTTTTTATTTCAGTCGGTTGAACTCTTCCGCCGATAAGCTCTTCCCTCCCCGAAATTTTTCGTTAAAATATACCCCTCGCTCCCTCAAGGCAGCAGCCTCTCGGTCATGACGCGGGGCCAGCGAAGCATGGGTACAAAGCCTTCCGCATAGCGCACGTTGGCCTGGATGCCCCGGAAGCGGGCCACAGCCTCCATGCGCTCCAGCATGTCATCGCCGTAATGCTCCTGCATGAATTCGAGCTGGCTGCGGTGTTTGGAGAGCATCTCCCGCTTTACGTCTATCACGTCGGTGATGTCCACGTACTCGGTGGGCTGGAAGTTGAGGCTGCCGTAAGGCTCCATGTAGAAGATAGGGGGGATGACGGGGTGGGCGGGGTAGTTGGATTTGATGTTTTCCGTGCTGGAAAAAAGGCTGGCCTCGAAAACCAGGCGGCCAGTGTTCATGTGGTCCTGGAGGTAATCCTCCGGGTTGTGGGTGATGATGAGGTCGGGCCTGGTGCGACGGATGAGGTCCATGAAGAGCATAGTGTTTTCTTCGTTAACGTAGACCTGGCTGTCGCCCGGCCCCAGCCCGGCGATAAGCTCCGCCCTGATGACGTCAGCCGCCTCTTTAGCTTCTCCGGCCCGCAGGGCAGTGATTTCCTCCGGGCTTAGCTCGTAAGAAGCGGCGTCGCCCTTGCAGACGAAGCACATAATCACCGTATGCCCGGCCCGGGCAAATTTGGCTAAAGTTCCGGCGCAGGCATTTTCCAGGTCGTCAGGGTGCGCCCCCACGGCCAGGACGCGCAATTTCTTTTCTGCCATCTCTTTTCCTCCTTCTTCATTGTCAAAAAAGCATCCACTCTTTAGAGCAATTCCGCCCGCCCGATGGTGACCTCTTCCCTGGCCGCCAGTTCGACGGCCAGAACCTCATCAATGTTAGCAAAGACCTTCTCGAAGGCGGCCAGGTAATATTTCATCAGTTCCTCTTTCTGGCAGTAGAGAGGGTAACTTTCCTCGGCCACGACCAGGGAGTTATCCAACAGCCTGATCGTCTCCGGGTAGTCTGCGGCGCGGTATTCGATGTCCTGGCCGTAGAAGGGGCAGGTGAAGGGGCACCCTCTGCCATAGCCAGCCTTCTCCTGGAAGAGAGGGTTAGCCGGCAGGGGAAAGGTCTGCCACAGGGCTACGGAGACACCTTCCGCCTTCAGGGCAGCCACCACCTTATCGCGAAACTCGGTCGGTTCGATCTCCAGGCCCAGCTCTTCGGGCTTGAGGCGCACCCGATATTTGTGATAGTTGGTGGTGCGGTCGGGGGGGATATAGGGAGGCTCCAGGCCGCGAAGGTCGTTCAGCCCTTCGGTCAGGTATTGGCCGTTGCGGCGGGCCGTTTCGTTGTAGTGCTCCAGGCGCTTGAGCTGGCTGCGGGCGAAGGCGGCGGGCATCTCCTGGGTGCGGTAGTGCCAGCCCATCGTATAGGACTTGTAGGAACGGCCCTCCCCTTCGGCCAGGTATTCGCCGAACATGCGGGTCATGTTGGCCCTGGCCCGGTACTCTTCGCTGTCGGTGACGAACAGCCCACCTTCTCCGCCAGGCAGGTTCTTGGTGGTATTCAGGCTGAAAATGCCCATATCGCCCAATGAGCCGGCCAGGCGACCCTTATACTGCGAACCGTGCGCCTGGGCCGCGTCCTCGATAACCACCAGATTATGTTTGCGAGCCAGGGCGTTTATCTCGTCCATATTGGCCGGGACGCCATGGATGTCCACCGGGATGATGGCTTTGGTGCGGTCGGTGATTTTTTCCTCGATCTTACTGGCGTCGATGTTGAAGGTCCTGGGATCGATGTCCACGAAGACAGGGATGGCGTTGTGATGCAAAATGGACACCGCCGAGGCCAGGAAGGAGAAAGCAGAGGTGATGACTTCATCGCCCGGGCCTACTCCAGCCGCGGCCACCGCGCAATGCAGCGCCGCCGTGCCGCTGTTCAGAGCGATGCAGTACTTCGCCCCTACGTATTCGGCCCATTCTTCCTGAAGGGCCACGACTTCCGGGGCGTAGGCCCCCCAAATTATACCACGATCCAGAACGGCCAGCACCGCCTTTTTATCCTCTTCGGTGATGACGGGCCAACTCACCTCCAGCCCCGCAGGGACGGCTTTTTCCCCGCCGTGGATCGCCAGTTTTTTGCCCATGTTCCTTTGGCTCCTTTCCTCATCTCTCCGAACCTTGTGGGTCGGCCAGAGAGCGCTGCTTTTAGTCCCCCGCTTAGCTGCCGCCATTATACACGAAAACGACCTTTCTGTAAAGGCAAGACCTGGTCACATTACCGTTCTCTCTGGAAAGGATTGTTACATGGAAGCGCGAACGCGGAAGGGCGGAGGGCGCAGAAAAAGGATACACTACCCGGCACAACGTTAGTTGCCCGTGGGGGGCAAATGTGATATACAGTGTACCATGCTCTGCGCCTCAGCCCTTCACCGCCCCGGCGGTGAGGCCGCGAATGAGGAAGCGCTGGAAGAGGAGAGCCAGAACCACCGGCGGGATGCTGGCTACCACCCCGGCGGTAGCCAGCTTGATGTAGTCCGGCCCGAACTTGCTGCTGAATTCGCCGATGAGGACGGGCAGGGTTTTGGCCTGGTATTCGGTGTAGATGAAGGCGTAAAAGAATTCGTTCCAGGCAGCGATGAAGGCAAAGACGCTGGTGCTGACCAGGCCCGGCCCGGCCAGGGGCAGGACGATGCGAAACAGCGCCCCCAACCGTGTGCAGCCATCGATCATGGCCGAATCTTCCAATTCGGAGGGGATGCTGGCGAAGTAGCCGCGCATGATCCAGACCACGAAGGGCAAAATGAAGGTAATGTACACCAGCACCAACCCCAGGTAGGTATCGCGCAGGCCCAGTCTATCCAGGATGATGTAGCCGGGGATGACGATGGCGATGGGCGGGATCATCTGGGTCGCCATCAGGATCAGGAGATAATGACGGTGGCCGGGAAAGACCAGGCGGGCCAGGGCGTAGGCGGCCAGCACGCCGATAACCATGCACAGGCTGGTGGAAATGACGGTGACCAGGGCCGAATTTTTCAGGGAAAGCAGGAAAAGAGCCACGTGCTCGCCCGTCGCCCCGCCCCCCAAAAATAGCTCCCGATAATGTACCAGCGTGGGGCTGGAAGGGAGCCAGCGCAAGGGAATGGACAGAAGTTCCACCTTGCTGGAAATGGAAGAGATGATCAGCCACACGTAGGGGGCCAGCGTCCACACGGCGATGAGAACGACAGCCGCGTAGAGCAAGATAGTGTTCAATAATTGACGTGTCTTCATCTCGAATACTCCTCTATCCATGAAATCCGTGACCACAATCCGTGTCTGCCTAATACTCTACGATGTTACGATAGGCAGCGCGGATGTAGAAGAAAGAAGGGATCAGCAGCAGGATGCTAGCCATGTAGGCCACCGCGCTTCCGTAGCCAAATTTCAGAAACTTGAATAATTGTAAATAAATGCGGTAGGCGATAACCTCCGTGGAGGCGAAAGGGCCGCCCCCGGTGACGACGTAGACCAGATCGAAGGTCTGGAAACTCCAGATGACCTGGAGCAAAGCGCAAATCATGACCACCGGGGTGAGCAACGGCAGAGTGATGCGCCGCAAGCTCTGCCAGGCCGTGGCCCCATCTACTCGCGCCGCCTCGTATAGCTCGGCAGGGATGCCCTGCAAGGCGGCCAGCACCATGATGACGGTAAAAGGCGTCTCCTTCCAGACGTTAGCCAGAATGACCCCGGCCATGGCCCATTGCGGGCGGGCCAGCCAGGGTTGATACCCATCCAGAAGGCCCAGTTGAGTCAGGAGGGCGTTGAGCGCCCCGTAGTCGGCGTTGTAGATCCAGCGCCACATGACGCCATTGACGATAGAAGGCAAAGCCCAGGGAATGATGATGATGGCCCGCATCACTCCCCGTCCCTTGAACTTCTGATCCAGCACCAGGGCAATGGCTACCCCCAGGACAAGCTCGAAGAACACCGAGATAAAACTGAAAACGAAGGTGTGCCACAACGCGCCGGTGACGTATTTATCCCCAAAGAGCTTGACGTAGTTCGTCAGGCCCAGGAAACCGTTGAGGGCCGGGTTCCGGCGGCTGTATCTCATAAAGCTCAGGCCCAGGGAGTAGACGAGAGGGATACCCAGGAACCAGAATATAGCCAGCAGAGTGGGGGCCATTAGGGCCAGGCCCAGCCAGCGAGGGTTATCCAGATTAAAAGAGCGTCGTTGAGTTGTCATATCACTTTTCCAGTGCGTTGGAGCGCACTTCAGCTATCAGGCGGGCGGTTTGATTGCCCGCCAGCGTCCAGGAATCAGATAGCCGGGGGAACCCCCCCGGCTATCCAATACACACCGCTCAGGGCACGCCGTTGTAATCGGCCAGTTGTTCGGCGGTAAAGTCCAGGGCTTCCTGGGCCGTCTGCTCGCCGGCCAGGGCTTTCTGGACCTCCACCCCGGCGATGGCCGCGAACTCGTTGTACCAGGTCACCTGGGTCAGCCCGCGCGCCGTCTCCATCTGCGGAGCAAATTCCTCCCAGTAGGGATATAGCTCCAGGATTTCGGGGTCGGTGTAGAGGTCCACGTAGATGGGCAGCGCACCGATCTCCAGGGCCATCCGCTTGCTCACCTCGCGGCTGCCGATGAACTTGATGAACTCGGCCGAAAGCTCCTTGCTCGTGGCCTTGACGGGGATGGACAGCGCTTCCGGCAGGGAGAGCGCCGCAGTCATGCCCTCTTCCTGGCCGGGCACCATGGCGATGCCTATCTGGCCCACGATCTTCGACAGCTCCGGATCCTGGCTGTAGGCATAGACGCTGGGCCAGGCCTGGGGCATGAAAGGAATCTTCCCGGACAGGAAGATGTCCTGCTGGTCGATCTGGAGATAGGTCAGGCTGGCCGGGTCAACAAGCCCCTCTTCGACCAGGCCGGTCAGGAAGGTCAGGGCCTCCACCGCCCCCTTCTCCGGGTCGTTCCAGATGATGTTGTAGTCCTCGTCCACGAACTCCCCGCCAAAGCTGTAGGACCAGAAGTGCAATTCGTTGCACACCACCCAGGGTTCGTTCCAGGGCTGAGCCAGGCAGTATTCGCAGAGGCCCTTTTCCTGCATGACCTTGCACTGCTCGACCATCTCGTCCCAGGTTGTGGGCGGGGCGTCGAAGCCCGCTTCTTCCAGCATGGCCTTGTTGTACATGAAGAAGCGGGTGTCGTTGTTCCAGACGATGCCGTAGAGCTGGCCTCCCCAGGAGAAGAGGTCCAGGTGGCCGGGCACCATGCCCTCGGTGAAGCCTTCCGGCAGCCAGTCGTCCAGCGGCTCCAGGTAGCCAGCCGTGCCAAACAGGGCCACCCAGCCGTTATCCAGCTCGGCCACGTCGTAGGCGGAGCTGCCGGTCTCCATGGCGGGCACCACCTTTTCGGCCATCCTCTCCCAGGCCATCTGCACCAGCTCGACCTCGGCTCCGGTCTGCTCCTCGAACTCCTTCACGATCTTGGGCCAGAAACCCACGATGTCCATCTCGTGCTGGGGCATGATGACGATGATGGCCTGGCCCTCAAATGGCCTCTGGGCTGAGGCCGGGATGACCAGCATCGCGCCCAGCAAAAGCCCAACCAGCAGCGCAAAAAATACTCGCTTAAACATCTTTGTTCCCTCCTATCTTTGCTTTCGGTGTAACTTGACATGGTTACGCTAGATGTAAAGTCTTTCAAAGATTGAACCGTTTGTGGCTATAGGCATCCCCTCCTTTCTCTTCATTTCACTATATTTAGCTTTGACATTTTGTAGACAATGTTAGGTAACGATAGGCTCTATCCCCAGTAACTCACAAGTCTCCACCAGGTCGTCAGTCAGGTCGCCGTAGGCCATGTGGATGTATTCAGAGCGCAGGTTTTGCACAAAGTCATCCAGGTCGCCGTCCAGGCACAGGAAGGCGTGGGGCCACATGGGATAGCCGCATTCCTCCAGCCAGGCTTCTTCGCCTTCGAAGGCTTCGCCCGGCGCGATGTGCATCACGTGGTAGCCCTGGATACGGGCCACCCGCGCCAGGGTGATGCGCCCCGGCTTGCAGATCAGCCCGGTGCAGACCCCGCTGGCCTTGCATTCGATGGTGGGCTGGAAGCCCAGCTTCACCTGTTTGGGGTCTTTAGCCAGGTGAATGGAACCCGCGCCGTCGTCGATCAGCTTCACCAGGTCGCGCTTCTTGTCCACCAGGTTCACGTCGGCGGTGAAGAGCGGCTCGTCGGTGAGGAGGCTCATAATGTAGGCCGTGAGCGCCCCGTTGGAGTCGTTCAGGCAGGTGGTGACGAAGCCCCGCGAGCTGAGGCGGCTCTGGGCCAGGCAGGCGCTGCAATAGTTATCGCTCAGGTCGAAGGTGCACTTCACCCCGGTGAAGTCGTATCCCTCCCGCTCGATTATCTTTTCCATCCCCAGGTAGACGCGTATAGCCCGCTCCACAATCTGATTGAACTCCGGCACTTCGCCGTATTCTTTCTGGAGCTGTGCGTAGTAGTCTTTGACTTCCTCGGCGGGGATTTTCTCCGCCTCCACCACCACGGCGTACTGGTCGGTGAAGCCCACCAGGATGCCGAACTGTTTGAGCCACTGGTTGGCGTCTATGATGCCGGTGTGGATGCCCATCCCCTGCCCGCCGATGGAGCCATAGTGCGACTTACTCAGCACGTTTTTGGCGCGGGCCGCCCTGGCGTAACGGACGATGCTCTCCACCACGCCCGGCTCGTCGGGCAGGCCGTAGACCACCTTGTGTGGGATGCCCACCTCGTCAAAGGAGCCGTGCGTCACCGCCAGCCCACCGATAGACCACAGATGCGAGATGGGCAAAGCCCAGAGGATGATGGGCCGATTGAACTTCAGGGCGGCCTGCATCACCTGCGCCGCCCAGTTCCAGGTCTGGATGAAAATCATCATGCAGTCGGCATCTTCGGCCAGGAAGCGGTCAGCCACCTGGATGGCCTCTTCCACCGAGCAGATGACTGCATCGTGTTCGATGAGTTCCAGTTCGGCCTTCTCCAAAGCCTGGACTGCTATTTGAGTCTCCTCTTCGTCCACCCAGGCCGTACCTGTCTCGTCAACCTCCTCGATGTGCGTGGGGCAAGTTACGGCCACGAAGCCTACTTTTGGCTTTTCCATGATATCTCCTCTCCTTTGATAGTTTGATCATTGACAATTTGCGCTCTACGAGGTGTAACACACCTCTGGAGCGCGTTGCGCCTTCACCTTTCCTGAAGGCTGCTCTTTCCTCTCCTGCAAGAACCTGTTCAGTTCTTCCCAAGTGGGCTGCCCGGCCGTGCCGCCTGGTCTGGCGGTGACGAGGGCTCCGCAGGCGCAACCCAGGCGCAGACTTTCCGCCAGCGGGAGGCCGCTTAAGTAGCCGTACAGAAAACCGGCATTGAAGCTATCCCCTGCGCCGATGGTGTCCACCACTTCCACCGGGAAGGCTGGATGCTCCCAGGTCTCCTGGCCGCGCCGCGCCAGAGCGCCCTTCTCGCCGCGCTTGACTGCCAGGATATCCACCTGGCGGGAGAGCCGTTCCATGGCCTCCTCCAGTCTCCTGGCCCCCGTAATGGCTCGGGCCTCTTCCTCGTTGGGCATAAAGACGTTGACGTGGGCCAGGATTTTCGATATAGCGCTCTCGGCGTCCCATTTTTCCTGCGGGTCCCAGCCCGTATCGAAGGAGACCGTAAGCCCCGCTTCCCGCGCCGCAGCGAACACTCCAGCCAGCCCTTCCTGCAAGCCCTTCTGCATAAAGTAGCTGGAAACGTGCAGGTGCCGGGCGCGGCGCACCGTGGAAAGGTCAACCTCTGCCGTGTCCAGGGCGGCGATAGAACCCAGGTAAGTGAGAATGGCCCGGTCGGCGGCCCGTACCAGGTTAAGGCTAAGCCCGGTCTTGATGGCCGGGTCAACGATGACGAAGGCAGTAGCCACCCCTGCCGCCTTCAGGGTGCGCAGCATGAGGCGCCCGAAGCCGTCTTCCCCCAGCTTGCCGATGAAGGCCGTCCTCAGGCCGAGCCTGGCCGCCCCGCAGGCGAAGATGGCCGAAGAACTGCCCAGGACAAGCTCCATCTTCTCCACCAGCTTTTCCTTCTGGCCGAACTCCGGCGCGACGTCTCCCCCACTGAGGATGAGGTCAACGTTGAGTTCCCCTATGACCATCAAATCATATTCTGGCCCCACCATTGCTAATCCTTTTCGCCTCTAGAAACCAGGCTTTTTAGCAAAAACCTGGTTTCTTTCAATTCTCTACGTGCTTAAATCTTCACCACGGCGTCCAGATTCTGGGGCCGATCCGGGTCAAGCCCCTTCGACATAGAACGATAATAGGCTATAATCTGAAGCAAAGGCATGTAAAGCACCCCGCGAGCCATTTCCGACAGGCCGCTCTCCAGCGGGAAGAGGAAGTCTATCCCTTCCAGGTCAGCGCGGTCGGGCAGGGCCAGGATTTTGGCCCCCAGGCCCTGCATCTCCTTGAGGACGGCTCTCTCATATTTGCTCCCCGAATCGGAAAGCAGCCCGCTGACCAGAGTTCGCTCGTTGACCATAGATTTCGGGCCGTGACGGAATTCTAGAAAATAGAAGGCTTCGGAGTAGGAAAGACTCATTTCTTTCATTTTCAACATGGCTTCGCAGGCCAGGCCATAGTTGTGGCTGGAGCCGAGGAAGAAGAACCTTTCAAACTCGGGGTTTTCCCCCAGCTCGCGGCCCAGCTCGTGCTGGCGGGCGATGAGCCTTTCGCCGTGCTCAGGCAGAGTCCTCAGCTCTGACAGGAAATCGTCTCGCCCGGCCCACAGGGCGGAAACGACCTGGGCGGTGAGAAACATGGCGCTGAAAGAACGGGTCTGGGCGATGCTTTCCTCCTGGGCCTGGCGGATCGGCGGGCTGATGGAAGCTTCCCTGGCCAGGGCGCTGTCCTGGTAGCAGGTGATAGCCATCACCTCGCGGCCGCCGTGTCTGTGGAAGGTGCGCACCGCTTCCACCGTCTCCGTCGTCTCCCCGGAGCGAGAGACGGCCACCAGCAAAGTGTCCGCCCCCTGCGTCAGGTAAACTTCGGGGAAAATGAGAATCTCCGAGGCAGGCAAGGCCCTGGCCGACACCCCGGTGAGGGCCTGGAAAACGGCGGCTCCCGCCAGAGAAAGAAAATGAGTGGAGCCGCAGCCGGTGAAGATCACCTGCTCAAACGGCTTGCGAAAATCCAAAAGGGCGCTTTCCTGCTCTCCTAGAGCCTGCAAAGTGGCCTGCCAGGCCGAAACCTGGCCCAATATCTCTTCTCTGGTATAAGCTCCTCTTTTTTCTGACATAGCACAACTCCTCTTGTCCTGATTTAGAATCCGTGAAATCCGCGACCAAAATCCGTGTCAGCCGGGCGGCTGATCTCACCAGCCCGGTATGAGCCTTTTGGCGTTTTTGTAATAGAATTTTTCCAGCACTTCCGGCGGGAGGTGAAGCCCGTCCAGGAATGGGCGGCCACTGATGGGACAGGGGCGAGGGAGATTTTTTTCGTCGCTCTCGTAGAAGGGCCACTGGGCCTCGTAGTAGGCGTGGCAGTCCTCGACGGTCTTTTCCGTGCCGTCGCCCACGCCCAGCCAGAACCTCCCGGAGCCGGGGAAATTCCCCACCCCGAAATCCGTGCCGAACAGGATGCGGCCCTGGTACTTAATGAAGAACTCCCGCAACTTACTGGCCGGATGCGCGCCCAGGAAGCCCACACGGGCGGCGGTATCTATACACACGTTGGGATTTTCTTCCAGCAGGCGGCCCACGTACTCCAGGTCCTCGGAGGCGTTGCCGAAGTGTACGCACACGAACGTGGTGTGGGGGTGATTTTTCACCAACTGGCGCTGCTCTTCCAGAAGTCCCTCCCAGGAGGGGTAATCGCCGCCGTAGAAGCTCCATTCGGGGAAGATCTCCAGCACTTCGTATTCAGGGTTATCGGGCGTGGGCGGAGTGAAGAAGGCTTTGGGATCGGCGACGTGGATCGAAACCGGCACCCCTAATTCTCCGGCCCTCTCCCACAGCAGATCCAGGCGGGGATCGTTTACGGAGACCAGTCTGCCCGAAGCATCTCTGATGGTCAGCCCCAGTTGTTTGAATAGCTTCAAGCCCTTGGCCCCCTTTTCGACGTTTCTCTCCAGTTCGTCGGCGGCGAAGGTGGCAAAATCCGGGCGGTCGATCTGGGAGAAGTCCGGCGTGGTGAACAGGGCGAAACGGTCGGGCGGAAAGGTCGCCAGGGCTTCGTCAAGCGCCTGCGACATTACGTCGAGCCAGGCGCGGGAACGATCTTCCACCGAAGCCTCCGCCGCTAGCTCCACCTCTTCGTGCGTCCAGCCCAGGTTCACGGCCCGGTCGATCCCGTTGTGATCCATCACGGTCAGGATCGTGTCCAGGTGTTCCGGGGAGAGGTGGGTATGGTAATCGATCACAGGATATTTCGCTGGCATAATTCTTCTCCTTTTATCTTATCTAACTTCCAACCTCCAACTTCCAATTTTAGCCTTTGGTGGCCCCCAGGGTGATGCCCTCGATCATGCGCTCGGAGAGGATGACGTATAGGATGATGGACGGCACCATGACGATCACCACTCCGGCGAAGAGGCCCACCCAATCTCCGGTGTATTGCATGGAGTTCGCCAGGGCGTAGAGGCCCAATGACAGGGGCCTGCGGTCAGGCTCGCTGATAAATATCATGGCTAACATGTACTCGTTCCACAGGCCCATAAAGTTGAAGATGGCGGCGGTGAGGATGCCTGGCGAGGCCAGAGGCAACATCACCCGCCAGAAGATGGTGAAGTCTGAAGCGCCATCGATGGTGGCTGACTCTTCCAACTCGGTGGGCAGGGTGCGGAAAAAGCCCGTCAGCAAATAAACGGTGAAGGGGATGGACAGGCTGGTGTAAACCAGGATCAGGCCCGGCAGGGTGTCGATCAGGCGCAAGCGGCCCAGGATGATGAACAGGGGGATGAACAGCAGAGGGAAAGGGATGCCCATGCCGGCGATAAAGACGTTGGTCAGGAGCTCTCGGCCGCAGAAGGAGAAGCGGCTGAGGACGTAAGAGGCCGGGGCAGAAACAACCAGGATGAGCAAGACGGCGGCACAGACGATGATAATGCTGTTGAGAAAGTAGTCGCCCATCTTAACCACGTCCCAGGCTTTCACGTAGTTCTCCACGGCCACGCCTTTGGGCATGGCCCACACGTTTTTGAACATCTCACGATTGGTCTTAAAAGAAGTAACGACGATCCAGACCACGCAGAAAGCGGTGAATAACGACCAGGCGGAGAGAAAGATGTAGGAGGGGGCGCTCCTCAGCGCATTCCTCAGCCTATCTCCCCATTGGGCACGCTGCTTCATACGTCGGGTTCTGGTGACGGTCGTCATGGCTATAGCCCTCCTTACGTTAATTTCAATACTCAATGGCTTCGCGGTACAGGAAGCGCCGCACCACGACCACGAAAACGACCACCGCCAGCAACATCGTCACTCCGATGGCCGTAGCATAGCCCAGGCGGTAAACCGGGTCGCGCTTGCCAAAGCCCATAATGTACAGGTAAATGCCCACCGTCCATATCTCGCGCGGGGGCACGATGCCGGCGATGGCGTAGGGAAACTCGAACAGCTTGAGCGCGCCGATGCCCCACAGGACGATAGCCACCGAGATGACATCCCATAGCAGCGGAATGGTGATCCTGGCGAAAATCTGTACCTGGTTGGCCCCTTCGATTCTGGCTGCTTCGTAGAGAGTGACCGGTATCTTGTCTGCCCCGGCCAGCAGAAGCACCAGGTAGAATCCCACCCAGACCCAGACCATGGCGACCGTGACCGACCACACCGCCTTGTCTGGGGCCATCCAGGTAGTCTTGCCCAACGTCTTAAGGCCCAACAGCTTGAAAAAGTTGTTAATTAATCCAAAGCGGGGGTTGTAGATATAACCCCATAGCGTAGCCAGGGCCACGGTGGCTACCACGTTGGGCAGGAATATCATGGCCCGAAAGAAATTCTTGCCCTTGATCCCGGAGCTGAGCATGGCCGTCATGAGAAAAGCCAGGGAGAAGGTGAGCACCCCGCCCATAATCAGGACTATTACGTTCATGCGCATGCTCAACCAAAAGTTATGATCGGTGAGCAGTTCCTTAAAGTTGCCCAGGCCCACGTAAGTTTTTGCCTCGCCGAAGCCTCGCCAATCAAAGAGACTGTACCAGAAAGCCTGCACAGCCGGCAAAAGGAAAAGGACCACATAAAACACCGAGGCCGGCAGCAAGAAGAGGATGGTCAGTAGAGTTCTTCCTTTGCGCATCTTCCACCTCGTTTTCAAGTCAGTGGGTAGCAGGGAGCGGCCCTGCTACCCACAGTGGAGCGGATCAGGAGCGATCCGCCATTACTCCGCCCAATAGGCTGCGGTCTGTTCCTTCATCTGGGTGATGAACTCTTCGGGTGTGATCTGGCCCAGGAAGACCTGACGATAGGTTGGCCGGAAGATGGTGGTGAAGTACTCAGCGTGTTTGGACTGCATCCAGTCCAGGCCCTCGAAGGTGGCCGTGGCCTCGGCAAACATGGCCTCGCCGTCCTTGATGACATCCGGCCAGGGCACCCCGGCCCGCGCCGAGGCGTTCAGCGTCTCCCCGACCACCATCATCTGGTTCTCCTCAGTCATGCAGAACTTGATGAAGTCGAACGCTTCTCTGGCGTGCGGGGCGTCCTTGAGGATCATCCAGGACAACAGGTAAGCCTCCATGTCCGTGCGCGCCCCTTTACCGCCCTCGACAGAGGGGAAGGCGAAACCGCCCCAGTCGAATTCTGGATCAACCGAGACCTTCAACTCGTTGGGCAGCCAGCTACCGCACAGCTCCATGCCGGCGGTGCCCATGGCCAGTTCCATCTGCCCGGCCGGCCAGACGAAGCCATCCCAGCCCTCGATGAAGTATTGCCTGGCCTCGTCAATCATCTCCAGGGTCTTCATGAAGGAGGGGTGTTCCCACGCTTCGCCGCTGGGGTCCTCGGTGGCGGCCAGCAGGAAGCCAGAGCCTTCCAGCCGCTCGACCAGATGATAGAACCAGAATTCGTTGTACTGGTCAGCCTGACCATCCTCGGCGATGGGCGGGAGGCCGTATTCCTCGAGCTGGGCGCATACCTCCAGGAACTCTTCCCACGTCTCAGGCGGCTTTTCTACGCCGGCATCTTCGAAATTCCGCTTGTCGTACCAGAAGGCGACGGTGATCAGAGTGTAGGGGATCAGATAGGTATGACCGTCGTCGGCCACGTTTTGCACCAGCGTGCCGGGGACGAAGATGTCGCGGAAAGGTGTATCCTCGCCATAGGCTGGCTCGTCCAGCCAGTCATCGACGGCGTAGCCGGCCCCATCGACCATCAAGCCGCCCGCCACCTGAAGGGCATCCTGATCCATCAAGTCCACCACCGTGCCGCCGGCCAGGGCCGTCCGCAGCTTGGTCTGGTTCTCGCGGCCATTGAACACGATCTTGACCTTGATATCAGGATTTAGCTCTTCGTAGGTGGCGATCCATTTCTTGTAGACCTCAGCTTGAGGCTCGCCCTCGTTCCACATGGACCAGAAGACGATCTCAACTTCTTCCTCTGCCTCCGCCATCGGCGTCAGGGCCGGAAAAGCAGCCAATACGGTGGCGAAAATGACCACCAGCGCCAGAGAGATTCTCCAGAGTCTCATTTCTTTTTCTCCTTTATCTATTTAACCTTTTTCTCCGATGGAAAATGAACAGACTACGTTCAGCTTTGGTTCAGGTCACACCACCTCCTTTTCTACACCAGGTTAAACAACTAATCTACAGGGTAAGAGCCGTATTTAAGGGCCGACTCGTAAAAGGCCACGATATTCTCCGGCGGCACTTCGGCGCTGATGTTATGTATGGAGCAGAATACGTACCCGCCGCCGGGGGCCAGGTCATGGAGGCGCTTTTTCACCTCTTCTTCCACCTGCGGCGGCGCGCCTAAAGACAGGACGTTATTATCGCCCCCTCCGCCCCAGAAAGTAAGATCCCGCCCGAATTCTTTTTTCAGGCGGGCGGTATCCATATCTTGGGCCGAAACCTGCACCGGATTGAGCACCTCCACTCCTATCTCGATCAGGTCAGGGATGTAGGTGTAGATCGAGCCGCAGGAGTGCATGTAGATTTTGGCCGCCGTCTTGCTCCTGATAAAATCGATCAGACGGCGCAGGCGAGGCTTGTAGACCTGGCGGAAAAGGCGCGGGGAGAAGAGAGGCCCGTTCTGGTGGCCCAGGTCGTCGCTGATGGTGACAACCTGAATGTAGGGGCCAACGGCCTCCAGGAACACCTCGAAGTAGCCCATTTGCCATTCCACCACCCTCTCGGCCAGAGCTTCCACGTAAGGGACGTTGGTAGCCATATCCAGATAAAGCTCCTCCAGCCCCCGCAGGCAGTAAGAAAGCTCGTAGGTCCCCCAGGGTCCGCTGCCTACCAGGGCCTTATCCGTTTCCTGGTAGAGCCGCCGGGCCTGTTCCGACAGCCCGGCCACGCAGGCCGGATGGCGCGGGTCGGGGAAGGTATATCTTTCCAACTCCTCCATCGTCCCTTCCTTAAGAGGATGCTCTACCGCATCGTACCAGTAACCGCCGGGCGGGCGCGCCCACCGCACCCCAAACTCATCCACCAGGCTGTCGGTGCGCGGGTCAATTTTCAATTCCCAGTCGGAGGGGGGGCCAGGGGCCAGGTAGATAGTATCACCGCCGAAACGCTCTCTGATCTGCTCTTCCGGCTCTATCACCTGGAGGACGATATTGGTGACTTCTTCCCCGCCTCCATCCAGGCCCAGGTAATCCTTCAGCCGCCGGTAAGCCTGGATGTGCATGGCCGCATCATCTCCCCCCATAGCCACAGGCACTCTATCCGGCTCTTTGTGCTCCAGCGCGGCCATTATCCGCTGGCGAGAATTCATAGTCTTCCTCTCCTCCATCCTATTCTAAAGCCTCAAGAGAAGCAACGCCTCTTACAGCACTGTGTCTTCACCGACCAGAATGACCTCAATCCCTGAATCCCTGAGCGCGGCCACGATTTCCGGAGGAGCTTTACCGTCGGTTACAATTTTGCTCACGTAAGTAACCGGGGCCACCAGGGCGGTGGAAACCTTGTCGAACTTGCTGTGGTCAACCACTAAAATGACTTCCGGGGCAAGGGAGATGATGGCCCGGTCGGTCATGGTTTCCGGCAGGTAATCGTTGGTCAGGCCCTCGCGGAGGCTGAGGGCGCGCATACCCATGATGACCTTATCGGCGCGCAGTTCTCGCAGGGTTTGCTCGGCGATATGCCCAATCATGGAAAGCTCGGAATGGCGCAGCAAGCCGCCGACCACTATCAGGGTAATATCCTGCTCTCCGGCCAGCTCGTTGGCGATGTTCAGGGCGTTGGTAATGACCGTCAGGCCCTCTTTGCCTTTGAGACAGCGGGCCACCTCCAGAGTGGTGGTCCCCGAGCCGAGAAAGACGGTCTCCTCCCCCCGCACCAGGCTGGCAGCCACGCGGCCGATCATCTTCTTCTCCTCAGCATTTTCTGCCGCTCTCTGAATGATGATCGGCTCCACTCGCGCCTGCCTGCCGTCTGAGGGGATGGCCCCGCCGTGAACGCGCTGAATAATCCCCTCACTTTCGAGCTTCTCCAGGTCGCGCCGGATCGTCGCCTCGCTCACCCCAAAGTATGTGCTCAACTCGGCGACCGTAGCCAGAGCCTTTTCTTCAATCAATTGGGATATTTGCCGCTGTCTCTCCACATTCAACAACGATGCTCATCTCCTCCTGCCCACCGCTCTGCCCGAATATGACCATTAGTGCTTACTTGTGATTGATTATATCACATATATGCGCATTTGTCAAGCTTCTATCGCTTGACTCGCTTGACTTTACTCCTATCTCTAGGGCAGGTTCGAATTATGGCTGGCTCTCAGATACGAACCTTGACGGAATTTAAACCTCTATGGTATAATACGCACAAACGAGGTCGATTCCGGCGCAGCGACCGAGGAGCAGAATTAGCTATGACCCAGGCTCAACCTGTTCGACACAAACTGCGTTGGACCCTCATCGCTACCTTGTTCGTGCTATTCCTTGCCGCTCTCGTCCTCGCTTGGCAAAATCGGGCGGCGGCGCGAACCACCACCAGTGACGCCCTGCCTTTTAGCCATCAGAAGCACGTTGCGGCTGGCGTGCCGTGCGTTTTCTGTCACCCTGGGGTGCTCAACGGCGCGGTGGCTGGTGTGCCGTCTGCCCAGAAATGTATGGGCTGCCACCAGAACGTCCAGGTCACGAGCGCAGAGGGGCAGGATTATGTAAACCTGCTGATTCAACTCTGGAACGAAGGTCAGCCCCTGCGCTGGGCCAAAACCTGCGATCAGCCCGATTTTGTGTACTTCAGCCACCGCCCCCACGTGACCACCGGAGGAGTGAATTGTGAGACCTGCCACGGCGACGTCAGTCAGATGGCCGTCGTTCGGCGGGCCTATCGCCTTAACATGGGCTTCTGTCTCCACTGCCATCGTCAACAACACCCCGCGAAGATGGATCGCCTGGTAAGTTGCAGCACGTGTCACAAATGAGGATATAAATGCCACAAAGATGGACGCGACGGGAATTCCTGAAGGCCGGGGCGATGGCGGCCGCTGCTTCCGTCGTCAGCGGCTGTACCGCCAACTTGCAGCGAACCGAGTATCTGGAATCTTACGTGAAGCCGCCCGAAGAAGGACTGCCCGGCGAGAACGTGTGGTACGCCAGCGCCTGCCGCCAGTGCTCAGCCGGGTGCGGCATCGTAGTGCGCCTCAGCAACGGACGGGCGCGCAAGATCGAAGGCAATCCCCTGCACCCTCTCAATCAGGGCAAGCTCTGCGCCCGAGGCCAGGCGGCCCTGCAAGAGCTTTACGACCCTGATCGCCTGCGTCACGCCGTTCGGCAGATGGGGGAGCGGGCTTCTCCACAATTTGAACCCCTTTCCTGGGAGAAGGCGCTCGAGTTGTTGATCGAGCAGTTGCGGGCGGCCCCCCCGCAGGACGTGGCCTTTCTGGGCGGCAACCTGTCCACTCACCTGTCGGTGGTGGTCAGTCGCTTCCTGGAGGCCCTGGGCGCTCCGCCGCCAGCGATCTACGCCCTGGGCGATGAACTGGAAGGCCGCCAGGCGTTGATCCAGACCAGCCACCAACTGTTCGGCGCGCCGGCCCTGCCTGTCTTCGATATTGCCAATGCCGAGGTGGTCTTTTCCTTCGGGGCCAATTTTTTGGAAACCTGGCTCTCCCCGGTGCAGCTCAGCCGGGCCTACGCCCAGATGCGCCGGGGGCCATTCGGAAAGCGGGGCTATCTGGTCCAGTTCGAGCCTCGCTACTCCAGCACCGCAGCCAGCGCCGACCAGTGGGTATCTGTCCGCCCCGGTACGGAGGGGCTGGTGGCCCTGGCCCTGGGCAAAATCATCGCCGAAGAGGGAGCGGGGCGGGAGGATAGCTCTCAACAGACCGCGCTCTACGAGCAGGTGAGCGTGGCTGAGGCGGCAGAAGCCAGCGGCATCTCCGCCGAAGAACTGGAGCGTCTGGCCCGGGTCTTTGCCGGCGCGTCCAGCCAGGTGGCTATCCCTGGCGGGGCGCTGGCCGCGCAGCACACCGGCATCGCAGCCCTGAGCGCGGTTCAGGCTCTAAATCTAATCCTGGTCCAGGTGGGGCAGCCGGGCGGCGTTTTTCTGCCCCCCGAAATCGCAGTGGAAGGATTCGCCCCGTCGTCTCCCTCGAACTTTGCCCACGTCCGCGCCCTGATCGACGACATGGCCGCCGGGCGGATAGGAGTGCTGCTCATACACGGCGCCAACCCCCTCTTCGAGCTGCCAGTGGCCGCCGGTTTCGCCGAAGCCCTGGCCGAGGTGCCTTTCGTCGTGTCTTTCAGTTTCTCTATGGACGAGACGGCGGCCCAGGCTGACCTGATCCTGCCAGACCACACCTCCCTGGAAGGTTGGGGCTATCACGTTCCCGCCCTTGCCGACCGAACAATAATCAGCGGGCAACAGCCCGTCATGCGCCCCCTCTACGACACTCGCGCCACCGTGGACGTTTTGCTGGCGGTGGCCGACCAGTGGGGCGGCGATCTGAGCCAGGCATTGCCCTGGCCCAATGAAGTCGCATTTCTCAAAGAGATGACGAGCGCCTGGCGAGACGAAGGGACATCAGATGAGGCGTTCTGGGCCAACTGGCGCCGGCGCGGTGGTTGGTGGCCCGAAGGAGAAGAGAGGCGAACTCCAGCGGCCAGTGCGACCTTCGATGAGCCGTTGACCCCGGCTACACCCACCTTCGAGGGCGACCCGGCTGAGTATCCTTTCCATCTACACCTCTATCCGTCCATTTCTCTATTCGATGGACGAGGGGCCAACAAGTCGTGGTTGCAGGAAACGCCCGACCCCATGACCACCGTCGCCTGGCAGACCTGGATCGAGGTAAACCCCCACACCGCTCAACGGCTGGGGCTGCAAGATGAAGATATCGTCAAGGTGATCTCGCCGGCCGGCGAGGTGGAGGCTATCGTGTACGTCTACCCTGGAATCCGGGAGGACGTGGTGGCTATGCCCATCGGCCAGGGGCACGAACGCTACGGGCGGTACGCGGAGGGACGGGGCAGCAACCCGGTAAAACTGCTGGCCCCGGCGGCCGACGACGACACGGGCGCCCTGGCCTGGGCGGCGACGAGGGTGCGGATCGTTCCCGCTGGCCGCCAGCACGCTCTGGCCCGCCTGGAGAACGCTGAAGGGATGGAGTACCTGGGCGAGGGGCATTAATTACAGGATGAGCAAGCCGATGGGTAAAGCGATTCTGTTGACAGGCCACCCTGGGTCTGGCAAGACTACCTTAATCAAGCAAATTGTGTCACGTCTCCCCTGTAAGGCGGGTGGGTTTTATACGCAAGAGATCCGCGAAAAGGGCAAGCGTAAAGGATTCAAGCTCATCACACTCGATGGGCATGAAGCGACTTTAGCCCATGTGGATATTAAAAGCCCCCGGCGCGTTGGCAGGTACGGAGTGGATATCTCGGCTTTGGACTCCATCGCCGTGGACTGCGTAAGGGATGCCACTCTCGATAAGGATGTTGTGGTGATTGACGAGATAGGCCCCATGGAAATGCTCTCTGAGAGGTTTCGCCAGGCGGTGATGGACGCCCTGGAGAGCAACGTGGTGGTCTTTGGCTCTATTGTCAAACGCAAGATTCCCTTTACCGATACGATCAAATCTTTGCCGAACGTGTCGATTATAGAAGTCCATAGAGGAAACCTCGAGGCCAGCGCTGAACAGGTGTGGGGGCTGCTCCAAGAAACAGGATGTTGCAAAGTCGTATGAAGGGCGCAAGCGCTACGGCCAGCACGCCGGGGGACGGGGCAGCAATGCGGTAAAGAGGCTATGAAAAGCACGTCGATTCACACCCTGAATGCCGATAAAGGGTTGAGTACACCTGAGAAAATTGTTTGGTCGCTACTCAATTGGCTAAATAATAACTGGTTTCCATACGCCAGTGACCATCATTTGACTATACGAAACTTCGTAATCGATATATCGGATGAAGAGTGGAGCAAGCTGGACATCAAAAGCTCTCCAGCCAGAAAATTATCTGACCTGTTCTGGCTAAAGCTCCCATGGGCATTAATCAAATCGGAACTGGGTCAGATTAACGTGCTGGATACTGGCTGCGGCGCTGGAAATTATGGAGTCAGGTTGCAATCCTATTCCAAAGGCAGCATGACAAGTTATACCGGCCTCGATATAGCCAGGCACGATAACTGGGATTCTTTGATGAATAAGTATCAAAATTTTAGATTTCATGCCTTGAATAGCGCACATATTTTAGAGCACCTTCCAGCAGGGACCAATTTTTTCGTAACGCAATCCGCTGTCGAACATTTTGATGAGGACTTGCTTTATTTTGAACAGATTCGTGATTTTATATTACGTGAATCAAGCAACGTTATCCAGATTCATTTACTTCCTGCGAGCGCCTGCCTTCAGTTATACCTCTGTCATGGGGTAAGACAATATACCCCGCGGACCATCTCGAAGATCACTCGGATTTTTAATAAGTTTTCGTATTCCGTCCTCTTCGGGCTGGGAGGCCAGGAATGCAACGCCCTTCACCGGGAGTTTATTACCAGGCCCATATACGTCCAAAAAGTCGGCGATCTGCGCGATACTAAAACCCAGGAGTACGACCGCAGATTGCGTGAGGCCATAAAAGCAGATATGAAGAAACCTCAAAAATCTCCGAGCTTCTACGCGCTCGTAATCCATTCTAACTGGAAAACAAAGATCTTCCATGACTAGGCCCATGCGTAGGGGTTCGCCAGCCCGAATAGACGCACGATGCAAACCTTAGAACTCTACTAAGAAACAATAAGTAACGATTCGCAAATCATGGATACGCCATCTCTAACAAAAAAGAAGGCTTTATCACTAATTGAAGAGCATAAGGAACGGATTAAGGCCCTGGGGGTGAAGAGGCTTGGCTTGTTTGGCTCCTTTGCTCGTGGAGAGCAGTGTGAGGAAAGCGATGTAGATTTTCTGGTGGAGTTTGAGCCAGGCAAAAAAACGTTTGATAACTTTATCCGGCTTTCCTTCTTCCTGGAGGACCTCCTTAAAAGGCGTGTTGAGTTGGTGACGCCTGAGGCTCTCAGTCCTTACATTGGTCCCCATATTATGAGCGAGGTTGAATATGTCGCTTTCATCGCTTGAATATTTGCGACACATTTTAGACGAAACGACATACCTCACAGGCCGAACAAAGGGGCTAAGCAAAGACGAGTTTATGCAGGACGAAACCTTAAAAAGAGCATTTGTGCGCAGTTTGGAAATTATTGGTGAAGCGACAAAAAAGGTATCTGCTGAACTCCGACAGAAATACAGTCACATTGACTGGAGAGCAATGGCCGGAATGCGAGACCGGCTAATACACGGTTACTTTGGTATAGACTATGACCTCGTGTGGGACGTTGCCATAAACAAAGTCCCACTGCTCCAGCAGGGGATTCAGCAAATCATTCAAAAAGAAAGCCATAGCTGAAGCTGAAATCAATACGGAGGTGACGATGGCCGCAGACAAACACCGATGGGGCATGGTGATCGACCTGGATCTGTGCACCGGCTGTCAGGCCTGCGTGGTGGCCTGCCATGCGGAGAACAACGTGCCCACCGTGGGCGAAGCAGAGGCCAGCCGTGGCCGAACCTTGCACTGGATCTGGATCGTACGCTACTGGCAGGGCCAGTATCCCCACCTGAAGGCCAGCTTCATGCCCCTGCTGTGCCAGCACTGCCAGAACGCGCCCTGCGAGCCGGTCTGCCCCGTGTATGCCACCTATCACAACGAGGAGAACCTCAACGTCCAGGTCTACAACCGTTGTGTGGGGACGCGCTATTGCGCCGTGAACTGTCCATACAAAGTGCGGCAGTTTAACTGGTTCGACTATGATTTCCCGGAGCCGCTGCACGAACAGCTCAACCCCGACGTTACAGTGCGCAGCCGGGGCATTATGGAAAAGTGCACTTTCTGCCTCCAGCGCCTGCGGCGGGCCAGGGAAGAAGCTATCGCCAAAGGATTGACCTTGCAGGACGGCGACGTGCAGCCCGCCTGCGTTCAGACCTGTCCTACTGAGGCCCTGGCCTTTGGCGACCTGAACGATCCGCAGAGCCACGTGGCGCACCTGGCGCACAGCCCGCGGGCCTTTGTCTTGCTGGAAGAGCGAGGGACAAAACCCTCCATATTCTACCTGAAGAGAGGCGAATCGCATGTCGGCTGAAATTGCTTCCCGACCAGCGCCGGTACAGGCTGAGGAAGAGTATAGCCAGCCTCTCCTCCTGGATCCACGTCCCCCGGAGGAGATGAACCGTCTGGTCATAGACTCGCTGTACCGCACCGGGCTGGACTATTGGATTGTGGTGACTGTGCTGACCGTGCTGGCCATTGGGGGCTTCGTCGGGGCCTGGCTGTACCAGATCTTTGTGGGTATGGGCGTGGCGGGCATCGGGCGCCCGGTCTACTGGGGGGTGTACCTGGCTAATTTCGTCTTCTGGATCGGGATCAGTCACTCCGGCACTTTTATCTCCGCCATCCTGCGCGTGTTCAAGGCCGAATTCCGGCGGCCCATCACCCGCGCCGCGGAGACGATGACTGCCGTCTCGCTTCTGGTGGCCGTGGCCTTCCTGGGCATCCACGTGGGCCGCACCTGGCGGGGCTACTGGATCCTGCCCTATCCCAACCAGCGCGGGCTGTGGCCCAATTTCCGCTCCCCCTTCCTGTGGGACGAGATAGCCATCATCTCTTACCTGACGGGCAGCAGCCTGTACCTCTTCCTGCCCCTCATCCCCGACCTGGCTATGGACAGCGAATACGCCACGGGGTGGCGCCGGAAACTGTACCGCCTCCTGGCCCTGGGATGGCGGGGCACCGAAATCCAATGGCGCAACCTGCAACTGGCTATCAAGGTATTCGCCCTGGCCATCATCCCGGTGATGTTTTCCGTCCACACCATCGTGGCCTGGGATTTTTCCATGACCAAGATAATCGGCTGGCGCAGTTCCATCTTTGGCCCCTATTTCGTGGTGGGGGCCATTTTCTCCGGCGTGTCAGCGGCAGTCAACGTGCTGTTCATCACCCGCTCCACCATGAAGCTGCACTACTTCATACGCAAGGAGCACTTCGACACCCTGGCTAAGCTGATGCTGGTCTTTTCCTTCGTCTGGAGCTATTTCTTCTTCGCCGACTTCATGACCGAATGGTACGCCGGCGACGCAGCCGGGCACCACATCACGGCCATCCAGACCAAAGGCCAGATGGCTCCCCTGTGGTATGCGATGTTGTTCTTCAACATCGTCGTGCCCTGGCTGACCCTGTGGAATCGAAGCATCCGGCGCTCGCCGGTGGCCCTGTTCCTGATCGCCCTGGGCGTCAACGTGGGGATGTATCTGGAGCGTTTCGTCATCGTCACCGGCTTCCTGCGCCGCAACGACCTGCCCTTTAACTGGGGCACGTATAGCCCTTCGCTGGTAGAGGCTTCCATCTCGGTTGGCTCGTTAGCCACTTTTCTCCTGTTATATGCCATTCTATCCCGTCTGGCGCCAATGATACCGGTGTGGGAGGTCCGGGAAGGACAACTGGCTCATGGATTGCGGCGGATTGGCAGGGCTTCGGTGGTGACTTTGACCGAGCTGGAGGAGTAGGGAATGGGGAGCAGGGATCGGGAGGAACAGTTATGTCAACGGCAGATTCGACCGTTCTGATGGGCTTATTTGAAGATATCGAGCGCGCGGCGGACACGCTCGATCAACTGCGTGAGATCGGCATTTCCGACCGTGACATCACGGTTTTATCCAGCCTGCCCTATTCCTCCAGGATATGGGGGCGACCGCACGTCAAAACCAGCCTTCCCATCATCAGCCTGGCAAGCGCCATCGTGGGCTTTGTGGTGGGCCTTTTCTTCACAGTCGTGACCCCCCACCTTTACGTCATTCAAGTGGGCAGCCATCCCATCGTGCCCGTGCCCCCTACCGCCGTGCTTTTGTACGAGTTCACGATGTTATTTCTGATCCTGGGCACCTTTTTGGGCCTGCTGTGGCTGAATTTTTTCCGATCCCCTGGCCCCCAATACTACGACCCCTCGCTGGTCAAGGGTCGAATCGGAGTGCTCTTCCGTTGCCCGCCTGAGCAGCAAGAGGCCGCTCGCGCTATTCTGGAGGCCCAGGGCGCTGAGAATATCCACGAACCCGAACGGAGGAACCTATGATCCGCCGTATTCTGATTCCCCTGCTTATCATCGCCGTAGTCGGTTTGGTGATCCTGGCGCTCACTTACGAAGTCTTTGGGGTAGACTTTGCCAGTCTTATGGAGGATCAGTCTGCGGTTGACTATCAGGAAGGGCCACGCCGTCTGCCGCCGGAGGAGGCGCTGCCCCTCTCGCGGCCGGCCTATCGCGATGACAGTAAGGCCCTGGTGAACCCCGTGCCTGCCGACCAGGTGTCGCTGCAACGGGGCGAAATCCTGTATCGACTGCACTGCGCGGTGTGCCACGGCCAGGCAGGGCAGGGCGATGGGCCAGTGGTCAAATTCTGGCAGGAGAACGCCCGCCGGCCAGCCAATTTGACCGAGGCGTATATCGCCCAATACCCTGATGGCCTGTTCTACCGGGCCATCAGCCAGGGCGTGGGGGTGATGCTCCCTCTGCGGGAGAATCTGACCGAACGGCAGCGATGGGACGTGATCAACTACGTGCGCGGCCTTCAACCCTAGATGACCGAAAAGGATAAGTTACAATGCGCCTTCGCCTGACTGTGTTGACAATCGTGCTCGTCCTGCTGGCAACCGGTTGCGCCGGCCCTCAATCCCTGTCCCTGAAGCCTACCCCTATCCCAACCTTGATCCCGGCCACTCTGCCATCTCTGCCCACCGCTGTCACTCAACCTGCCCCGGCCACGACCGACCAGGGCGAGAACGTCTTCACCGACAACTGCTCCTTCTGCCACGGCCTGGGCGCGGAGGCCAGGGTGGGGCCGGGCCTGGCCGGGATGTTCGACAGGGACGCGCTGCCCAACGGCCAGCCCGTCAACGACGAGACGCTCAAAGAGTGGATTCACAACGGCGGCGGGGCGATGCCCGGCATCCCCTTGCCAGATGACCAGTTGGAGGCACTGATCGCTTTCTTGAAAGAGGCGACAAAGTAGCAATGGGGCTCCCAGGCCCCTGGCGCTTTGGAAGTTGTCTATGAACTACCCAGAAACCAGGTTTTTCTCTCTGTGAACTCTGTGTTCTCTGTGGCTAAGAAACGCCGAGGAATCCCGAGCCGGAGGTAGCCGAACTTGGATAGAATCATTCAAGAGGAGGAACTGCGCGCCAGCGACGGCCAGGAAGAAGGTCGCCCGGCGCTCCTGGCCTACAAAGGGAAGGTATACGACGTATCGGAGAGCAAATTGTGGCGCAACGGGGTCCACGTCCGTCGCCACCAGGCGGGACAGGATTTGACTGCCTCTTTGAGCGCCGCCCCGCACGACGAGAGCGTCTTCGAGCGGGTGCCTGTGGTGGGCGCTCTGGCCGCCGTGGAGGAAGAAACAGCAGAGAAAGAGCTGCCCGCTTTGCTCGATTGGTTCTTAGACCAGCACCCGCACCCGGTGGCCGTGCATTTTCCCGTCGCCCTGACCGTGGCCGCAGCCGTTTTCCTGGCTCTGTACCTGCTGACAGGCAATGAATCGTTTGAACTCAGCGGCTATTACGTGCTGTGGATGGCCGTCATCATGGCCCCGCTCGCCATCCTGACGGGGGCCACAAGCTGGTGGTTCAACTACAGGCGGGCGCCCACGCCGCTGTTCAAGGGCAAGATCGGGCTGTCCATTGTATTGCTGGCCCTGGCAGTCATCGCCCTGGCCCTGCGGACGGCGAATCCGGCCTCTGTGGTGAACCGTGAGGGGGCAGGCTGGCTCTACGCTCTGGTGGTGGTCGCCATGGTGGCCGTGGTGTCTGGACTGGGCTGGCTGGGGGCCAAAATCACGTTCCCATCGGGAAGATGAGGCCATGAGCGTCAAGTCCCTCTTTCTGCACCTGCGGCTCAACTGGCATTTTATCTTGATGCCCATCTTTCTATGGGGATTCTTCCTATCCGGGGGCAAGATCGGCCCCAAGTTCTGGTTGGGGTTATTCGTTTTTCACGTCTTGTTCTACGGCGGCTCGGTGGCCTTCAACTCCTACTACGACCAGGACGAGGGGCCCATCGGCGGGTTGTGGAATCCTCCCAAACCCACCCGCGCTTTGCTCGTCTTTTCGTTGGTGATCCAGGCCATCGGGCTGGGGCTGGTGTTGCTCATCAACGTGCCTCTACTCCTCCTCTCCCTGGTGATGTTCACGATGAGCACCGCCTATTCTCACCCGGCCATCCGCCTGAAATCTCGTCCCTGGGCCAGCCTGCTGACGGTATCCATCGGGATGGGCATCGGGGCGGCCATGGCGGGGTGGCTGTGCGGGCAGGACGATTGGACCACCTTGCTCTCCATGCAGGCCGCGCTGGGCTTCCTGATGACCTCGCTGGTTGCTACGGGCTTCTACCCCCTGACGCAGATCTACCAGCGCGCCGAGGATCGGAAGCGAGGCGACATCACTTTTGCGGTGCGTTGGGGGGAGCGTTGCTTTCCTTTCGCTATGGTTCTCCTGACGGTGGCCGCCGTGTTGGGGGCCTTTATCTTGTGGCGCTACTTCAGCCCCTGGGATGCGGCCCTGGTAGGCGCTGGCCTGTTGGGACTTACGGGGCTGATCTATCAATGGTGGCGACGCTTCGACGAGAGCCAGATACGACAGAACTACGTGCGCATGATGCGCTTTGGCTATCTGATGTCCACAGGCTTTTCGGCCTACATCGGCTGGCATCTGCTGGCCGCTCATTGCCTGGCGGCCAGGTAAAGAGGGGTCACTGAGCGAATAATGAAATGGGATTATGACATCATCATCGTGGGGGCCGGCGTGGCGGGAAGCTCCAGCGCCATAGCTCTGGCCCTGGAAGGTTATCGCCTCCTCCTGCTCGACCGGGCGGTCTTCCCCCGCCACAAGCCGTGCGGCGAGGGAATTACGCCGCCAGGGGCCGCCGTCCTGGAATCGTTGGGCCTGCTCCCGGAGATTCTGGCCCGGGGAGGGGTCAAGGTCCGGGGCCTGCGGGTGCGCAGCTACGATGGGGTGTGGGCCGGGGCCGATCTGCCTGCCGGCGGGGAGGGCGTCTCCTACGGGATCGTGATGCGCCGCTATCTCCTCGATCACCTGCTCGTCGAGCGGGCAAAATCCTTCTCCAACGTGACGGTGCGCGAAGGCTTTCGGGTGATCGAAGCCCTCCAGGAAGGGGCAGCCATCCAGGGGGTGACAGGCCATCCCGTGAACAAAACCCACCAACAGGAGAGTTTCCGCGCCCCCCTCACCATCGGGGCGGACGGAGGGCGCTCGGTTTTTCACAACCGTTACGGCATCAGGAGGACTTATCTGCCCCGAAAGCGGTTCGGGATAGCCGGGCACCTGACAGGGATCGAAGGGATGGGTTCTTACATCGAGGTCATCCTCCAGGAGGGCAGCGAAATCTACATCGCTCCCTGCGATGGAGACATTACCCTGGTGGCCTTCCTGCTCGAAGAGAAGCTGATCAGGCTCTTTCAGGGCGCTCTCAGCCAGGGATACGTGAACTTCCTGAAGGCGGTGGAAGGTTTCGGGGAGCGAATCAAAGGGAGCGAGTTGCTTCCGCCGGTGTTGTCCGTGGGGCCTCTGGGATTGAAGGTAGAGCCGGTTTACCGGCCAGGGCTTCTGCTGATCGGAGACAGCGCCGGGTTTCTGGACCCCATCACCGGCGAGGGGATGACTATGGCCTTGAAGAGCGTGCAGGCGGCTCTGCCCGTCATCAAAGGGGCCTTCGCCAGGGAGAATTTCGGGGAAGATGTCCTGGCCCGCTACGCCACAGAGCGGTCCCGCGCCCTTGGCGACGTGCTCAGGCTCACTCAGCTCATACTGCACGCCTCACGCTTCAAGTGGCTGACCAACCGCGCCATCCGGCGGCTGAGCCGGGATAGGCGCCTGTTACAGAAATTTATAGGGGTCGCCACAGGGCAGCACAGGTATAGCGACATTACCCTGGGGGACAGGCTGGCCCTGCTAAGGGGATGAGGAGCGCTTTGCGCTGCGCAAATAGACGCGCCCAAAACTGCCGGGCGCGAATCTGCGGAAAGGCAGGTTTATAAAGTAGGTTGATATGGATATCGGAATAATCGGGGCCGGGACGGCCGGCCTGGCTGCGGCTTACGATCTGACCCGCCTGGGGCACCGGGTCACGGTGTACGAGGCCCGGCCCTACGTGGGCGGGCTGGCGGCGGGCTTTCGGGACGAGCGCTGGGAGTGGTCATTAGATCGCTTTTACCATCACTGGTTCGCCAGCGACAAAGAGATCATCAACTTCATCCGGGAACTGGGGCTTGGCGACCGCCTTTTCTTCCCCCGCCCCACCACCTCCGTATATTACCAGGGAGAGGTCTATCCTCTGGACAGCGTTATGCGCGTCCTGGCCTTCCGCCCCCTACCCCTGTACGACCGCCTGCGTTTCGGGCTGGTCACGGCTCTGCTCCGCTACCTGCCCTTCTGGCGTCCCCTGGAGCGGTACACGGCCCACGAATGGCTTTCCCGCGCCCTGGGGCGGCGAACTTACGAGATCCTCTGGGAGCCGCTGCTCATCGGCAAGTTCGGCGCGGAACATTATCGGCAGGTGAACATGGCCTGGTTCTGGGCCAGAATAGCCAAGCGCACTCCCCGCCTGGGCTACTTCGAGGGCGGCATCCAGGCATTCCTGGACGAGTTGGCGGCGCGAGTGCAGAAGCAGGGCGCGGCGCTGCGCCTCAATACCCACGTGCGGCAGATCGCCAGAGAAGGGGAGCGCATACGCCTGACGACGCGCGCCGGCCACGATCTGTACGATCGCGTTCTGGCTACCTGCTCCCCCCACGCGTTGCGCGACCGCACTCCAGAGCTTCCCGCCCACTACGCCGCCGGACTGGAGCGCCTCAAGTCCCTGGGCGCAGTAGTGCTGGTGTTGGCCCTGCGCCAGCCCCTCACCGACCGCCATTACTGGATCAACCTGCCGAAGCGGGAGGGTTTCCCCTTTCTGTCCCTGGTGGAGCATACCAACTACGTCCCTCCGCAGCATTACGGCGACGACCACATCGTCTACTGCGGGGACTACCTCCCGCCCGACAACCCCTACTTCGAGATCGAAGCCGAGGCGTTGCTGGAGCGCTTCACCCCGGCCTTGCAGCTTATCAACTCCGACTTCCGCCCCGACTGGGTGCGGCGCCTGTGGAAGTTCACCGAGATTTACGCTCAGCCGGTGCCCGAGGTGAATCACTCGCGGAATATCCCGCCCCTCGAAACCCCTATCCCCGGCCTCTACCTGGCGAACATGAGCCAGGTTTACCCCTGGGACCGGGGGATGAACTACGCCGTGGAGCTGGCGCGGCAGGCGGCTAAGGTGGTCGGAGCCGACACGGATTCTGGTCGCGGATGACACGGATTTCAGTCACGGATTGAGGCGCAGAAACGCGGAGGGGCGGATTTGTGGCATGTTGGAGCGGCGGACGTCGGAAGCGGAACTTATGGACGGCCCCGATTTTGGCCGCCAGGAAGTGATAGACACCTTTCGTTTTCTCGAGCCGGTCAACCGCTGGTTTGGGGGCATCCAGCCTGTGCTCTCATTCTTTGGCCGCGAGAGCCGAACCTGGGATCGCCGCCGAACCTATCGCCTCCTGGACGTGGGCTGCGGCATAGGCGACGTTCCCCTCGCCCTGGTCAGGTGGGGGCGCAGGAAGGGCTATCGCCTCCAGGTGGAGGGCCTCGACCTCCACCCCATCATCGTGGAACTGGCCCGCCAGAAATGCCAGGCTTACCCGGAAATCTCCATCTCCTGCCAGGACGCTTTACGCTTCGACGGCCAGGGGTACGACTACGTACACGCCTCCCAGTTCATCCACCACTTCCCCAACCAGGAAGTGCCGCGCGTTTTGAGGCGACTGTTGGGGATGTGTGAGCGCAAGCTGGTGATCAACGATCTGGTGCGCGCTCCTCTGGCCTACCTGGCTACCTGGCTGTTCACCCTGATAGGCTCGCCGGTGTTCAGGCACGACGCCCGCATTTCTGTCAAGCGAGGTTTCACCCGGAGAGAACTGGAGAGGCTGTTGAGAGACGGCGGGTTCCGCGGCTTTCGCCTGGAGGGGCATTTCTTTTATCGTTTTCTGCTGATCGTGGATAAAGAGGAGGCGTAAAGTAAGAGAACAAGGAGGCACAACGTGAGTAAGTCTACCGGAGCTTACGCCCTGGCCCGTGGGGCCATCGAGTGCGACGTTTCGCTGGTAACTGGCTATCCGGGCGCGCCGGCTACGGCGGTGGTCAATGCCATCCTGGCCCTGACCTCGCCCGACCAGGTACAGGTGGAGTGGACGAGCAACGAAAAAGTAGCCATCGAGTTCGCTTTCGGCGCCTCCCTGGGGGGAAGGCGCTCGCTCCTGTGCGTGAAAAGCGTGGGGCTGAACATCGCCCTGGATCCGGTGATGGCCTTGAACCTCTCCGGCTGCAACGCCGGATTTGTCATCCTGGTGGGCGATGACCCCGGCAGTTGGGGCTCGCAAAACGAGCAGGATAGCCGGGCGCTGGCCTTGATGGCGGAGGTGCCTCTGCTCGAACCCACCACCGTCTCCCAGGCGCGGGCGGCCATGCGCCGGGCGTTTGAGCTTTCGGAGGAACTGGGCCAGCCGCTCATGGTGCGCATCACCCGCGCCCTGGTGCTGGCCGAGGCGGACCTGCCTCTACTTCCACCCTCGACCATGGGGCCGCCCCCTCCCTTCCAGCGCCAGTTCATGCGCTGGGTGGTTTTGCCCGTCAACGTCGTGCCTTACCATCGCCGCCTGGGCCAATGGCTGGACGCGGTGCAGGCCCAGTTTGAGGACTCGCCCTTCAACGGGGTGGAAGGGGACGGCGCTTATGGGGTGATCGCCGCCGGCTTCGCTTACCAGAAGCTTCTGGACCTGCTCGGCGACGCCGTCCCGCCCGAGTTGCGCCTCCTGCGCCTGGGGACATTTAATCCTTTGCCCGCCAGACGGGTGACGGCCTTTCTGAAGACGGTAGAGTCAGCCCTGGTGCTGGAGGAAACCGCCCCTCTGGTCGAAAGGGCGGTGAAGGCCGCCGCGCAAGGAGCCGGGCTGGCCCTGCCCATTTACGGGCGCGACACCGGCCACGTGCCCCGCGCCGGCGAACTGTTTGCCCCTCAAGTGGCGGCGGCCCTGAACCGTTTTTTGCCCCGCCTGACCCTGCCCACCGAAGGACAGAGCGAACGGCCCCGGCCCAGCCAGAAGCCTCTGTGCGATGACTGCCCCTACCTCCCCACCCTTGAGGCCCTCACCGAGATCATTGCTCAGATGGGGGGGCGCGAGCAGTTCATCGTGGTCGGCGATCCGGGTTGCATGGTGCGCGTCCAGTTGCCGCCCTACGAGCTGCTGGATGTCAAGAACAGCCTGGGGTCAAGTATTGGGATGGCAGCCGGGCTGGCCTTGAGCGACACGGGAAAACGGGTGGTGGCCCTGTCTGGCGACTCGGGTTTTTTGCACTCTGGCTTTAGCGGGCTGGTGGACGCGGCGCGAATGGGGGCCCCCATGTTAGTGCTGCTCCTGGACAACGGCACGACGGCCCTCTCCGGCGGGCAGCCCCATCCGGGCAGCCGGGTGGATGCCCGAGGCAGACCCCGGCGCGCTGTAGACCTGGCGGCTTTGATCGGCGAGACTGGCGCCGGGATGGTGCGCGTGGTTGACGTCGAGGGCGGCGAAGACATCCGAGGCCCAATTGAAGCAGGGATAAATTTCGATGGCCTGGCCGTGATCATCGCTCGCGGCCGATGCCCACATCGATAAACGATCAGGCCCCTCTGCTGAATTGACTATCGAAGCCCTGTGTGATAAAATCCAATAATGAAGATCATCACTTTGACCACCGATTTTGGGTGGGCCGATGGTTATGTAGGGGCCATGAAGGGAGTCATTCTGAGCATCGCCCCCAGAGCCACGATAGTAGATATCTGCCACGACATCGCCCCTCAAAATGTAAAAGAAGCGGCTTTCGTTCTCCACACCGTTCACCGCTATTTTCCAGCAGACGCCATACACCTGATCGTGGTCGATCCGGAGGTGGGCAGCGCCCGGCGGGCCATTGCTCTGAGGACGGACCGAGCCTGTTTCGTGGCTCCCGATAACGGGGTGTTGAGCTACATCCTGGCCGAGGACAGGGTGGAGCAGGCGGTCAGTCTGACCAGAGCCTGTTACTGGCGGCCTGAGATCAGCCGCACTTTTCATGGCCGCGATATCTTCGCCCCTGTGGCCGCCCACCTGGCTCAAGGGGTGCCGCTGGAAGATTTGGGCCAGCCTGTAGAGAGGCGGGAGTTACTGACCTTCCCCACGCCCCGCCCCTCCTTGCGCCCTGATAACACCGTCGTGGGCCACATCATCCACGTTGACCGTTTCGGCAATCTGATTACCGATCTACAGGAGGACGAAAGCCAGAGATTTGGTCTTTCCCTGGACGAGGGAATCGTCGTCGAGGTTGGAGGACAGCAGATCGAGGGAGTGAGGAGCACCTATACGGCGGGAGAAGCAGGAAAACCCCTGGCCCTCATCGGCAGTGCGGGGCGCCTGGAAATAGCGGTGCCGGGTGGTAGCGCCGCCTTGAGGTTAAGGGTCACGGCAGGAGACGAGGTGCTGCTATACGAGCGCCTGGCCCCTGGAGGAAGCCATGAGCCTGAGTGATAGAATACTGTTCATACTTCTACTCACCATAGATCGCCTGTTCGGCACCTCTTTAACGGAGCAGGAAGTAAATCGTCGCCGGGCCAAACTGGCCGCTTTCAAAGCCAGACTGGAGATCATTGAGGAGCAGTTGACGCGCCTGGAGGATACCCTGGAGACCCTGAATCTGCGCTTGTGTCTCCTGTATCTGTGGGAACGTAACCTGACATGGGCCGACCGCTGGCTGCGTTTCGATCCAGCCGACCCTCACGATGATAAAGAGCTTGATCTGCTCATTCAACATCTGGTAAAGCCTCGTCTGGCCGCTATCGATGAGGAGAAAGTGACCGAGGAGCACTACGTCTATCATCTCGCGCCAGATTGGGCGGCCATCCGCGCTCTGATAACCAGTCAGCAGGTTAAGCTGGAAGCGGACATGAGGCTTTGGCTGGATAGTCAGTGAGCATAAGTGGGGTTCCAGGCCAGAGGCCGATTACCAATGGAAAGGGAGAAAGTTCAAAACACACCGTGGAAAAATTTCTGATCGAAGGAGGGCATCCCCTGAACGGGGTAGTCGTTCCCAGCGGCAACAAGAACGCCGCCCTGCCGATCCTGGCGGCCACGCTGTTAACCGACGAGAAGGTCGTGATAAGCAACGTGCCCCGCATCAAGGACGTGGACACCATGTCAGCCCTGTTGACCGACCTGAACGCGGAGGTGACGGACACTGGTGAGCGTGAGCTGACCGTCCAGGCCAAAAATGTGACCAAAGCGGCCCTAAACCCCAGGTTATGTCGAGAAATCAGGGCTTCGATTCTATTGGCCGGCCCGATGCTGGCCCGCTGTGGCTATGTCGAGTTACCGCTGCCGGGCGGAGACGTCATCGGGCGACGACGGGTGGACACGCACTTGATGGCCCTGGGGAGACTGGGAGCCGAGATAACGCTGGATGTAGGTAGAGGCGCCTACGTGATGAAAGCCAATGGGCTGAAGGGCCAGGACCTCTTTCTGGACGAGGCCAGCGTGACGGCCACCGAGAACGTCTTGATGGCCGCCTGTCTGGCCGAGGGCACGACCATTATCCGCAACGCGGCCTCGGAGCCTCACGTCCAGGATTTGGCCCATTTTCTGCAAGGTCTGGGGGCGCAGATCGAATGTATTGGCAGCAATACGCTGATCGTGCATGGGGTGGAGCGTCTGAGCGGCGGCCAGTGTCATCTCGTCTCGGACCACATCGAAGTGGGCAGTTTGATCGGTCTGGCGGCGGTGACGGGCGGCGAGCTGACCATCAAGGATGCCGTCCCCGAACACCTGCGCATGATCCGCCTGATCTTCGAGCGACTAGGAGTACGGATCGAGATCAGGGGCCAGGACGTTTTCGTCCCCAGGGAGCAAAGCCTGAAAATCGTGCCTGATATCGACGGGGCGGTACCCAAGATCGACGACGCTCCCTGGCCCGCCTTCCCCGCCGACATGATGAGCATTGCCCTGGTGGTGGCCTCCCAGGCGGAGGGCACAGTCCTGATCCACGAGAAGATGTTTGAAAGCCGCCTTTTCTTCGTGGACAAGTTAATCTCGATGGGGGCCCGCATCATCCTCTGCGATCCCCATCGGGCGGTCGTGGTGGGACCGTCTCGTTTGCACGGCGAAGAATTGGAAAGCCCCGACATCCGGGCGGGAATGGCCCTGCTCATAGCCAGCCTGTGCGCCCAGGGACAGAGCATCATCCGTAATGTCAGGCAGATCGACCGTGGATACGAACGGATCGAGGAAAAGCTCCAGAAGCTAGGAGCCAGAATAGAGAGGGTCACAGAATGACAAGCGGAGAAGTAGAGAAAATAAGAGAGGTCAAGACCAGATACCAGGATGAACTTTTGAAGAAAAAAAACGTGGTGGGCCTGGGCATCGGCTATAAAGAAACCGCCGGCCGCCAGACCGATCAATTAAGCCTGATCGCCATGGTGAGGAAAAAGGAGCCGCTTTCTAATCTCAGGCCGCCCGACATCGTTCCTCCCCGGATACAAGAAGTGATCACCGATGTGCAGGAAGTAGGCGAGATTCGCGCCCTGTAAGGGGCCTGGCACTTTGGAAGTTGCTATGAAAAACGATCAACAGCGAACAGTAGAATTTAACGAACTGATCCGTTTTTCACACGCCCGGATGAAACCCACAGACGCAATGAGTAACCACAGTCTTGAGGGGAAATACTTTATCGCCATTGTCTGGCGGGTCTGAGCTTGCCATTTTGCACCAGATGTAGTACCCTGAGGGTGGAACAGATATTCTATTGGGGAGCAGAATATCTGTTCTATTGATAGCACTGCCAGTGTTCGTTCAATTCTACCGTTCGTTGTTGATCTTTTCAGTTTCATAATAGTGCCAGTCCCCTCTACTACCCAATTTAAGGAGGCAATTCCGATGAGCATGGATTTGGTTAGAGAAGCCAAAAGGCAACACGTCGATCTTCTGTTGCGGAAAAAGAACGTGGTGGCCTGTGGGGTGGGGTTCAAGCAAAGCGGCGGCCAGATAAGCTCTGAGCTTTGCGTCGTGGTCTCGGTGGAGAAAAAGATAGCGGAGGCACAGCTTACGCCGGGGGACATCGTTCCCCAAATGGTGGGCGAAGTCAAGACCGATGTTCAGGAAACCGGAGTGATCCGGGCTATCCAATCCCCCACCGGCCGCTGGCGTCCTGCGCCGGGCGGGGTGTCAATCGGCCACGTGTCCATCACCGCCGGGACGCTGGGCTGTCTGGTCAGCAGGGGTGGACAGCTTTTCATCCTGAGTAACAACCACGTCCTGGCCCTCTCCAACGCGGGCCAGATAGGTGACAGCATCCTCCAACCCGGCCCGGCCGATGGCGGCACCTCTAAAGACCACATCGCCGTCCTGGAAGATTTCATACCCCTCGACTTCGGGACCAGCGCCCCGGTCTGCTCTACGGCCAAAACTACAGAGCGCCTTTTGAACGCCCTGGCGCGGCTGGCAGGCTCCGACCATAGGATAACGGCCTTTCAAGAGACCGCGGGCCTGAACAAAGTCGATGCCGCCCTGGCCCGTCCTCTTTCCACAGACCTGGTAGACAGGAGCATTGTGGCTATCGGGCGGCCCAAAGGAGTTAGAGAGGGCACCTTGAACATGAACATCAAGAAGAGCGGGCGCACCACGGGCCTGACTCATGGCCGCATCACCCAGATAGACGCCACCGTGAAGGTCAGCTATGGCTCGGCAGGGAACGCCACGCTCACCGATCAATTTGTGGCCGGTAGCATGAGCCTGGGCGGAGATTCAGGCTCGGCGGTGCTGGACGAGGAAGGGTACGTCGTGGGCCTGCTGTTTGCCGGTTCGGAGACCACCACCATCATCAACAGGCTCCAGAACGTCCTGGACGCCCTGCGGGTAACGATAGCCGTCTAACCAGACTCTCTTAATCAGGAAAATAGCGCGTCTTTTTCCTCCTGCGGGTGTTATATGTTGAAAGAGAGCTTTTTATTTTATGAGGAGGTGGACCTTGGACAATCATCGTGTGGTGGTGACGGGATTAGGAGCTATAACCCCTGTAGGGAATGACGCGCCGACCACGTGGGCGGCCTTGCGAGAGGGAAGCAACGGGATAGGCCCTATCACCCTGTTCGACGCTTCAGAGCTTCAGGTTAGATTTGCGGCTGAGGTCAAGGATTTCAATCCCGAGGAACATTTCGGGCGCAAGGAGGCGCGGCGCATGAACCGCGTGGTACAATTCGCCTTGGTGGCCGCCAGAGAGGCCGTCGAAGACGCCGGACTGACCATCGACGGCTCGAACGGCACGGACATAGGCGTCATCGTCGGCACCGGCATAGGCGGCATGAGCACTCTGGTGGATCAGGTCAGGGTGATGGACGCCAAAGGCCCAAAACGGGTAAGCCCTCTCTTTGTGCCTATGATGCTGCCCGATATGGCAGCCGGACAGGTAGCCATCTCCTTTGGCCTGAAGGGGCCTAACTTTGCCGTAGTTTCGGCCTGCGCTTCTGGCACCCACGCCATAGGCGAAGCAGCCGAGATGATCCGACGCGGCGCGGCCAGGGCCATAATCTGTGGAGGATGCGAGGCTGTTATCTTGCCTATCGCCATGGCCGGGTTCAGTGTCATGCGGGCCATTTCCAACCGCAACGACGAGCCTGAAAGGGCCAGCCGTCCCTTCGACGCCGAGCGCGACGGCTTCGTCTTGGGCGAAGGAGCGGGCATCCTCGTCCTGGAAAGCCTGGAACACGCCCAACAGCGGGGGGCGCGTATTTATGGCGAAGTGGTCGGCTACGGAGCTACGGCTGACGCCTACCACATGACCGCTCCAGACGAGGACGGCGCCGGAGCAGCACGAGCCATGCGCCTGGCCCTGGAAAGCGGCGGGGTACGGCCCGAAGAGGTCGATTACCTCAACGCCCACGGCACCAGCACCCCTCTCAACGACGCTACGGAGACAAAGGCCATCAAAGCGGTCTTCGGCGAACACGCCTACCGGCTGCCCATCAGCTCCACCAAATCCATGGTGGGGCATCTGCTGGGAGCCGCCGGCGCAGTGGAGGCCATCGCCTGCCTCAAAACTATGGAAGAAGGGATCATACACCCGACCATCAACTACGAGTACCCCGACCCGGAATGCGACCTGGACTACGTGCCCAACCAGGCCCGTGCAGCCGAAGTGAAAACAGCCATGTCCAACTCCTTCGGCTTCGGCGGCCACAACGGTTGTCTCGTCTTCCGCAAGCTGTAGGCAGAAAAATTTCAGCGAAAAGTCAGCGAGTGGAAACACCTGCTGACTTTTTTGAGTTTCTGGAGGATATGTGATACAATGACAGGTGAGAGTATCAGGGCAATTCCAGGAGACAAAAAGTGAGTTCAGAAAAAATTGCCGAAAAGAATCAGATAGCCTCACCAGCACGGCCCTGGCCGCCCGCACAAGGG
>DAOULT010000074.1:0-4345 GCA_034417895.1 Anaerolineae bacterium | reverse complement strand
CCGCCAGGGGCAACTCGATGGTGCCTACCAGGTCGCCGTCCTGGTTTGTGGCCCTGGGGGTCAGGGAAGTGTAGCGCCCGCCGCGAGCGGCGTCGGCGTGCGCCCCGGCCTCGATGGCTCGCCAGTCGTTGCCGGTGGCGATGACCACGGCGTCGATGCCGTTCATGATCCCTTTGTTGTGGGTGGCGGCCCGGTAAGGGTCGCTCTCGGCCAAGGCGCAGGCTTCGACGATGCCCTGCACCACCTCCTGGCCGCTGAAGCCTTTGAAGGCCAGAGCCGAGGCCGGAACGAGACACCTGGCCCGCGCCAGGCGACGGTCGGCCAGGTTGGACAGGATGCGCAGCCGCACCCGTCCGCCGGTCAATTCTTCGACGAGCGGAGCCAGGGCTTCGACCGCAGTGTTGACCGCGTTGGCCCCCATGGCGTCGCGGCAATTGTAGATCAGGTGCACCACCAGCATAGGCCCTACCGCGCTTTCGGGAATGACCCGCACCTCCAGGTCACGGGCCCCGCCGCCCAGGCCGACGATGACCGGGTCCGTCTGGTCGGCCAGGGCCAGAATGCGCTCCCTGGCGGCCAAAAGCTCGAAGCGGGCGGCCCAGGGGTCGGCCAGGCCCAAAACCTGAATCTGGCCGATCATCAAGGGGTCGGTGCTGTCGGTGGCGAAGCCCCCACCTTCCCGCGCCAGGCGGGCCGCGTAACTGGCCCCGGCCACCACCGAGGGTTCTTCGATAGCCATCGGGATCAGGTAATGGCGGCCATTGATCAGAAAGTTGGCGGCGATCCCTAAAGGCAAAGCGTGCACCCCCACCACGTTCTCGATCATGTGATCGGCCTGAGCAGGGCCTAAGCCTTCCTCTCCCTTCAGGACGTTTATCTCTTTGGCCGTCAACGCTGCCCATTCCCCTATTCTGGTAAGGCGCTCCTCAAGGCTCAGGTCGTAAAAGCCCGGCAGGCGCGAAGAGTTTCCCTCCATTTTTTCCTCTCTGATAGTCTCCCTCATCCATGTTAATTCGCCCCTAGAAACCAGGTTTTTGCTGAAAAACCTGGTTTCTTCCAATCTGGTTGCTGGCTGCCAGTTTTCATTTGTCACAAAAAAGCCTGCATCGCAGGCTTCACTCTTAATAAAGTATATCACAAACTGTCTGTCAAAAACTATCAACTTTGCGCCGCAGGCCATTTCGGCGGCGAACAGGGGCCTGGCGCTAGTATGAAAGCAGTTGGTTTCATCGGTGCGTGTGACCGCAGACCCTTTGGTTTTTAGAAACCGAAGGGTCGGCGGTCATATCTGCTTCCAAAATGCCAGGTACCTGAACACTCTCAATGGTATGAATCACGGAACAGTAAAATTGTAGGTTTTGATAACCGAGGAGATGACATACAGAATCGGGCGGGGATAGAGGCCCATGACCAGGCAGAACGCGGTCAGGAGCAGGATCAGGGCTATAGCCAGGATGGGTTCTCTCCTCATTTCCAGGCGCGAGGCCAAATCTCCGGCCGGCCCCAACGCGGCTTTCAGCCCGCGCAGGTAGCCGCCGGCCACCCCTCCTCCGGCCAGAATCAGAGCGACGATGAAAAACCCTTCCTGAAAGTCAGCGCCGTAAAGCAGCCAGCGACCGACGAAACCACCCGTCAGGGGGAAACCGGCCAGCGCTAAACCGCCCCCCACCAGCCCCAACACGGCGAAAGGCATCCGGCGCGCTACCCCGCCCAACTCCTCAAAGGCGTCGCTGGTGACGTAATGACGGACCAGGCTCAGGCCCATAGCCGCCAGAGTGACGGCCAGCGAGCGGCTGAGAAGCTGAAACACTGCCCCACTCCACTCTCCCCTGCCCAGGCTCAGCAGGATAAATCCCAGGTCGCTCAGAGCAGCGTAGGCCAGCAGACGGCCAAAATCCTGTTGAGAAAAAGCCAGCAGGCCACCCACACAGGCCGTCAGCAGGCCGGCCAGGGTTAGTATCCTCTGGAGCGGGCTGTCCACCATCAGCCAGGGATAGCTTTGTAAGAGGCTCAGCATCAAGAAGACCACCGCCCCGTTGACGACCGAGCACACGAAAGCGGTAACGATGGGCGGCGCTTCGCTCCCCAGGGCCGAGAGCCAGGCCTGGAAGGGCACGGCCCCCAACAGGAGACCAAAACCAACGGCCAGCAGCGCCACCGTCAGGCGGACGAGGCCCACATCGCCCGGATTCAAAACGTGGAGCGCGAACAGGCGGGAGGTAAACAGCAAAGGAGGAAGGGCCAAAGCCATCATGGTCAGATAACGGAGAGCCGCCCGGATCGAACCCCGACGCCCTCCCTGGATGAGGAACACCGTGATGGCGGCCGCGATCTCCAGCAGCAGGACGGCCAACAGAAAGCTGCGGAGCATCAGCGCCGTGCTGAGAAGGCTCAGAATAACCAGACCAAAAGGAGGCACAGACCAGCCCTGTGGTATCCTCCAGGCGAACAGAAACATAACCCCGGCCAGGGCAAAAATGAAGGCCAGCAGGAGACGATCAGGAGCCTGGAGGGCCATTTCCCGGCCCCACATCTGACTCGACCACCCGAAAGGGGTACTCAGGTACAGACGGGCGACCAGGAAGGTGGTGGCCGCGGCCAGCAGACTGCTCAAGGCCGACCAGCGGCGTAAGACGTAGACCACAGGAGCTACGGCCAGCGGCAAAATGATGAGGAGCAGAGGGTTAATCATGCCTTGCTTTCTTCCTCCTCCACAAGCTCCTGGGTCGAGGCCAGATAAGCGATGGTCAGGGCCATCAGGATATTGATGATGCCCAGTAAACCGGCGATAAGCAGCCCCTTTTCCAAAGCAGCATAGAGTATCTCGAAGCCTGTTTCCAGAGTCAGCAGTCCCAACCCGGCCTTCAACGCCTCCTGGCTGATGATCATCGTCAGACAGCTCATGACCGCCAGCCAGTAGGCGGCAAACACGAGAAAGGCCGGCGCCTCTGGCAAAGGGTAACGTCCGAACAGGCCATAGGCAGTCAGTCCGGCCAGAACGATGGCTAACAGGCGGAAGTGAAATCCCAGGGGCAAGTGGTAAGGGCCGAGGCCCCTGGCGGTAGCGCCCGACCGGATATGGCGGGCTGTCAGATACAGGATGGAGCAAATCATCCCCCCGACAATGATTTTTAAGAGAACCACTTGCGGTTGGATCGTGCCGGTAAGCAGCAGTCCGGCCAGAAGATACTGAGCCGTCAGAGCCGTCAGCAGGGCGCGCCAATCTTCGGCCAGGACAATGAGGCCGGCCGTACAGGCCAGGCCGACCACGGCCGGCCCGCCGGAGAGAAAAGCCAGTTTGGTCAGGATTTCGGGCACGATTTTACTCCTACCCACTCCATAGCAATAAAAGGGCCACGATAGCCAGCAAGATAGTCCACCCCAGGTAATGCTCTCCCTCGATCAACCACACCACGGCCCGCACCGCTCGCCCCAGGCCCAGGATGACCTGGCCGAGCAGGCCATAAAGCCATTCCAGGCAGAGCACTCGTTCCACCGCTTGCCAAAACATCCCCGGATGGCGGAAGACAAGGGGGCCTGGCCGGAATCGATAGAGGAGATAACCCCCCAGGGGGGGCAGAAGCAGGGCCATCCAGAGCGCCAGCCCGGTCGAGGGCCACAGGGCCAGCAGGGAGAGCAGAGAACTATCACCCCCCGGCCAGGCCGCCATAAGCAGGAGCAAAGGAGGATGAAGTCCCAGGATCAACAGCGGGAGGGCCAGCAAGCCCGCGCCTGCCAGGTGAGCGATTTGTGGCCCTATCCCTTCCAGCAAGGGGGCCTCTTCTGGAGGATGAAGCCAGGCTTTGAGCAGGGCGGCGCAGAAAACGATCTCGGCCCCTAGATGGACGAGCAACAGGTTTCCGCCATAAAAAAACCAGCGTTCCACGAAGCCGGCCGTCAGAGGCAGCCCGATCAGGGAGGCCACGGCCAGGCCAGGCAGCACCTTCGCCCAGGGGCCGGTCGTCCATTGCTCGTCGGTGGTCAGGTCGAGAAGGGCCAGACAGAGAGCAAAGTTTATGATCCCCCACAGGACAGCCGTTGGAGGCAACTGAGGTTGACGCCCGGCCAGAGCGACGATAAAGCCGATGCGACCGAGAGCCACAAAGGGCAAAGCACGGCGCATATCCCTTCCTCCCCAGGCCAACACCGCCCCCACGACGAAAGCTATTTCACCTGTGGTCGTCATCAGGCCGCTCCAGGGCCGCTGGCTGCCGGCCAGCAGGTACAGGCCGGCCGTAGCAGGGATAACATAGCCAGACCGCTGGCGGAGGGGCAACCCCAGATGTAAGGGATAAAGGCCAGCCCTGACCGCCAGGGCCAGCACCAGGGCCGTACCTGATAGGAA
>DAOULT010000073.1:0-4822 GCA_034417895.1 Anaerolineae bacterium | reverse complement strand
TTCCTCCAGTAACAATTGCTGGGCGATGAGCCGTTCCAACACCTGAGCGCGGTCGCTGCCAGGCAGTTTCTCTTTGGTCATAATGTAGTAGGCGACCTCTTCGAGGGCGATTTCTTTCTCCAGGTCGGCGCGGGTGATCTCCCGACCGTTGACCACCGCCAGGACTTCGTTGTTGTTGTCGGTGGCGGCGGAGGGCAAACTCTCCTGCTGAGCGGAGGTCAGCCACCAGCCCCCCACCACCAGGATACCCAACACCACGATGGCCCCCATAACGTAGGGCCAACTGCTCCTGCTCTTGTTTGGGTTTTTTTCGACGATGGGTTCTCGCACTTCGTTTGCCTCCTCCTGGCCTGTTTTACGAAAGCTGCTTTATAATGGTTTGCGGCCCCGGCTCTGTCTGCTCCTGGTGCGCTGGTTCGGACGTTCTCCAGGATAGCCCTCCTCTGCGCTTTGAGGGCCGGGTCAACCACGGCGACGACGACGACGTCCCATCCAACGGATCAGCAGAAACAAAACAACCCCGGCGGCGATCCACACCGTAGTGGGGGTGTGCGGGGAGACGGGTGGCTGCACGGCCCTCTTCAGGTCTTTGATCTCAGTGATGTAAACTGGCTGTCCGGCCCCGTCCAGGGCCTCAAAGAAGGGCTGCGGCTCTATGACCTGGTCCGGGCTGAAGACCCCTCGCTCTGTCACCTGTCCCTGCTCGATCATGTCGGCCATGATGACCGTGCTGAGAGCCGTCACCCCGTAATTAGAATCTCCCAGCAAGCTCAGGCGTTGGACAATGGGCTGCCCATCTTTTCTCCAGCCGTAAGCCTGTACCGTCAGCCCCACCTCTTTCCTTGCCAGCCGTGAACACGCAGCCCGGAAAGAGTTGACGAAGGAAGCCACCTTTGGCAGATAGCCCATTTGGTCCAGGGTGCGCCACAGACCCAGCTTGCCCAACCAGGCCAGGGCGTTGGTGACGGCCACGTTGTCAAAGGTGAAGCGGCAGGTGACCGGCACTCCCAGAGTTTCGGGCAGGATGGTTTGATCCGGGAGGTTCAGAACATAGGCCGCTTTGATTCCCAGAGGGGAGAGGAATTCTACGCGACGACCGTTTGAGAGAGCCGGGACGTGCCTCACTTTGCCACCTTCGACGACGGGCACGGGTTCGACGAACAGGTTCGGGAAGTAGCGTATCCCGGCTGGCCCCGCTTCGCCCTCCCAGGCCAGGCACAGAGCGATGTCCAGAGAATCGAGGTCGGCCATGTTCTCTCCGGCGTAGCGGGCCATGACCCCGGAGACGCCAGGCATGAAGCCAGTGAACAAGATGGTGCTGCCCGCTTTAGCTGCCCGGTCGTGCAGAGCGCGCACCGCCTGCAAATGGCGGGGGCGTATGGTAACGTCCAGGCAATGCGCTCCCCGGGCAATGGCTGCTTCCTGCACGTGGGGCGCCGGTTGATCGACGCAGACTATAGCCAGCCCCACGTCGGCCATGGCTTCGTCCACCGTCCGCCGGTCGGAGACGTCGACGTAACGGAATTCAAAGGTGGCTCCCAAAGCCTGGGCCAGTTGAGCGGCCCGGGCCGAACTCCTCCCGCCCACAATCACCCTCTCTCCGTAGCGAGCCCACAGCTCGCCGGTGACGTGCTGCCCCACGCCACCGTAACCGCCTACTACCAGTATTTTATCACTCATCCTCCTTCTCCTTTCCGTAGTGACGACTTCAGTCGCCGGTTCTGTTAGAACAACAAATTACTCCACATTAAGCATAAATTTATTCAAATTTTATACTATCCTCTTTTCTATACACCATACCATTAAAATCTGCGACCAGTTCACCTTCTCCATTTACGATTTTAATATTATAACTGGCAAGTTTTTTGTGAAACGCAATCTCCTTTGCTTCAGCTATTAACGCGCCCTCCGTGATCGCTTTATGATAAAAAATATTGGCGTTTATCGCCATAGCGATCGTGCCATAAGAATTTGAAGCCACAGCGAACACAAAATCAGCCAGGGTAAAAATAGCTCCCCCATGGACTGTACCTGCACTATTCAAATGCTTTTCGGATATTTTAAGCTTCGCTTTTGCGTAGCCGGTTGAAACTTCAAGAAGTTCAATGCCAGTTAAGGCTGCATATCTATCTTTGTTAAAATATTGAATGGCCTTATCAATCATATTTTGTTCCATTTCGATTAACTACCTGGCCCTCAAACGCAGGCCGCCCCAGACGACCAGCCCGGCCCAGACGGCCAGACTGATGCCCAATCCCACCCACCACCAGGAGGGAGAAAAGACCATCCGCACCTGGTGGGCGCCAGGCTCCAGATATATGGCCCGAAAGGCGTAATTGGCTCGCAGGATAGGCGTCCGGCGGCCATCGACCCAGGCTCTCCAGCCGGGATAATAGACCTCGCTGAGGACCAGATAGCCCTCGGTCGCAGCCTCTACCGTCAGGTTGATGTCGTTCAGGTCGTAAGAGACGATATCCACCGCAGCGTCTCTGGCCGAGGAGAGGTCCAGGGACTTGCCTCCTTCGACCACCACCGTCTTGGCCGGGTCAAAGCCTTCTTCGTGGATGGCAGCAAAGGCCGCTTCCTGGTCATCGACGGCCAGGGCGCGCGGCACGAACAGGGCGCGGGGCAGAGCCTCCTCATTAAGATAGACGTTGACCTGGGGGTCGCCCTCGAAGACGGGCACGAATTTATCCCAGTCCAGCACCACATCCTTGCGCCCGATGACGTATTTGGCGTTCAGGAAGTCGTAGAGTGGAGTGGAGCGGCTGCCCATGTTCTCCCAGTAGCGGTCGTAATCGGCCAGGGTCAGGGGGTTGACGATGCCCCACACGTCAAAGATATTATACAACAAACTGGCGTCCGGCTGCCAGAGATGCCAGACCTCGGTGCGGGTGTCGAGGCGATAATAATCGCCGTCGGCTTTCAGGAATGCGATGGCCTGCGGATGGTGGAAGCCTGCCGTCGGCTCGACGGGGCCGGTGTCCAGGTAGGCTCCCTGGCTCATCAGATCGACGGCGATGAGAGCCACGGCCAGCGCCCCTAAAATCCGGGGCCGCAGCCAGCCATAGCGCCGGGCATAAAGCAGGGCCAGCCCCAAAATAGCCATCAGCAGCAGAAACATCAGGCCGTTGGTGGCCGAAGTGATGCGCCCGAAGATGCCAGGATCCTTGTCCTGGGCCATGAGGATAGCCACGTAAGCCAGAGGCACGGTCACAAGGGCAGCCATAGCCGCCAGCCGCAGGGCCAGACCCAGAAAGCGCCGAAAAATAACCCGCTGACCGGCGGACAACGGATGGGTCACAGCCTCCAGGCCGAGAGCGGCCAGGGCGGCCAGGGCAAAATCCATCAGGTAGACGAAACGGGCCGGAGCACGCACGCGGTCGAAGCCAGGAAAAAGCTTAAAGAGCCAGCCATGGACGATGGCGCTATCCCCCAGGGCCAAAAGCAGCGAGAGCACGGCCAGAGCGACCATGAAGCGGACCGTATCATCGCGCCGCAGCAGGACGGCCAACAAAGCCAGCAGCAAGGCCAGAATGCCCACGTAACCCACCTCCACCCGATCCCAGGGGCCCCAGTGGACAGCCGGATCGCGCCCGAAAAAGGTGGGGATGAGGAGGCCGATCAATTTGGCCGGGGGCAGGGCGTATTGGCTGGCCTGCTCGTAACCGAAGTAAGCGCGCAGGGTGTGGCCCGTCATCTCGTAGGCGGGTATCAGGGACAGGGCGGCAATTCCCAACCCCACCCCCAGGGTCAGAGCGAAAAGACCGACCAGAGGCAGGATGGCCTTTAGGTGCCTGGCACTTCCAAAGTGCCAGGCACCTGATAGCGCTATAGCGCGATAGACAAAATAAAGCCCCAGGCAGAAGACGATGAACAGAAAAGGATGTACGTGCCCGGCCAGAGCCGCCAGGCCCAGGAATATCCCGGCCCAGGCCGCCAGCCCCGCCCGACGCTCAACCAGAGCGCGATGATAGCACAGAAAAATGAGGGGCAGCCAGGCTCCCACAGCGATCAGGTTCAGGTTGCCGAAGTGGGTGACGAAATAGTCGGAGAACATGAAGGCCACCGCCCCGGCCAGGGCCGGCAGACTGCCTAAAGTCTGGCCGGGCCGCAGGTAGCGCATACAGAAGTACATGCCGGCTCCGGCCAGAAAAAAGTGAAAGACGGCCATCAGCTCCATCGTCCTGTAGGTCAGTTCTGGCGTGAGGAGGAAGAACAACAGGTTGACCGGATAAAAGAGGCCCGACTGGATGTCGGCGGCGAAAGGCGCCCCGCCGTAAAGGTAGGGATTCCACAGGGGGATGACTCCCCGCTTGAGACTGCGGGCGGCAAAGCTGTAGGTAGGGTACAGGAAAGAGGCCAGGTCGCCGCCGCCGGCCGGCATCCAGGCTTCGGCGGTGAAAAGGATGCGCCAGAAAAAACCCAGCGTTGCCAGGGCCAGCACCGCCAGAGCCAGCACGTCGCGGCGGTAAGAGTCGTCGAGCAGGCCGCGCCGCCCCAGATAATAGACGACCACGTAAGCCACCAGCCATAACCCGCCCAATAACAAAAGAGCCGTCAAGCTCAAGTTCTCACTCCTCGATGGTATTCACGGTTCTGATCGTATCCTCTTTCTTCTTTCTTGTCAAGTCTGATCACCGAATCGCGGAAGCGCGAAGGGCGCGGAGAACGCGGAAATTTCCGCGCCTTCCGTCCCTCCCTATCCTCCGCGATCCAATCCCCCATCCGAATCACGAATTGACGTTTAGTTTACAGTATTGACGATGGACGGGTGATATTGTATAATGGTAGTGTAAATTTCGGTGCTCATAGGGCGGCT
>DAOULT010000072.1:0-5522 GCA_034417895.1 Anaerolineae bacterium | reverse complement strand
AGATCGCCATTCTGACGATGGACAACGACTTTGGGGTGTCGCTGGTGGAAGGTTTCAAGGCGCGGGCCGAGGAGCTAGGGGGAGTGGAGATCGTGCTGGAGGAGAAGTTCCCTCTGGGAGAGGAGGACTTTCGGCCTCTGATCGGGAAGGTGAAGGCCGCCGAGCCGGACGTGTTGTACGCCACGGGCTACTATGCGGAGGCGGCCAACCTGGTGAGCCAGGCGGCAGACGAAGGGTTAGAGGCGCAGATCGTGGGCCAGGAGGGGTACGATTCGCCCAAGTTCATCGAGCTGGCGGGGGAAGCGGCGGAGGGAGTGATCATCACCACCGATCTGAACCGTGACAGCGAGCGGGAGATCGTGCAGCGCTTCCTGAGCGAGTACGAAGCGGCTTACGGTCTGCCGGCGGACATGGTGGGGGCGTCGGCCTTCGATGCGGTGCAGGTGGTGGCCTACGCTTTGCGGGTGGCCGGTTCTGATGCCAATGCGATGGCGGCGGCCATTGCCGGGCTGAAGGACTTCCAGGATGTCGTTAGCGGGCCGTTCATGCGCTACACCGAGGGCCGTGACGCGGTACGGCCCGTCACGACCCAGATCGTGGAGGGGGGCGACTTCCACTTCTACGCCGAGTTCACCGACCCCGATCTGATCACGCCTTAGGGTCTACGGATAAGTTTTAGCGGATGGAACGGATGCTGCTATCCACGCTACATCCGTTTCATCCGCTATTTTCTCTTATGAAAGGAAAGTTGATATGCCTTTCTTTGACAACCTGGCTAACGCCCTGGTTCTGGCCAGCATCTACGTCCTGATCGCGATGGGGCTGACCATGATCTACGGCGTGTTGAAAGTTTTGCACATTGCCCATGCTGCTGTTTACACCATTGGCGCTTTTGTGGGCCTGGTCATTTATCGGCAGATGGGCAATTTTTGGTTATCGCTGGTGGTGGCTATGGTGGTCACGGGCGTGGTGGGGGTCATCATTTACCGGGCCATGTACTATCACATGCTTGCTGCCCCGCGCACGGTGGCCCTCATCTCCAGCATCGGCCTGTTCATAATGCTACAGGACTTATTGCAAAAAGATTACCTGATGGGGCCGTACAAGGACGCCTTTCCGGCCAAAAGCGGTCTGCCGCGCCTGGAGACCCCCTGGTTCGACCTCTCGCCCAAGCAGACCATGATCCTGGTAGTGGCCGCGGTGCTGCTGGTGGCGGTCTACCTGGTGATGAACAGAACCAAGATCGGCCTGGGCTGGCAGGCCAGCTCTATGGACATGGACATGGCGGCGGCGATAGGCGTCAACCTCGACCAAGTCATCGCCCTCAACTTCTTCACCGGCTCGGCCCTGGCTGGCGCGGCCGGGGTGCTGGTGGGGGTCTATTACAACAGCGTGTTCGCCACCATGGGCGATGTGCCCTCCTACAAGGCATTCATCATCATCGTCCTGGGGGGGATGGGCAGCGTGCCGGGCACCATCATAGCCAGCCTGCTTTTGGCCCTGGTGGAGACCTACCTGGTGGCGACCGTCGGTTTCGTCCTGCCCCGCGACGCCATTGCCTTTCTGGTGCTCATTCTGATGCTGATGTTCAGGCCGCATGGCCTCCTGGGCCGGGAGTGATAGACAGGATGTAAGCTGACACGGATTTCTTTCACGGATGTCACGGATTCTCCACCAAAATCCGCGACTCCAATCCGTGAAATCCGTGAGCCTAATCCGTGTCTGCTACGTGAAAGGAGAAAATTTCGGTGTTAAGCGGTTACGTAATAACGATCGTCATTCCAGTGGGCATCTGGATCACCCTGGCGCTGAGCCTCAACATCCTGATAGGCTACGCCGGACAGGTCTCGTTGGGACACGCCGCTTTCTTCGGCATCGGGGCTTACGCCGGGGCAATCCTGGCTAAGACATACGGCGCTCCGTTCTGGATAGAGTTTCTGGCCGCCGTCCTGATCACCGCCGTGGTGGGGGCCATTCTGGGTCTGCCCAGCCTGCGCGTCCGCCACGACTTCCTGGTGCTGGCTACCATGGGCGTCAACTTCGTGGTGGTGGCCGTGTTCAAATACGTGGACTTCTTCGGCGGGGCGCTGGGCATCATCGACATCCCCCACCCGGTGCTGTTCGGCTACACCTTCCGCGAGGGTTCTTTCCTGATCCTGGTGCTGGCCCTGGCTGTGGTGGCTCTGCTGGTGAGCTGGCACCTGTCCCGCACCTGGACGGGGCTGGCCTTCTTAGCCATCCGGGGCGACGAGGAGGCCGCCGGCGCGGTGGGGGTGAGCGTGGCCCGCACCAAGATCTACGCTTTTACCATCAGCGCCGCCCTGGCCGGGGGAGCGGGCTGCCTGTACGCCCACTACCTGCAAAGCCTCTTCCCCGACACTTTCGTCTTCGTGGAGTCTATCGTGATTCTGTCGATGGTCGTCTTTGGCGGAGTGGGTACCCTGCGCGGCCCCATTCTGGGAGCCATCGTCCTCAAGGCTGGCCCGGAGCTGTTGCGCTTTGTCCAGGATTACCGTTTCACCATCTACGGCGGGCTGTTGATCCTGACCATGATTTTCCAGCCCATGGGCCTGGTCGGGGACGAGAGCTTTTTGTGGAAGAATCTGCGCCGGCTCTTTGGTGGGGATAAGGGAATGGGGAATAGGGAGCAGGAGGGAGCGTCGTGAAACCTAAATCTTTGCTGACGACTCATGAGGTAAGCAAGAACTTCGGGGGGCTGGAGGCTCTGAAGGACATCAACCTGTGGCTGGAAGAAGGCGAGATATTGGGCCTCATCGGGCCGAACGGGGCGGGCAAGACCACTTTGTTCAACGTCGTCTCCGGCTTTCTGCGGCCCACCAGGGGGCGGGTCATCTTCCAGGAGCGGGAGATACAGGGGTTGCCCCCGCATCGCATCGCGGGCCTGGGCATCGGGCGCACCTTCCAGATCGTGAAGCCCTTCGCCGAGTTGAGCGTGCTGGACAACGTGCTGGCTGGCTACGGCCACCGTTTTTACGCTTCGCTCTCGGCCCTGTTCGGCTACTACCGCAGCAGGCTCAGCCTGGAGGCCGCCCGTCGCATCGTCGCTCAGGTCGAACTGACGGCCCAGGCGGAGACGCAGGCCAGCAATCTGCCCATCGGGTTGCAGCGTCGGCTGGAGATCGCCCGCGCCCTGGCTCTGGAGCCTGCCCTGCTGCTTCTGGACGAACCGGCTGCGGGCCTGACCCACGCCGAGGCGCAACAACTGGACGGCCTGATCCGCACCCTGCGAGACGGCGGTATCACCATCATCGTCATCGAGCACAACATGGCCTTTGCCATGCAACTGTGTGACCGCATCGTGGTGCTGGCCCAGGGGCAGGAGATCGCTCAGGGCCAGCCGCAGGAGGTGCGGGAAAATCAGGCCGTTATAGAAGCTTATCTGGGGCATAGTGAAAATGCTTAACCGCAGATAAACGCCGATAAGTCCGTAGTGGCGACTTCAGTCGCAGCAACGACTAATGATCTTTGACAACTTAATTCGGTGACAACCCGACGTAATGCAACAGCTTCGGAGAGTCGGTAGCGAACTGATCCAGGAAGTGCTTCACGCGAGCTTTCAGTTCTTCCCACTGGTTACTGAGACGATGCAAGTGTATAATTTCTTGACGGAGCTTGCGCCACAGTTTCTCGATAGGGTTGAGCCACGGGGCGTAAGTCGGCAATGGTACGGGAATGATGCCCAAATCTAAAGCTGTGTCCATCACTTCGGGGTGGAAGTGGACATTATACCAATTGTCTTGGATGGCATAGATGCGCTCAGCTTCGGGATAGGTATCTCGTAATTGCCGATAGAACGCACACAACTCATCCACCCCAATTTTGCCCCGCTGGCGATAAGTAACCTGTCCGGTCACGACATCAAGCGCCCCCACTACTCGGCTGCGAGTATTCGACTTGTGGACGGCCCGTTCGGCCAAGGGTTGATGGTCCGAGCCAGTGGGACACCAGTCAGAGGCCAAGGTGGGCTGGCGGTAGAAACTGACTTCATCCAAGTAGACGGTCACGATCTTACCAGGATTGGCTCTTGCCTCCGCTACGCATTGTTCTGCCCACTGTTCTTTAATATCGTAGTGCGGATCAGGGCTGTGGGCGTGGGGACGCCCCCGCTTGTAGCTGATCTTCAACACTTTCAGGATGCGCCAAATCCCACTGAGGCTGTAACTGCTCAGCCAGGTTATGACCGAGCCAATGGCCTCCAACGTCCAGCGGCTCTGCTCCAAACCAAATTGCATCGGGCCTTGCCGGAGCGTGTCTCGCAGTTCTGCCTGCTGCTCAGGGGGAAAAATCACGGCGACGCCGTGGTTTCTGAATCAGGCCCTTGACCCCCTCTTGTTCATAGGCGTTGAGCCAAGCGTAGACAGTATCCGGATCTCTGAGCTTGAACAGGCCATGTAGGGCTATTGCATGAGGAGAGTCTCCGTCAGCAATCTTGAGCAGCGCAGCCGCCCGCTCACGCAGGTAGGGTGTAGGGCTGTGATCTCGCAGATCCTCCAACTCTGCTCGCTGTTCTGCAGTCAGTGTTAAGGTGCGTCGGCGTACCATCGCCATCTCCTCCCTTCAGGTTGATAAGGCGATGATACCATTACCGAAATAGTTTGTCAAAAACCATAAGTCGTTACTACAAAGCGTAGTGACAAGACGTAGTGACGACTTCAGTCGTCTATTATTTGCCTTAACGCGCCTTCTCCAGATACGCTTCTATGGCTTTCGTGCTCAATGGCCCCATGTGTTTATCGATGATGATCCCTTCCTTATCCACGAAGAAACTGGTGGGGGCGGCGTACACCTTGTACAGACTGATCACCAATCCAGACTTGTCCAGCAGGATGGGAAAGGTTGTCCCGGACTCTTCGACAAAAGCCCGTACCTCCTCTTCGTTTTCCCTCATATTCACGGCCAGGATGACGAAATCTTCTCCTTTGTGACTTTCATAGGCTTCTTCCAGGATCGGCTTCTCGAAGCGGCAGGGTGGACACCAGGTGGCCCAAAAGTTGATGAGCACCGCCTGTCCCCGGAAGTCGCTCAGGGTCACTTCCTGGCCGTTCAGGTCTTTCAGGGTGAAGTCGGGGGCCTTAGCTCCCGCTTCCGGGGCGATTTCTGCGCTCAAATCCTGCTTAATCTCCACCTCGGCCCTGTCCTTTAGCTCCTGGAGCCATTGGGCTATTCCGCTTTGTCCCAATTCTTCCTGTTTGGCTCTCAGCAGACTGTTGGTGATCATGGCCTTCCGAAAGGATTGGTGCAGATCGTCCCTGCTCAGCTCCCGCCGGGTCAACTGTTCCTCCAGGTCTTCCTCGGAGAGTTGGGCGGTGTCCATGAGGGCTTCGATCCTCTTCGTCACCTCTTCGTCTTCAAAGGCGATCCCCTCTTTGGCTGCTTCCTCCAGTAACAATTGCTGGGCGATGAGCCGTTCCAACACCTGAGCGCGGTCGCTGCCAGGCAGTTTCTCTTTGGTCATAATGTAGTAGGCGACCTCTTCGAGGGCGATTTCTTTCTCCAGGTCG
>DAOULT010000071.1:0-4862 GCA_034417895.1 Anaerolineae bacterium | reverse complement strand
GGTGGGCGGGGGGTGGCGGGTGGGGAATGCTGAGAATCCGGAACCCAGAGGAGAGGGACCAAGACCGCTTTTGTTAGAGGGCAAACGACCGCCGCCCGAGCACGGCGCCGCGCGGGGGGCGGGGGGCCGCCCGTTGATGCCAGGGGACACTGCAACGAGACGTGGCGTTGCTGTCAGCGTGAGGCCGCAACGAGGCGCGGGGTTGATGCCAGCGCGACGCTGCACGAGCACCCCCCGCCGGCGGCGCGCGCAGGCCGGGGCGGGTGCTTTTCCCGCCGTTGCTGGCCGCCCGTTGATGTCAGCGCGAGGCCGCAACGAGGCGCGGGGTTGCTGTCCCAGGAGCTTGAACGAGGCGCGGCGGGCCGTAAGGCAAGGGAGCGCGGCAGGAAGGGAGGGGGCTCGGGGGGTGTTCCCCCCCCCGGCGGCGCCCGGTTTTTGCGCCGCATTTGGGTAGGACGAGGTGATCGGTTGATGTCAGCCCGAGGCCGCAACGAGGCGCGGGCGGGCCTTCGGGTTAGGGCGGTGGTATCGGCCCGGTGTAGCGGATTCGGCGGCAGCGACAGCCTTGGTGGGTGTCTTTGATGGGCTGTGGGCCGGAGTTGGCGGGGAAGACCTGGCCGTCGTAGCGGCGGCAAAGCGTGCAGACGTCATCGTCTCCCATTGTGGTCCAGATTTCCATCGGAGTCAGGATGGGGTCGGGCGGTAGTGGGCTGCCACCGCGTAGTGATGGGATAGGGCGGTTCCGGGTGATGGGGTTCTGGCGCTCACGGCGGCGGTCTTGGCGGCGGCGGTCTTGGCGGCTCATGGTGGCTCCTTTCGGTTTGGGTAAGATAAGCTGATTTATCTTACCTTAGAGGGGTTCTTTCCAGTCGGCGAGGATGTTTAGCTCATCCAGGATGTCATCTAGACCACCGGGTGACGTGGTGGTGTCTTCGAGTTTCTGGCGGGCCTGGAGGAGCTTGATGGCACGGTCAATGCCCTGGAGTAGCGTTTTCGCCAGGGCGACCAGGTGGCTGTTGTCCGCGATCATGGCGCTGGTGGCCAGGCGATCATTCAGGGCGCGGACTATCTGCAGCTCACGCTCCAGGTCGTAGGTCTGCGGGGGCGGTTCTCTGCCGGCGGGCGGGGCTGGCGGGGGTTGGTGGGCGTGGCAATAGTCGCTGTGCCGCATGGCCCAGGCCTGGCAGCCTGGATGAGCACAGCGTTTTTTGTGGGGGTTGGAGGGCATTTACTTCTCTTCGCAGGTGATGCCGTAGGCGATGCCGTAGGCGATGCCGCAGGCGTGGAGGATTTCGGCGTTGCTGAAGTGGTGTTCCTCAAGTCTTTCGTAGAGCAGGGCTTCGATCTCGTATTGGGTTTCTTTGAGGACGTCATCCTGGCTGTAGGCCACCAGGTCGTTGATGGACCGAATCCGGCTGTAGGCTTTGAGCAGTTTTCTCAGGTACTGCTCTCTGTCTGTAAGACGTTTGTTGTGCAGTAGTGGCATCTCGCTCTCCCTTTTGGTTCTGGCGGGGTTCCTGCTGCCAGCCTCGGCCTTCACTAGTAGCAGCAGGAACCCCGCTGTAATTGTAAGGGAGTGTACCGTTTATGTCAAGTTTTCAGGCAGGTCACCGCGACGCTCCAGCCAGCGGCCCAATTCCTGGAAGGACATCAGGCGGGGCGTGGGCCGGCCTGCGCGTATCACCGTGTTGCCCCGAGGCGTCACGTAGGGCCCGGAGAGCCGCCATTTGAGACAGCAGGGTTGTACCCTATAGGCGTAGAGACGGCCTAGTGGCGCTCCAGGGCGGCTTTGAGGGCCTGCCAGAAGAGGAACATGGTGGCGTAGGCGTCGTGATACTCTATCTCCAGATAGCGGCCTTCTTTGTGCTGCTCGGCCAGGGCTTCGGAGAGGATAGTCTGCCAGCAGGTAATGGTTTCTTCGGCCATTATTTCCTCCTGCACTGTGTAGATTTCATGGATATGATGGGGATGAGGTGACTTCGTACCAGCCTGGTTCAGTGGTGGGGATCACTTTCAATCCTCCAGGCAGGCCCATCCAGGTGTAGTCGTCTTCTTCAAAGACGGCGTGGTCTGGGATGGGAGCTTGAGGTTTTTCCTTGAGGTGTGTGTAGATGAGTGCGGAGATGCTTGCCGGCGAGGTTTTTCTGCCGGAGAGGTCGTGTAGGGCCTTGGCTATCTTTCGGGGTGGGTGTCCGTCGTTGTACAGGCCCTTTATAAGGTAGATCTCGTCGGGTTCAAGCAGTGGTGCTCTTGCCAATGTCTTGCTCCTTTCGTCAGATTCGGGGAGAGAAGGAGCAGGGCGGCGTCCCTGACTCATCATGGTATGGCAGGCTTGTGGCGCACGGCCTGGTCGCCTGGCCCATTCGTGTCTCTGCGAGGTCGGACTTGGAAGTCCATGAGAGATACCCCCCTGCTCCGAGCCTCTATAAACTCCGGCCTTGAGCCAAGTATAATAACGGCTTCTGTCCCTCTCCCCCTTTGACGAATCCATTATACAATAGTATAATAAGAGCAAGCCCATTCCCCAATGTAGCGTGTAATTGGATTTGTCCGTGCAGCAGGCACGCAGGTCAGTTCACTCTTGCCAAAGATCACTAACAGGGAGCGATGGAACGAAAATGCACAAATCTCGATTCACTACAAGTGTACAATCTATCCTCTTTTTCTCCTTCATATTGATGGTTATTGTCGTACTGGGGACTTCTTTCTGGGTTACAGCCGGGATGATCAGCGATTACCTGACTCAGGCGGAAAAGGAAAGGGTCCGAAGCGAGCTTCGGCTGGCCCACATAATTTTTAACGACGAACTGTCCAGAGTGAGGGAGGAGGCCCAGAGGCTTTCTTCCGAGCTGAAGAAGGAGAAGCAAGTGATGGCTGCTTTTCAGGGAGATTTGGAAGCAAGCGCGTATTTAGGGAACCTGGTCACCCGTCAGCTCTTGTGGAACAACTTCTTCGATCGGACACTGTTTGTAGTCATGCTGGATAAGGAAGGACAGCCCCTTTTTCTGGAAAAGGGGAGGCGGCTTATTCTTGGTTTCGCTCTTTCCCCAGATGGCACAATCTCCTCGCTGCCGAGGGGCGCAAAGGAGATAAATGAGCTGGTGGGTACTCCGAACATTGTGGAAGGAACGTTGAAGGCCAACTGCCTGTTGGCCTCCGTAGAGATACTGCCAGTTGAATTCCTGGCCTCACTCGGCCTGGCAGAAGAGGCCCAGTTCGAGCTTTTGGATGCTCCGCAGGCCGAGGAGGCCCCTTTTGACCCCAGGGAGGGGACGGCAGCGCTGGCTCTGGTGGGGGCGGCCCCGGTTAGCTACGGGGCTAAAACACTGGGAGTCGTTCTGGTAGCTTCACTTTTGAACAACGACGTCTCCTTAGTCGATCACATCAGGGATATGGCCCAGACTGACACCGCCACCATCTTTATGGGTGATTTGCGGGTATCCACCAACATGCTGACGCCGGAAGGGAAGAGAGCGGTCGGCACACGAGTCTCTGGGATGATCAGCCAGGCTGTTTTATCTCAGGGCGCAACCTTCATCGGCCCGGCCTTCGTGGTCAACGAGCGGTTCATCACCGGCTATGAGCCGCTGCGTGATCACACCGATCAGGTAATAGGCATGTTATACGTGGGGGTGCGCGAGGCAAGGTTTCTGGCCTTGTTGTACAGTTTCTATCAGCGCATTGAGCTTATCGTCCTGGGGGCGGTGGTGCTGACTCTGGTGTTAGCTGTCCCTCTCTCCCGCTACCTCGCCGGGCCGATCAACGCTCTGGTGAGAGCCAGCCAGCAAATAATCCAGGGGGACCTGAGTGTACACGTCCCGGAAAGAGGGAGCCAAGAGCTTGTCCTGCTGGCCCGTTCTTTCAACGAGATGGCCGAGAGCCTGAGCCAGGCCAGGGAGGCGGAACAGAGGAGAATGGAGGAAATTCTGACCGTCCACGAAGCTCAGGCCCGCTTGTTGGAAACAGTGCACGCTCTTTCCAGCCCGGTAATCCCTCTCTACGAAGGGATTGTCATCCTGCCCTTGGTGGGGCACATTGATACCGCCCGCTCTCAACAAATTATGGAAGAGTTGTTGCAGGGCGTTGGACGCCATCAGGCGCAGGTTGTCATCCTGGACATTACCGGGGTGGCCGTGGTCGATACCAAAGTGGCCCAGCACCTGGTGCAGACCGCTAAGGCCACCCGGCTGCTCGGCTGCCAGGTGGTGTTGGTCGGCATCCGGCCGGAGGTGGCGCAAACCCTGGTCGAACTGGGAGTAGACCTGGTGGGTATAATTACCTATCAGAATTTGCAAGCAGGTCTGGAATACGCCTTGACCAGAATAAAGCGGCGAATTGCTTCAGCGCGCTGAAGCAATAATGCTTGACTCCCCACTTGTTATTTTCCTTCAACAGTCCCCTCCTTTCTCCCTGCCTGCCGGGGTCAAACACCGTCGTCTTAACCCGGCAAAAATTTTTAACTCAACTGTGGTATAATATAAGGAGAGCATTTTTTCCAACCGAGCAAAGCAATGATAACACGGAAGAGACGATGTGACGAGAGAGAGTTCAGTAAGCGCCAAACAACACTTGCAGAGCAGAACTTTTCAACTAACTCAGGAGGGCAAAATGAGGATAAATACCGATAGAGAACAAACGCGCGATGCTCACAGGTTGACAGTCCATCACCAGACTCTGGCCCGCCTGCTGATCGGCTTAGCCCTGGCCTTTCTGTCCTTCATCTGGTGGGCCGACGTCAACGTAGCCTGTTCAGCCTCCGATGAACCCCCACTGAGGTCTTCACCCAAGAAGCCGTCACCGACAAAATAGCCGCCCCCCGCCACGCCGACACGCACATCTACGTCCACCAGCGCTCCCCCCCC
>DAOULT010000070.1:0-9045 GCA_034417895.1 Anaerolineae bacterium | reverse complement strand
TCCCCCCACTGATGGAGGAGATAGCATCCAGTTGCTCCCCCTTCCTTGAAAAGGACTTCCTTAAGCAAATTGGCAGAGGAGCAGGGGTTTGGGATGGCCTTCTGGAGCCATTCCACCACCCTATCGGTTGCCCCCAGGCCAACGGCCCGGAAACCTTCCAGCACTTCCAACAGCATCCCTTTGTTGACCTCAGAGAGAATCTCCTGTTGCTGGAGAAGCTCAAGGAGCCGTTTAGCTTTGTCTATGGTTTTCAAACTTGTTCCCATTCCCATTTAAATTCCTCGAGAAATTCCTCGGCGTTCTTTAGCTGTCCAGAATATAAATATCTGCTGAGTTGCTGGCGTAGGTAGGGGGCCCAGCTCGGTTTAAAGGCGTTTCGCAGTTCCTCTAGTAAAACCAAGTCATCCTTAAATTCTTTTCTAAGGGAGATGTAAGACCTGAAAGCCTTTTCTGGGAACTCCTCACCTAGAGAATCTATGCGCGCCCTCTGACTCTGGCGTCGTTCAGCAGCTCTCTCGCGCTCAGCTCTTAGCCATTCCCGCGATTCTGCGTAACCACGCCATATTGCAAAAAGCCCCCCTATAACAGGGAATATCACCTGGAGCGGCTCGGGGGTGAAAAGTGTTTCCTCTAAATGCCGCCAGAGCGATTGGTCCTCTGTTTCAGGCCGTATAAAAGGCTTTTGCTTTGGGTTTCTGGTGTCCAGGAAGAAGTTGCTTCTCCGGCTATATACCAGACGCACTTGAACGCTCACGGTTATGGGTTCCATATCTGACGAAGGGCCACGGCGGATATAAAGAGTGTTAGGAGAGGCGGCACTTTTGGTCAGGGCCGGCTGTACAGGAATGGATGCGGGAACGGTCTCTCCTTCCTTATCGGTAAATACTAATCCATCCCCTAAAGGTCCGAGGTCAACGAAATACGAGAGGGGAGTTGTAGCGCTTAAAGTTAAAGTAGATGAGCAAACACGAGGGATAGTAAAAGTTTCAGTTGGAGTAAGAGAGGTGGGGGTAAACCACAAGCGCACCGTTACAGGGCGGCCCGGCTTATTGGGCGGCTCCAGGGGAATTTCGGAGGGATACTCCACCAGCAAGGTACAGGAATCACCTACTTTATATCGGAGGCTCTTTTGCCATCGTAAAGAGGTCGCCGGCATAGAAGCATGATAATAAAGAAATCCGATAAGGTAACCTATAGCGATAAACCCAGGCCAGTAACCTTTTAATATATTTAAAATTGTATTAAGAAGAGAAAATTTGATATTCGCTTTAGACATTTTTCTCCTCTAGGCGTGGGAAATCTCTCCACGAAAAAACAAAAATCCCACCAGGGCCTGGGCTTGCCTCCAGCGGGCTTTCATGCTATACTTCCCATCGCCGGGGTGTAGCCCCACCCTGGCCGCCGCCTCGGGCTACGTTTCAGCCGCGAGGCCCATTTATTTTTAAGACCGTGATGTCCTTTTGGGTTATGTTTTATTCTACCATAACCTATCTTTTCCCGCAACCTTTGTTCGTTGACTGACAAACCACGATGCAGCTTGCCTGCAATGTCTCCTCAAGCGGACATCCGGCCCCACCATTATATCACAAAAAGGTCACTATCAGGTAAAGATCAGGTTAAGGTTTGGTTAAAAATTTCAGAACGTTTGTGCTATGCGGGAGAATACACGCCGCCTTCGGGGTCTTCTGCGTTGTGGGCGGTGACAAGACGTTGGCGTGGCGGGGTTGTCCCGCAAAGGTACATCGCCTGTGCACCTGGTTGGGAGCGTAAGGCCACCCCACGCTCTTTTACTACACGTGCGGTAAAGGGCAGTTGTGGTGTGCTGGTCAACAGCGAAGGGGAGCACCCCGGCTGGTCAAGCTAGACAGGGGGTGGGAGCGGCGGTAGCTGCCAGTGCCGGGGTATAACATTTGACAAAAAAGCGATAACGCGCTATACTATGAGTGAGTACCCTTCCGAGGGAAAGTAGGATGCAGTAGGTTCCAGTTTCTTGCTTAGTAAAGCACCCGGACTTACGATGCGCCGGGTGTTTTGTTTTTGTCAGATACAGAACTACTCCGCCCTGCAAATCGGAACTCGTAGGGAAAGGAGGTACGTCAAGCAATGAGCGAGCGCGTCGTAGGAACAGTCAAATGGTTCAGCGGTCAGAAGGGCTATGGTTTCATCCAGCGTGAAGGAGGAGACGATGTGTTTGTCCACCACTCAGCTATTCAGGGCAGCGGATTCCGCAATCTGGAAGAGGGCGAGCAGGTGGAATTCACCATCGAGAGCAGCCCCAAGGGGCCCCAGGCCGCCGATGTGGTGAAACTTCAAAGTTCAGGGTGGTAAACCCACCTTGCAACCGGCCAAACCGCCGTTAGCGGCGGCGGCCAGAGCGTGAGAAAGCCCGGAGTCAAATGGCTCCGGGCTTTTTTTGTTACGTAAGAGAGCGTTATATCTCCTGTCCAGTAGGGCGAGCTCGGCCCCTGCTCTTTTACCACACATGTTGTAAAGGGCGGGCTATCATGGTGTGTCAGTCAAGAGAAAACCTCTCACATGCTAAAATAAAAGCTCCCCACGTAGTAAGGGAGCGAGGCTGGTTACCAGTCAGCTTTTGTCGCACAATCTACATTTAGCGGCCTTGTTTTCAGGCAAATTCTCTGTTGATATTTTTTATAATATTGGCAAAGTGATATTGGATATGGGGATGTCAACTCACAAAAGTCGAAGTCTGTTGCGTGAAACAGTACTATAAAGCCGGTATAAATCGCACGCCGCTCTCGAACTTAGAGAGCGGCGAACGCAAAAACATCAGGCGCTCCACATTGGAGCAGTTGGCGGAGGCGTTAAGAACTTCTGTAGACTATCTTCTTTCTCAACCCTCTCCAGGACTTACCCACAAGATAAGGCCCGGCCAATCTCAGTCAAAGTGAAACTGGCCGGTATAGACGACAGTGAACGGCGAGCCGGCATTACCGGGCTGACGTGCTACCCAATTTTCCTGCCCCTCATCTTTAAAGCGTATTCGATTCCAGACCGGAGATCGGCTTTGGTGATGATGCCTGCAAGGTCTACGCCCAGAGAAACGACAGTCTGCGCCACTTCTGGGCTGATGCCTACTAGGATACATTGTGCTCCCAAAAGCCTGGCCGCCCGCGTCACCTGTAAGAGATGATTAGCCACCCTGGTATCCACCATCGGTACGCCGGTGATGTCAATGATCACCGCTTCGGCCTGGTGTTGGCCGATGGCTTCCAGCAAGGCCTCCATGACTTGTTGAGCGCGTCTGCTATCAATGCTGCCCACCAGGGGCAGAACCAGCACCCCCTCCAGCACAGGCGCGATGGGGGTGGACAGTTCCCGTAGAGCCTGGCGTTGGGTCTCGATGATCTCTTGTTGCAGACGAGCTTGCTCCTCATTGGCTCTTGCAAGCTCAGCAGTCCGTTCCTCAACCCGTCGTTCTAACTCACTATGCAGCCCGGCGTTCTTGATGGCCAGTGTTGTCTGGTTGGCTAGAGTGGTCAGGATGATCTTCTCATCCTGTGAGTACGCTTCTTCGGAGAGCTTGGGGCCAAAGACAAACAGGCCCACCAAATCGCCTTCGACCAACAAGGGGACGAAGAGTTCAGCGCCCAATCTCTTCAGGGCCTCCTTCCCCTCTTCCCAGGGAACTTTGAACTGAGGCAGCGTATCTATCTCATGGGCAGTCAAGACTTTCCGCTCGCGGGCCATCCAGCGCAGCAGAGGGTGCTCTCTCCCCAGCCGCAGCTCGGTCACGTCCTTGTCCAGACTCTTCTGGGCCGCCAGGTAGAATTCCTCTGTCTTCTGTTCTTTGAGCAGAATGCACGCTCCGGCCATGCGCATCATGGTGGTGATCTCTTCCAGGAGCATCTCGCTCAAGACATTCAGGTCGAGAATGGAGACCGTTGTCCGGCTGAGCCGATGGAGCACCTGTTGAGCGTCGTACTTCTCGCGGAAAAAGAGCCGGTCAATCCAGGTTTGGGCCCTATCCCGTAAGGGTTGGAGGGCCACAGCGATGGTGACGGCCACCAGGATGGGTATCGAGTAAGCGCCGTAGCCGAGAACGGTGCGAACCAGGCGCTCGAAGGCGAAGGTGGTCAGAAGATAGATGGCGGCGATGCCTATGGTCAAGACGGAATAGGCCAGCCCCCTGCGGATGACGAAGGAGAGGTCCAGGAGTTGGTAGCGATAGATGGCGTAGGCCATCAGGAACGCACTCACTACATTAAAAATGTGATCGAAGGCGTACGGACGCAGTTGGGGCGGGATGTTGAGGAAAGTTCCGGCTATGCTCAAGGTACTGCTAAGAGCGAGGTAGAACAGCCTGTTTCTCCGGTTGCGATCCCCCCTCATTTTGATGCCGGCCCATACCAGCAGAACTAAACAGATTATGATGCCCAGGCTGGCTAACACCCACACGGGATACATGAACCTGCCGAACTGGACGTCAAACTGGCCTCTCTCAAGACGGGTGGCGCGAATGATATCTCCGCGAATGTTGCCAATCAGGACGGCGAGCAGAAAGCCATACACAACCCATAGGCCGGCTCTAAAGATCGGCCTAGTGTCCAAATCGAGAAAAGTCACCACCAGGTGATACAGTAGTGCCGTTTGGCTGATGCCGAAGAAAAAACTCGCTTGAAGCCACCGTGGGTCGCCGATTACGGGGAAATCGGCGTGCCAGATGAACGAGCTAAAGCTCCACAGCCCCATGGCCAACAGATAGACCGAAAAGATGCGATTCACCCTCTGCTTCACTCGCAAGGAAAAGACAAACAAGAGGAAGTAAAGAAGAGAAGCAACCAAGGGTATCACAATAGTTACAATATTCATAAGTCAGGCTCTCCTTTCAGGCTCCTGACTGTCTGAACATCATGTAAGGGAAGGTTTCGCTTCAGGATCCGAAGTGCACACACAAGTCCGCTTTTCGCCGCGTAGCGTGGCACAATGGGCAGGCTGGTACCCGCACTCCAAGTATACACCATGATAACAAGATAGTCAAAGTTGCAGATACTCGGCGACAGCGCAACTCACTCTTGGGCCAGGCGTAGCACTGTGTTCACAATCTCGTCAGAAGGTTGCATGTGTGGCGGCTTCATGTGCGCAAAGTCCGCCCCCTCCGCCTGGAGCTTCTGGCTGTATCGGGCGAACGTTCCCGGAGGAAGGAGTTGCAGGTGCAGGGGCTTCATGTTCAACATCGCTTCCAGGTCATAATAGTCTGAGTCGAGTTTCTTCAACTTTTCGTGAAGCCTGGCCTCAAGTTGCTCCCGATGGGGATAATCGCTAGCCAGATAGAGTCGGATCATAGACTGACCGTCCTCGATCTCTTTGCGCGCCATCCAATCCTCGTAGACGATATCCATGCTCTCCAGAGCCTGCCAGACGATCCGCTCATTCAGCCTGCTAAAGCCGCCGATGTCGATGATGCGGTCCGCCCTGGCCTCAAAGACCATCTGCGGCAGGCGCACGCCTGTCTCTTCATCTTCCAGAGCGATGATCTTGATCATGTCCCCCGGCTTGTAGCGGGCGAATATCCCCCCATGAAAGTTGGTGAAAACGACCTCGTACCGCCTGCCGGGGGATAGTTCGTCCATCAGCACCGTGGGAGGTTGATATGAAGGATCGTCGCGGCCTCTAAGGGAATCTTGCTCAGAAATGAACTCGAAAAAGCCCACATCCGGCACAAAGGTCATCCCCTTGCGGTTCCAGGTTTGCGCGGCCATGAGGCAGCCGAACTCCGTGTTGACGTAGAACTCGAACGGATCTACGCCCCAGTAGAGCTTGATCTTGTCGCGGAAAGCCTCCACGTCCGTCCCCGCACACGGTAGATACTTGATATCCCACATATCCTTGGGCATCATGGGCCGACCGGCTCTCTTGGCCCTGATCACGGCCCGGAGCACCCGCCAGGCCGCCGCCGGGTGCAGGAGAGGCTTCAAGGATCTTTCTCTCTCATTAAAACCCTCCCCTATGCGAGCCATCACGCTGGCTAATCCTCCCGTGCCGTCTATGCCCGTTCTAAGAGCCATGGTGAAACCCAGCTTGAAGCGTTCCCGGAAGTCCAACTCCCGAACCTTGTCGAGGGGAGGAATGTAGCGCAAATTCAGGACTCTTCCAACCGTCTCTACCCCGAGGCCCGAGAAGTAGGGAGGTGGAGCAGCGGCATAAAGGAAAACGTCATTGTTCCCTACGGTGAAATGGCCGCGTCCTTGTGAGGAAGCGAGCAGTACCATGGCAAAGCAATACTCTGTATACAGGTCATATATCTTCGGAGTGAGGGGCGTCCACTTCCAATGACCAGTGGTGCCACCGGAGGAGTGCGCCCACATGTAAGGTTTGACCGGCAATACGTCTTCCCTCTTGTCCAGCAGATAGGGTGTGTAATCTTCGTAGGTGGTCAGCGACACCTGCTCACGGAACGCATCCACGCTGTTGGGCACAGCGTTGCGCATGATCTTCCGGCCCAACTCGCACCGGGCGAGCAAGTCAATCTGCTCCATCAGCAAACGCCGCTGGATCTCCATGAACTCCTCCAGGTTGAGATCTAAGAAACCACAATACTTCTGCCAGATCTCGTCCGTTCGTCCCTGCTGCAACAACTCGACTGTACTGGTCATTTTCTTTGCCTCCTTGAGTTTTTCGGCGTCCCCCCATTAACGCCGGAAACATTTACACACCCTGCTCAGCTCTTCCGCAGGGTTTTAACACACCTGACAATGCTCTTCCTGGTTGGAATCAACATTGGTGTTTCTCGCTTGTACTGTTCGTAGCCTGGGAACATCTGGCTGAAATAGAAGCGTTCCTGAATCCACACCCACAACGCATCCAGGAGGAACCACAGCGGGGCAGCGATCAAGAGCAACTTCGACCTGGAAATCACCACCAGGGCGAGAAGAAAGAGACCAAACCAGAGGACCCCGGGATGACGGACCAGGGCATAGGTCCCGGTCTTTACCAGTTTATCTCCCACCCCGTTAGTAGCATAAGTTTGCTTGAAAGGGATCTCCAGAAAAATGGAATAGACGAGCAGGCAAACAGATATGATGAGCAGAGGCCAGCCCACCCAGGAGAGCCAATGGGGTAGAGAAAACCTCTCTGCCTTGAGACAAACCATGAGCAAAGCGAAACCGAATAGCAACGCGAAGACCAATCCAATGGCCTGTTTCAGGTAGGCAATGCCCTTTAAGGCGGCGAGGTCGAAGAAGAAGGCAACCAGGAAGGCCAAGCTCCCTAGAAGAATATACTCCATATTTACTACTCTACCAACTCCATTAACTCGTAGATCGGCTCACTGCTGCTGTACACCTTGAACCTCAAGGGGCTCCAGAACCCTGACCCGGACGTGCTCTAACGAATATCTTCGATCATCAACTTAATAACGCGTTGTGCTAAATCAGTTGGGCTGATGACCTTTACAAAAATAGCCTCCTGCGGTAAGGTTTGTCTATGAGAGACCAAACCCTTCACAGGAGGTACAACCATGATACTCGATTTGTCCACTTTTGTCGATAGAGCCTTGGTAATGTTCTGCCTCATCGATGATCTCTGTCAGCAATATCCCGATTCGCGTCGCCGCCCTGGGCCAGCAGAGGAGATTTGTCAGAGTGTGTTGATCACCATCGCTGTCTTGCAAGAGATAGAAGGTTGCACAGAAGCCGAGATTCTGCGCGATTTGAAACCGCTGTTCACTCGCTTGCCAGAACGATCCTGGTATAACCGGGGGCGACGCCGCTTGCTGGCTCGTTTCGTCGAGCTTTGGCAGAGATTGAGTCGAGAGTTGGTAGCCCAAGAAGAAGCTATTGATGTTGGTGTCGTGGATAGCATGCCGCTGCCGGTGGTGGCCTTTGCCCGAGCGGTAGGAGCCAGTCATTGGAAAGCGGCTGGGGCCGCTTATGGCAAAGACCTGACTCTCAAAGCCACCTTTTTGGGCTATCGGTTGCACTTGATGGTCAGTCCTGGGGGAGTGATCAGAGCCCTGGTGCTGGCCCCGGCCAACCTGGATGACCGACAAGTACTGCACGAACTGTTGGCCGCCAGCCCTGTCGTGTGGGTCTTGGGCGACCGGGGCTACGTTTGCCAGCAATTGGAACGGGAATTGGCAGAAAAGGGGGTTCGTCTGGTGCCCATTCCCAAAGGGGAACGGCGTCAACTGGTTCCTGAGGCCACAAGAACGGACTTGAAGCGGTGGCGCAAAGTGATCGAGGTTGTCTATAGTCAATTGACTGGTCGTTTCGGCCTCAAACGACATAGTGCTCACACTCTCAGCGGGCTTATTGCTCGCATCATCAGCAAAGTGTTGGCTCATACCTTGTTGATTTGGTGCAACCTGCTGGTCGGGCATCCTGAACCCCTCCAGTTCAACCATCTATTTGGAATCAATTAGCACAATGAGTTAATACCCTCTTCAACAACCCACTGGAAGAGGATCTAACCGCAATCCCGTTAAATCGAGCTATAATGAGCAGAGAGCCTGGTCACCTCCACTCTGTGTGCCTGCTACATACCGGCCAAACTAATTATACCACACCCACCTTCCAAGCACCTTACAAAATGCCCTTTCAACCTTCCAAAAACCTTCCAATTTCGTGACTCCTATCCAATTCACTTTTATTGTACCATCACCCTGCTCATTTTGCATGACTTTGGACTGTCAATACTTTGACGATCTGGCGACAAAAATGTCAGCTTCGCCAGCTTGCCCAAGGTGTACTGAACCGTCCCTTTATGCTTGATGATTGCTGCTGGGAAGATTGTACTTTGATTGACCTGCTTGAAAATGCTCCAAACGTGGATGCAGTGGAGCATGCCTATCAGACTTTCATACCTGGGAGTGGAGCTGCCCGACTACGCCGAGGAGCGCCTGGCGGTGGAAATAGATGAGACGTTGAGAGAGGAACACAAACAGAACTGCGCCAGTCGGTGTTCTCTCTCAACCAACTGCACGGCGACTGGCTGATCGAAGACCTGGGCAAGTTCTTAGACCAGGCCCAGGAGGAGCTCCTGGTGGAGATGGAGCTTCTGGCCCAAACCAGCGGCTTCACGCCC
>DAOULT010000069.1:0-29125 GCA_034417895.1 Anaerolineae bacterium | reverse complement strand
AAAAGTCGCAAGGAGTATAGCGCCGCTATTGACGCTTACTGGCAGGCGGCCAGTTTGCAGCCAAACAGCGCGGCGCCTGTGGGGCGCGTGGGAGAGGTCTACCTTCTTCAGGGCAGATACGAACTGGCTACCGGGGTCTTCCAGGCCGCCTTGAGGAGCAGCCAGGGACGCCCTCCCTTTGGCAGGCAGGCTCGCCTGGGGCTGGCCGCCGCCTACGCTGCTCTGGGAGACCAGGAGAGAGCTATGGCCCTGTGGCGCCAGGTGTTGGCCCTGGAGCCAGCTAACCTGGAGGCCCACTATCGTCTGGGACGAGCCTACGTCGTCCGTTCTCAGTTCGAGGAGGCTGGCCGGGAGTTTGAGGCCATCCTGGCCTCTGCCGGGTGGCACCCGGCGGCTCATTATCAACTGGGGCTGCTCCTGGCCGCAGAAGAACCTCAGCAGGCTCTCTCCCATCTGAGGTCTGCCCTCTCAGACGCCGCTCTGGAGCCAAGAGCCTGGGATATGATAAAGGCCGTGCAGCAGGCCCAGGCTATGAACGACCAGGCCCAGGCCATGGCCGCGCTGGGAGGGGCGTACTTTAATTGGAAAGAGTGGAGCCTGGCCCGGCGCGCCTTTGAGCAGGCCGTTTCTCGGCGGCCTGATTACGCCCAGGCTCAAGCTCACCTGGGTTACGTCCTGGGGCAGATGGGGGAGGACAGAGCCGCTATCGACCACATGCGGCTGGCCGTTACTCTTGATCCAACCCTGGTGCTGGGCTACTACTTTCTGGGGATGTACTACCGCACCCACCATCATCCCCTGACTGGCCGGGTGTATTTTGAAAAGGTATTGGCCCTTGATCCTGATAACGCGGCCGCCTGTCTGGAACTGGCTCGCACCTACCTTGAGGAGCGTGAATACCCGCAGGCCGAAGCCTGGTTTGAGGAAGCGGCGGAGTTGGCAGCGGATAATGTGGAGTTTCACGTCATCCGCGCCCAATTCCATCTCGATCTACTGTACAACCTGGAAAAGGGCCTGGCCGCTGCCCGTAAGGCGGTAGAGTTGGCCCCCAAAAGCGCCATCACCCACGATCTCCTGGGGTGGGCCTATTACCTGACCATACGGTGGCCCGAAGCAGAACGGGAGCTTAAAAAATCCCTGGAACTTAACCCCGATCTGGCCGCCGCCCATTATCATCTGGGCATCCTCTACGCCAGTCGAGGGCAGACGAAGAGCGCCCGACGGGAATACCAACAAGCTCTTGATCTGGACACCGAGGGCTTTTATCGGGCCAGAGCACAAGAGGCGCTGAGGGAGTTGGAGCGCGGGCCTTAGAACACAGACCCACTCCTTTGATCTGTCCATTAAAGTGCTCTCACCCGCCAGGTCTTCCAGCACAGCGCGTAGGGTGACAATCTCCTTGGCGGCGAAGTATGGCGATGCCCCCCTCTGGCGCGACGGTCGTGGAGTTTGCCCCGACAGGAAACTATGGTATAATAAAGGTTAATTTTTATCACGAAGAGGTGATGCTCAGGGTGGGCGTGGCCCCCAAACACAAAGCAGTGGAACTAAATGCTTGAAAGATTAAAAAAATATAGAGAGGTGATAAATATAAAATAATTTGATACTAATAGAATCATTAGAGAGTTAAAGCTGCAAGTAAGAAGAAATTATGGCGCTAAAGCACCAGTTTTGACCACGACGAGGTGGCGCCCACGGTGGTCGTGGTACCCCCATCAAAGAAGCTAAGCGAAATGCTTAAAAAACTTCAGGAGGAGGCGCTACCATGAGTCTAAGAAGGTCAAATGCTAATGATGCCACGAGAACGTTCAATCGTTCCCGAAGTGTTGTCCCTATCTCCGGGATTTGCACCAGGTGCATCGACGGGTGTACGAGCGGCTGTGAGATTTTTATGGCCTCATTCAGAGGCCGTGAGGTGCTCTATCCGGGACCCTTCGGAGAAATAACCGCCGGGGCGGACAAAGACTACCCGCTGGATTATTCCTTTTTGAATATCCAGGGTTATGCCAGGGGCGCTAAAGGCTTGCCAGAAGGGGTGGCAGTCAACCCCGATACGGCCATTTTCCCCAACGTCGATACCGAGACAGAGTATGGGTGGGAGAAAAAGGTCAAGATGCGTCTGCCCATTTTCACCGGGGCATTGGGTTCCACCGAGATAGCACGAAAGAACTGGGATCATTTTGCCGTAGGGTCTGCTATTTCAGGTATTACCATTGTATGCGGTGAAAATGTGTGTGGCATGGACCCCGAGCTGGAGCTGGATGGTAATAAAAAGGTTAAGAAGGCTCCAGATATGGATCGCAGGATAGAGGTATACAGGCGGTTTCACGAGGGTTATGGAGAAATTCTCGTCCAGATGAACGTGGAAGACACCAGGTTAGGAGTAGCAGAATATATACTGGACAAACATAACCTGGAAAGTATTGAATTGAAGTGGGGCCAGGGAGCCAAAAGCATCGGCGGAGAAGTGAAAGTTGGCTCGATAGACCGGGCGATTGAACTGAAGAAAAGAGGATACCTCGTGGCCCCCGATCCAACACTCCCCGCCATTCAGAAAGCATACCAGGAGGGAGCGATAAAGGATTTTGAGCGACATTCTCGCCTGGGTTTTGTGAGCAAAGAGTCCTTCCTGGCGGAAGTGGACCGTCTTCGCTCCCTGGGATTTAGGAGAATTACGCTTAAGACCGGGGCTTATTCCGCCGTGGAACTGGCTATGGCCTTGCGTTATGGAGCAGAGGCCAGGTTAGACCTCATTACAATGGATGGTTCTCTGGGCGGCACGGGAATGAGTCCCTGGTCAATGATGAACGAATGGGGGATCTCCACCTTCTACCTTGAATCTCTGGCCTATCAGTTCTGCGAGAAGCTGACCAAAAGGGGCGTAAGGGTGCCAGACATCGCTATAGCGGGCGGATTTTCTGCTGAAGATGGAGTATTCAAGGCCATCGCTATGGGTAGTCCGTATGTGAAGGCCGTGTGCGTGGGAAGAGCTTCAATGATACCCGGCATGGTGGGGAAGAACATCGGGAAGTGGTTAGAGGAAGGCGATTTACCCAAAACGGTTTCAAAATTTGGCACCAGGGTGGAAGAGATTTTCGTCTGTTACGAGGAACTGAGGGAGAAGTTTGGAGAAGAGATCAAAAACATACCTCTCGGTGCGATGGGTATCTATACGTTCTGTCAGAAGATAAGGGTAGGATTACAGCAGTTAATGGCTGGAAGCAGGAATTTCAGGATTTCAACCATCTCCCGCAGAGACCTCATGGCTCTGACAGAAGAAGCGGCAAGGGTTTCCGGTATTTCGTATGTAATGGATGCTTACAGAGAAGAGGCAGATAAAATTTTGGAAGAGTGATGTAGAGCGCTTCGCCTGCCGATTGGTAACCCTATCTGGACTATGCACGCACACCCCGTGAGCCGGAAGCCAGGCATACCCGCAAAGGTTGAGTATGCCTGGTTTTCTTCACGGCGCTCCTGGCGGTCGGCGAGCAGTAATAGAAAGGAGGGGATAATGCTACTTGCCGGTGACATTGGCGGCACCAAGACCAGGCTGGCCGTTTTCTCACCCGAGGCCGGTCTACGAGCGCCGCTGGCGGAGAAGACTTTCCCCAGCGCCAGCTACCCCGGCCTGGAAGCGCTCGCGAGTGAGTTCCTGGCCCAGGTCAGCCTGCCTGTGGAGCGGGCCAGTTTTGGCGTGGCCGGCCCGGTGGTGGCCGGTCAGGCCACGATCACCAACCTGCCCTGGGTGATGGACGAGAGGCAACTCCAGGAGGCGCTGAACCTTTCGTCCGTCCGCCTGCTGAACGACCTGGAGGCCGTGGCCCAGGCCGTGCCTCTGCTGGAGGCGACCGACCTGCACACCCTGAACGAGGGCCAGCCAGCCCCCGGCGGAGCGATGGCTGTCATCGCCCCAGGCACCGGCCTGGGGGAAGCCTTCCTGACCTGGGACGGGGCGCGTTACCGGCCCCACGCCTCGGAGGGCGGCCACGTCGATTTCGCCCCCACCAACCCGTTTGAGATAGAACTGCTCCGCTATCTTCAGGGGCGCTTCGGGCGCGTCAGTTACGAGCGGGTCTGCGCCGGTCCGGGACTGCTCAACATCTACGCCTACCTTAAGGACAGCCGCTATGCTCAAGAATCTGCCTGGCTGGCTGAGCAACTGACCGCCGCCGATGACCCCACCCCGGTCATCGCCAACGCTGCCCTCCACGAAGAAAAGCCCTGCACGCTGTGCGCCGCCACTCTCAAGGTCTTCGTCTCCATCCTGGGGGCGGAAGCGGGCAACCTGGCCCTCAAGGTGCTGGCTACCGGCGGCCTCTACCTGGGGGGAGGCGTCCCGCCCCACATCCTGCCCGCCCTGGAGGAGGTGCGTTTTATGGAAGCTTTTCAGAACAAGGGGCGTATGTCAGACCTGCTGGCCCGTGTGCCGGTGCACGTCATCCTCAACCCCAGGACCGCGCTGCTGGGGGCGGCCAGCTACGGGCTGGAGTTGTAGAATGGTTGGGGGGTATCCCGATTGAGATTGATCCGTCTATCAAACGATGCGTGAGGAGGACAGCAGATGGATGAGTACTCGTTTGGTTATCCAAAACAATGCACAAAGTGTGTGTCTCTTTCAAAAGACAGTCTGAGCCTACGAGTGAAGCCGTACTTCAAAAAGGGCGGGGAGCTAAGGCTCATGCTGATTGGTCAGGACCCCACTATTTCTCGAAAGCCCGAGCGAGTTAAATATGTGCTCATGCTCGATCAAGAGAACGGTCAATTGTCGCGCTGGTTGAGAGGTGAGGTCTTCGGCGAAGACAATTTCCGCTCACTAACCTTGTACGCTACAAACCTGGTCAAATGTTCCTTTACCAGACCGCCTTCCACTGCCAGACGAGGCGCTTTTGAGTTCTTACAACCTTACTTCCAGAATTGCAAAGATTATCTTGCCGAAGAAATATCCGAGTTTCAGCCTGCACTTGTGCTGACTCTGGGAGAAACCGCACACAAGTTGTTTGTAGAGACTCTTGATGATAGCGATAATATTGCCGACTCAATGCAAGGTGCGTTCACGGGCGAATTTTTCAAAGCGAGGTTCAGGGGTGTAGAGTTCGATTATTCGCCCTGTTTGCACATCAAGACTTTCAGAGTAGCAGAAGTCTATGGAGAGAGTGTGAAAAAGTTCAAGGAAGGGTTAACAGCCTACTTCAAGTAATTGGGTGACAATACGTAAAGGGGAATCGAAATGACAAAACTGCACGCGCTGGCCGAACTGGGCACGTACCAGGCCGCTGTGGACGCGGCCCTGGCCGAGATGGCCCAGAAGCGGGTCGTGGCCCGCATCTGGGCTTACGATCACACCGTCTGGAAGCCGCAGCCTGCGGAGATCGCCAACCGACTGGGCTGGCTGCGCACCGCCGAGGTGATGGACGAGAACGTCCACCGCCTGGACTCGCTGGTCGAGGAGGCGCGCGCTGCGGGCTACACTCACGCCCTGCTTTTGGGGATGGGCGGCTCCAGCCTGGCTCCCGAAGTCTTTCGCAAGACCTTCGGGGTGAGCGAGGGCTACCTGCACCTGGCCGTGCTGGACAGCACCGACCCGGCTGCGGTGCTCTCCCACGCCGAACGGCTGGACATGGCCCGCACCCTGTTCATCGTCTCCACCAAGTCGGGCAAAACGGTGGAGACCCTGTCCTTCTTCAAGTTCTTCTACAACCAGGTGGCTGAAGCGGTGGGCGACGAGCGGGCCGGCGAGCACTTCGTCGCCATCACCGACCCCGGCACCAACCTGACCGACCTGGCCGACCGCTACCATTTTCGCGCCACCTTCCTCAACGACCCGAACATCGGTGGGCGCTACTCGGCCCTGTCCTACTTTGGGCTGCTGCCGGCGGCTCTGGCCGGGGTGGACGTGCCCCGCCTGCTGGACAGCGCCCTGACGGCGGTCCGTAGCTGCCAGTCATGCGTGGCGGAAGAGGACAACCCAGGGGCCTGGCTGGGAGCCATCCTGGGCGAGCTAACGAAAGCCGGGCGGGATAAAGTCACCTTCGTCACCTCGCCAGCCATCGCCAGCTTTGGCGACTGGGTGGAGCAGCTCATCGCCGAGAGCACCGGTAAGGAGGGGCGTGGCCTCCTGCCGGTGGTGGGGGAGCCGCCGGGGCCGCCAGAGGTCTATGGCGACGACCGCCTTTTCGTCTACCTGCGGCTGGATGGGGCGAAGGGGCACGCCGCCAGCCACGACCATGCTCTTGCCGCAGTGCAGGCTCTCGAAGACGCCGGGCATCCGGCGGTGGGCCTGCACCTCTGTGACCTCTACGACCTGGGCAGGCAGTTCTTTCTGTGGGAGATGGCTACCGTCGTAGCCAGCCACCGCCTGGGCATCAACCCCTTCGACCAGCCCGACGTCGAGGCGGCCAAGGCGCTGGCCCGCCAGATGGTGGCCGAGTACACGGCCAGGGGCGCACTGCCCACCGAAACCCCGGCCCTGACCGGCGAGGGCCTCACCGTCTACGGCCAGGTGAAGGCCACCAGTCCAGGCGAAGCGCTGGCCGCTTTCCTCAACCTGGCTCAAGCGGGCGACTACGTGGCCCTGCAAGCCTACGTTCAGCCCACCACTGAGACCGATGTGGCGTTGCTGGCCCTGCGCACCCGGCTGCGCGACCAGTTTCGGCTGGCGACCACGGTCGGCTATGGGCCGCGCTTCCTGCACTCCACCGGCCAATTGCACAAGGGCGATGCCGGCCACGGCCTCTTCATCCAGTTCACCGCCGACGACCCGCAGGATGCGCCCATCCCCGACGAAGCAGGACGCCCGGCTTCGTCTCTTACCTTCGGGGTGCTCAAGGCGGCCCAGGCGTTGGGCGACCGGCGGGCGTTGCTGAAGGCCGGGCGGCGGGTGATCCGTTTCCACCTGGGAGCAGATGTGGTCGGGGGGCTGGAGCGGCTGGCGGAGAGCCTGTAAACCTCCCTGGAACGACAGGAATTTGTCGGCAAGTTGTCGGCCAAAAGTCAGGTTTCTTGCTCCTCCTTATCCTACACTTAGAAGACAGCGGTGAGTGTGGGGGTGTGAGAAAGAGACTATTTTCCAGGGAGGGATAAAATGAACACCAATACATCTGTGGAGCAAACAAAAGAGCCGTCTGAGACAATAAGCAGGATTGGTTGGAAAGCGGTGGTCAGGTTCGCTATTGTCGCCTTGCTGCCAGGAGTCTTGTTCATCGCGGCGGGCCGCCTGGATTGGGCGATGGGCTGGATCTTTGTCGGCACGCTCATGGCCTTTACAGCTATCAGCAGGATCCCCGCGATACTCAAAAACCCGGATTTGTTGGCAGAACGCGCCCGGTCCCTCGACGCGGAGGACGTCAAAGGCTGGGACAAGGTCATCGTCGCTGTCGCGGCCATGTACGGCCCGCTGGTCATGTGGATTGTGGCCGGGCTGGACGAGCGCTTCGGGTGGTCGCCACAGCTAGCTTTGGCGATTCAGCTTGTGGCGTTGGTTTTCATGGCGCTGGGGTATGGCCTGTTTAGCTGGGCGATGGCCTCGAACAAGTTCTTCTCAGCCGGGGTTCGCATCCAGAAAGACCGGGGTCATACCGTCGCCACTGGCGGGCCTTACCAGTTTGTGCGCCATCCGGGTTACGTCGGCGCAATTGTATACCTGCTGGCAATGCCGATTATGCTCGGCTCGCTGTGGACGCTCATCCCGGCGGGGCTGGTGGTGCTCTTCCTCATCGTCCGCACGGCGCTGGAGGATAAGACTCTGCTGAATGAACTCGAAGGCTACCAGGACTACGCCCGGCGGGTGCGTTATCGCCTGCTGCCGGGCGTCTGGTAGTGGCCCAGGGGCGAAACTACGGAAAAGAAAGGAGGGATAGCAGGTGGAAATCGGGATCATTGGGTTGGGAAAGATGGGCCGCAACATGGCGCGGCGGCTGGGGCGCGGCGGTCATCGGGTGGTAGCCTACAACCGTTCGCCGCAAAAAGCCTATGTCCTGGCAGACGAGGAGCCAAACGTGGTGGCCGTGACCTCGCTGGAGGAGATAGCCATCCCCCTGGCCCCGCCGCGAGCGGCCTGGGTGATGGTGCCCGCCGGCTAGGCCACTGAGCAGATGATCGACTCCCTGCTGGACATTCTGTCCCCAGGCGATACGATCATCGACGGCGGTAATTCCAACTATAAGGATACGATGCGCCGGGCCGCCAGGGTCGCCGCCAGGGGGCTACACTTCGTGGACGTGGGCACCAGCGGCGGGGTGTGGGGGCTGACCGAGGGCTACAGCATGATGGTCGGCGGCGAGGAGGCGGTCGTGGAAAGGCTGCGCCCCGTCTTCGAGACGCTGGCCCCCGCTCCAGATAAGGGCTGGGGACGCGTCGGGCCTGGCGGGGCGGGCCATTTCGTCAAGATGGTGCACAACGGCATCGAGTACGGTCTGATGCAGGCTTACGCCGAGGGTTTCGAGATTCTGAAGGCTAAGAAAGACTTCGAGCTAGACCTGCACCACGTGGCCGAAATCTGGCGCTATGGCAGCGTGGTGCGTTCCTGGCTGCTGGACCTGACCGCCGCGGCGCTGGCCGAAGACCAAGACCTGAGCGACATCAGGGGTTGGGTGGCCGATTCGGGCGAGGGCCGCTGGACGGTGGCCGAGGCCATCGACCAGGACGTGCCCGCCCCGGTCATCACCCTGTCGCTTTTGATGCGCCTCGTCAGCCGCCAGGACGAAAGCTACGCCGCCAAACTTCTGGCCGCCATGCGCCATCAGTTCGGCGGGCATGAGGTAAAACATAAAGCGTAAAAAGGTGCCAAATGTTGAACAAAATTAAATACCTATTGATTGGCTCTCCTTTACCCACTCAACAACTGGCGCACAAGCGGTTGAATAAGGTACGCGCCCTGGCTGCCTTCTCGCCGGATGCGCTCTCGTCCATTGCCTATGCCAACCAGGAAATCTATCTGGGGCTGATCGTAGCCGGGAGCGCCGGATTGTCTCTGTCCCTGCCCATTGGATTGGCTATCACAGGGCTACTGGCCCTCGTTGCCCTTTCGTACTTTCAAACCATCCACGGCTATCCTTCCGGCGGCGGCTCGTACATCGTGGCCCGCGAGAACCTGGGCACGTTGCCGGGGTTGGTGGCCGCGGCCGCGCTGCTGATTGACTACGTACTGACCGCCGCGGTGAGCCTGACCGCAGGGGTGGCGGCCATTACTTCGGCCTTCCCGGCGTTGTGGCCCTATCGCGTGAGCGTGGCGCTCTCGCTCCTGGCCGTCATCGCCCTGCTCAATCTGCGTGGCCTGCGCGAAACAGGCACCCTGATGGCTGTCCCTGTTTACCTGTTTCTCTTTACCTACCTGCCCATGCTGGCCTACGGTGTGGTGCGCCTGTTGATGGATGGCCCGGGAGCGCTGGTCGCTGTTGCGCCGCCACCCACTGAACCCCTGACGGCCTTCCTGGCGCTCCACGCCTTTTCGGCTGGCTGCACGGCGCTGACCGGGATCGAAGCCATCAGCAACGGGGTGCCCGCCTTTCAGCCCCCCGAAGCCAGGAACGCCGGGCGAACCCTGATAATCATGGCCCTGTTGATGGGTCTGCTGTTTGTAGGCAGCGTCGGGCTGACGCAAGGTCTGGCTGTAATCGCCGGGCCGGAAGAGACGATCCTGTCAGCGCTGGCGCGGCGGCTGTTAGGGAGCGGGCCGGCCTACCTGCTGATCCAGTTCGCCACGATGCTCATTCTGGCGGTGGCGGCCAACACCAGTTTTGCCGATTTCCCGCGCGTGGCGGCCATCCTGGCCACCGACGACTTTATGCCCCGCCAACTGACCAGCCTGGGGGACCGGCTGGTGTTTGCCAATGGCATCCTGTTCCTGGCGGTGGCTAGCGGGGCGCTGATCGTCGTCTTCGGCGGCGAGACTCACGCCCTGGTACCCCTGTTCGCGGTCGGCGCCTTCCTGGCCTTCACTCTCTCCCAAGCCGGCATGGTCGTCCACTGGTGGCGCGAGCGGGGCAGAGGATGGTGGCCGAAAGCGACCTTCAATGGCCTGGGGGCGTTGGCGACGGGGACGACGCTCGCCGTCATCGGCCTCAGCAAATTTGCCGGAGGGGCCTGGATCACCATTTTGCTGATCCCGATACTGGTGGCCGTCTTTCTCCAGATTCGCGCCCACTACCGAGAGGTGGCTCGACAACTGTCGTTGCGTGACTTGCCACTCTCCATGGAGTCATCCCCGCCTCCGCGGGTGGTCATCCCCATCGCGGGCGTCCATCGTGGGATCGTTGACGCCATCTCCTATGCCCGCTCAATCTCCAGAGAGGTGACGGCGGTATACGTAGAGTTGGAGCCAGGTGCCGGAGAGCGCGTCCGCGAGAAGTGGGAATGCTGGTGGCCGGACGTGCCGTTGGTGATCGTACCCTCGCCTTATCGGTCTATCGTTGGGCCGCTCTTGGATTTTCTTGACGAGACCGACCAGCAGCACGACGACGGACAGCTCGCCACGGTGGTCTTGCCCGAGTTTATCCCGGCCAGATGGTGGCATGGCCTGCTCCATAACCAGACGGCCTGGCTTATCAAAGCGGCCCTGCTCTATCGCCGACGACATTTCGGCTTTCAACGGGTGATCATAGACGTCCCGTATCATCTTCAACGTTAGGGATATGCTAATGAACCAAACTAATCCAGACACCAGGCCGGCGGCCATCGTCATTTTTGGGGCTTCGGGCGATCTGACGCAGCGCAAGCTGGGGCCGGCCCTGCACAGCCTGTCCTGCGAGAACCTGTTGCCCACGGCCACCCAGGTAGTGGGCGTGGCGCGCAGCCCTCTGTCCGACCAAGTCTGGCGCGAGCGGCTCTACCAGGGCGTGGTCGAATACGCCCGGCTCAAACCGGGCCTCTGCAAACTGTGGCCTGGCTTTGCCGGCCGGGTCTCCTACCTGGCGGGCAATTACGACGACCCCCAGACCTATCGCCGCCTGGCGGAGCGGCTGGCGCAACTCGACGCCGAGCACGGTACGCAGGGCAACCGTCTCTTTTACCTGGCTACTCCGCCCACGCTCTATCCGCTGATCGTCGAGCAACTGGGCCAGGCCGGGTTGAACCGCAGCGACCCTGGCTGGACTTTCATCATTATCGAAAAGCCCTTTGGACGCGATCTGGCGAGCGCCCGGCGGCTGAACGAACAGGTGCACGCCGTGTTTAACGAAAGCCAGGTCTACCGCATCGACCATTACCTGGGCAAGGAGACGGTGCAGAACATTTTGACCTTTCGTTTTTCCAACGCCATTTTCGAGCCGCTCTGGAACCGCAACTACGTGGACCACGTGCAGATCACCGTGGCCGAGAGCGTCGGGGTAGGGCATCGGGCGCGCTATTACGACCAGGCCGGGGTGGGGCGCGATATGCTTCAAAATCACCTGCTGCAACTGCTCACCCTCACGGCCATCGAGCCGCCGCCGGCCTTCAACGCCAGGGCGCTGCGCGACGAAAAGGTCAAGGTGCTCCAGGCCGTGCGTCCCCTCCACCTGGCGGATGGCGTATGGGGGCAGTATGGGGGCTATGGTGAAGAGCCGGGGGTGGCCCCGCGCTCGCGGACTCCGACCTACATGGCGCTCAAACTCTACGTGGACAACTGGCGCTGGCAGGGCGTGCCCTTTTACCTGCGCACGGGCAAAAGGCTGGCCCGCAAAGTGACCGAGATCACTCTGCAATTCAAACAGGTGCCCCACCTGCTCTTTCCGCAGAACGTGGACCTGACCCCGAACCGCCTCTCTCTCTGCATTCAGCCCGACGAGGGTATCCATCTGCACTTTGAGACCAAGGTGCCCGGCGCGGGGATGCGCACCGCCCCGGTGGATATGGAGTTCCACTATGGCGACCGCTTTGGGGAGCAGGTGTTGCCGGACGCATACGAGCGTTTGCTGCTGGATGCCCTCAGCGGGGACGCTTCGCTTTTTGCCCGCAGCGACGAGATCGAATGGGCCTGGGCGCTGGTGGATCCCATCCTGGACGAATGGGAGCGCCAGGAGACGCCGCCGCTGGCCTTTTACGAACCGGGCAGTTGGGGGCCGGTCGAGTCGGACGAGTTCATGGCCCACGGGGGCTGCGCCTGGCAGCAGTGCTGCGGCGAGCACGGGAGCGACCGATGAGCGAGATCGTAGTTTACCCGGATGCCGCCCGCCTGGCCCGCGCCGCAGCGGAACATTTCGTCACCCTGGCGCGGGAAGCGATAGCGGCTCGCGGACAGTTCGTGGCGGCCCTGTCTGGTGGCTCGACGCCCCGCGCCGCCTACGCGCTCCTGGCTACGGACGAGTTCGCCGGGGGCGTGGATTGGGCGCGGGCACACCTCTTGTGGGGCGACGAGCGCTGCGTCCCGCCTGACCACCCCGACAGCAACTATCGCATGGCCCGCCAAGCCCTGCTTGACAAAATTTCGATTCTCCCCGAAAATATACACAGGATGCAGGGCGAACTGCCGCCCGACCAGGCCGCAGCGCTCTACCAGGCGGAACTGGAGACCGTCCTGGGCGTCGCTGGACGGTTTGACCTGATCCTGTTGGGCATGGGCGCGGACGGCCACACCGCTTCGCTTTTCCCCGGCACGACGGCGCTCCAGGAACGAGAGCGCGCCGTGGCGGCGGTCTACGTGGAACGGCTGCCAGCCTGGCGCCTGACCCTGACGCTGCCCGTGCTCAACGCCGCCCGTCACGTGTTGTTCCTGGTCAGCGGAGCCGAAAAAGCGCCGACCCTGGCCCGCGTCCATGCTGGCGAACCGTTGCCCGCCGGACAGGTGCGACCCCACCAGGGGGAACTGACCTGGCTGGTAGATCGGGCCGCTTACCAGATAATGGCATGACGGTGAGGCCAGGAGAGGGGGGCGGCGGGTAAGGGCTGTCGTATGGAGGAACTGGCTGAATATTTATCAAGATTAGGAGGAAATCCAATGACCGACAAATGTTTCAAAATCTGGCTTATCACTTTGCTGCTGGTTCTGGTGGTGGGCAGCGTTATGCAGCCCTGCGCGCCGCCTGCTGCCGCCCAGGAGCCGACGGACGAGGGCGCCGAACCGTTCGCCCCATTCCAGGAGCCGCCCGTCGAGGTCGAAGCCCAGGTGGCGCACGAACCGATCGCCCCGGACCTGGCTAACGTCGAAGTGCCCTTTGCCCTGACTGCGGCTCAGCAAGAGCGACTGGGGCAAATTGGCTTCGTGGTCAGCCCTGGCCGGGAAAAGGAGTTTTTCACCGTCTATGAGAAGAGCCGCTACAACTACGAGCCAATTTTCGTCACCAGCGATTCGCTCCTGCACGTCTACCACCTGATGTTCGACAAAATCCTGCGCAGCGCCGAGATCAAATATTTTATCCCCCTGCTCGGCGAGATGAACGCGGCCCTCGTCGCTCAGGCCGAGGCCAACTATCAGGCTCTTAAGGGCACTCCCTGGGAAGAGGCCGCCCGGCGGACGGTCGCTTACTTCGTGGTGCCGGCCAAAGTTCTGGACGACGAGGTGACTGTGCCCGCTTACGCCGCCGACCTGGTCGAGGGTGAGTTGAAGAACATCGAGGAAGCGGCTGACATCCTGCCTTCGCCCATTTTCCCGGGCTTGATTTCTGGGGAGGACTACACCCAGTACATTCCCCGCGGGCACTACACCAGGACCGAAGACCTGGAGCGCTACTTTAAGGCCATGATGTGGTACGGGCGGATGACCTTCCGCCTGACCACAGATGACCCCGAAGTGGGCCGGGCCGAGACCCGCCTGGCCCTGCTGGTTTGCCACACCCTGCGCAGCGTGACGGTGGGGCGGCTATCGGGCCTGGAAGCCTGGAACGACCTTTACGCTCCCACCGTTTTCTTCGTGGGCCGCTCCGACGACCTGACCGTGCTCCAGTACCTTAGCGTGATGGACGAAATCTATGGCCCACAGGCCGACCTGTTGACCATAGCCGACGATGCCAGGCTGGACGCTTTCATCGAGGAGGCCAACAAGTTGCCGCCGCCCCAAATCCTGGGGATGGTCATCTTCTTCACCGACGAGGTGGAAGAAACGACCAAGGGGCTGCGCTTCATGGGGCAGCGCTTCGTGCCCGACGCCTTCATCTTCCGCCAACTGATCTTTCGTAACGTCAGCACTCCCGGCCACAGACGCGGTCTGCCCAAGGGCCTGGACGTGTTCGCCGCTCTCGGCTCGGAGCGAGCCTACGCCCTGCTGGACGAGTTGGAAGAAACGGCCTACGATAAATACCCCGAACAGATGAAAAAAGTGCGGGACATCATGGCCGGGTATAGTGAGGAGCAGTGGACGGAGACCCTGTACAACACCTGGATTCACACCCTCAAGCCGCTGCTGGACGTGCCCGGCGCGCCGCTGTGGGAGACAGGCGGCCAGGGGTATCCTGAGTTCATGCAAAACGAGTCCTGGCTGGACAAAAGCCTGAACACCGCCCTGGGCAGTTGGGCCGAGTTGAAGCACGACACCATCCTGTACGCCAAGCAGGTCTACGCCGAGATGGGCGGCGGTGGGGGGGGCAAGGGGCCGCCACCCGCTCCTCAGCCGCCGAAAGGTTACGTCGAGCCAAACCCCCACTTCTTTGCCCGGCTGTGGGCGCTGGCGACGCTGACCCGCGAAGGATTGGCCGCCCGCAACCTGCTCAGCGACCGGGACGCCGATAATCTAACCCAAATCGAAAGCCTGGCGCTGGCCCTCAAGAGAATGGCCGAAAAAGAGCTTCGCAACGAGCCGCTGACTGACGATGAGTACGACCTGATCCGCTTCTACGGTGGCCGGTTAGAGCACATCACCATGGCCGCTTCCCTGGACGAAGCGGATGAGGAATACTATGGCCCGCCTGTGATGGATGAGGAGCCGCAGGCAGCCGTCATCGCCGACGTAGCCACCGATCCCGATCACGATTTCGACGGCATCCCCAGCCCGGCTGTGCTGGAGGTGGGCGTGGGCCGCATCGACGAGATTTACGTCGCCGCGCCCGTCGAAGGCAAGTTGCAGGTGGTCAAAGGTGGGGTCTTTTCCTACTACGAATTTCCTCACCCCGCCCGGGACCGCCTGACCGATGAAAAATGGCGCGGGATGCTCGATGCGGGCCAGGCTCCGCCCCGTGAGCCGTGGACCGATAGCTTCATCGTCGAAGAAACCATAGAACGGGAACTGGCTGTGACCGTGCGCAGATTCCTCACCCGCTACGTCGATGCCATCTGGTGGCCCGATGAGGGCGGCATCCAGTATTGGGCCAAAGGCGAGGCCGCCGACAAGGTCGTGGCCGAGGTGGAGGCTCTCGACGCCGCCGGCCAGTACGAGGGCCGCCAGCTCATCCAGCTTGACTTCCGCTCCTTCGACCTGGAGTCCGACACCGTCGCCATCGTCACCGTGCGGGAGACCTGGGACGCCAGGCTGTACGAGCAAGGCCCTGAAGAGATCGAAGCCCCGGTGTTGATGCAGCGCGGCCCCTACACTATCGATGTGACGTACACCCTTGAACGCGCACCCGACTCCAGCCAGTGGGTGACGAGCAACATGGTCTGGAACACGCAGCCGCCGGCCTGGGAGACCCTGTGAGCACATGAGAACATGAGAAATGGAATCTCGCCTTTAAGCGCCAGGCGCAACAACGAACGTTCGCTGTGGGCCTGGCGCTTGGGGCCTGTCCTGTTGACGTTTTTGATGATCACGGCTTCAGCCGTTACTTATGGCTCCCCACTTTCGACCGAAAATGTCCCCACCGCCACGCTCCTGTTCGTGGGCGACGTGCTCCCGGCCAGAGGGGTGAGGCTGGAAAACGATCCCCTGGCTGACGTTGCTCCCTGGCTGGCGGAGGCCGACCTGACCATCGGCAACCTGGAGGGCACGATGGCCCTGACAGGAACGGCCCGCCCTGGCCCCTACCGCTTTCGCGCTGACCCGGCTGCGGCCCCTATTCTGGCTGTGGCCGGGTTTGATCTTTTGAGCCTGGCTAACAACCACGCTCTCGATTATGGCCCCGCCGCTCTGTCCGAAACCGGGCTTCACCTGGAGGCGGTCGGCATCGCTCCCCTGGGCCTTGAGAGTGAAAATCCGGTGGTCAAAAACGTAAACGGCCTGCGGCTGGCATTCCTGGCCTACAATGCGATCATCGATCCTGAAGATGTGCCCCCGTCGTCGGCCCAAAGCCCGATTGCCACCCTCGATCCCCTCACTCTCCCCGCCGAGATCGCTGACGCCCGGGCCAGAACAAAAGCCGAGGCCCTCATCCTCATCCTGCATTGGGGAGAGGAGTACCAGCCCCGGCCCACGCCCACCCAGGAACGGCTGGCCCGGCTGGCCCTGGCCGCCGGGGCTGACCTGGTGGTGGGGACGCACCCGCACGTGGCCCAACCTGTGGCCCAGGGCAGCCAGGGCCTCGTGGCCTACAGTCTGGGCAACTTCCTGTTCGACAGTCCACAGCCCGAAGCCCGGCGTGGCCTGGCCCTGAGCGCCACTTTCAGCGGCGAGGGGTTGGAGGCTGCTGAACTTCTGGCCGTTGAATCTGACGCCACTCCTCGCCTGCTCTCCGCTGAGGAGGCCGGCCACTGGCTGGCCCAGTTCGAGCCGCAGGCGCTTTCACCCCAACCGCTGGCTTTCACTTTCGCAGGCGATGACCTGTACCTGCCCGTCAGCGTTCATGCGCAGATCGCCGCCGCGCCCTTTACGTCGGGCGAGATAGACATGACGGGCGACGGGCGGCCTGAAACCGTCAGCCTGGTCGAGGGCCGCATGTACATAGAATCAAAAGGCTCTCTCGTGTGGCAGAGCGAGCCTGATTGGGTGGTGCAGGACGTAGCCCTGGGCGATCCAAACAACGATGGCCGCTTTGAGGCCCTGGTCGTTTTCTGGAAGCTGGACGAAGCGGGCCAGATGAGGAGCCAGCCCTTTATAATTGGCTATCGGCAGGGTTTGTTTGGGACGTGGTGGGGTGGCTCGCCCGTAGACCGCCCTCTGTTCGAGGTCGCTCTGGCCGACGTGGACGGGGACGGCGCTCAGGAATTGCTGGCCCTGGAAGGTCGCTCCGAGGACAGGCAGGCAGTGACGGTGTGGCGCTGGCACGGCTGGGGCTTCAGTCAGCAGTGGAGCAGCGTGCCGGGCGCGTACCGCGGGCTATCTGCCCGGGACGTTAGCGGCGATGGGCTGCCTGATTTGGTTGTGGCGGGGGCCTGGTAGTCACAGTTATAATAAAAAGACCGGAAACCGCTTACGCGGAACCGCTTACTTACATCCCGGTGGTATGCCGGGAAGTCGTAAGCCATCCGGCCTTTCCATATCAGGATACCACTATTTCGCTTTCTTGTCAACTCTGGAGAGGGCATTATGCTGAAAACAGGCGACGTCGCTCCAGACTTCAGGCGGCACACGGCGGACGGCCAGCCCGTCTCGATGAGCGGCACGCTGCGCGGCGGGCGCCACGTCCTGCTGGTCTTTCTGCGCCACCTGGGCTGACTGCCCTGCCGCGAGCACGTGGCGCAGTTGTGCCGACATCAGGATGAACTCCGGCGGCTGAAGGTGGAGGTGCTGCTCGTGTCCTTCAGTTCGCCGGGATACGCCCGTGTCTGGTCGGAAGAGGTCTGCTCGGCCTTCCGCCTGCTGCTCGACCGTGAGCGGACGCTCTATCGTGCTTACGGACTGGAACGGTCGCTCTGGCGGTCGTGGAACCTGCGGACGCTGTGGCTTTACATCCGGCTGTTGCTTTCGGGCCGCAAATGGCGCGGCATTCAGGGCGACTCGGCTCAACTGGGCGGGGACTTTATCGTGGATTCGGAGGGCGTCGTGCGGCTGACCTACCGCAGCCACGATCCCACCGACCGACCGCCGGTGGCCGCTCTGCTGGCCCTTTTGCGCCAACTGGACGAAGGAGCCGGAGGATGATAACGTGAGCAAACCCTACGATCTCGTCATTATTGGCGGAGGCTCGGCCGGGCTGACGGCTGCGGGCTTCGCCCTCCAACTGGAGTCGCGCGTGGCCCTGGTGGAGAAGCACCGCATTGGCGGCGACTGCACCTGGACCGGCTGCGTGCCTAGCAAGACGTTGCTCAAGACGGCCAGGGTGGCCCACCAGATGCGCACCGCCGACCGCTACGGCCTGAGTTCCGTCGAGCCGGCGGTGGATCTGAAAGCGGTGATGGCCCACGTGCGGGCCGTCATCGCCGGGGTGTACGCGCCAGAATCCCCCGAAGCGCTGCGGGCCGATGGCATTGACGTTTTCCTGGACGCCGTTCGTTTTCTGGACCCCCATACCCTGGCCGCCGGCGAGACCACGCTGATCGCCCGCCGCGTTTTGCTGGCCATCGGCGCCCATCCCTTCATCCCTCCTATCGCCGGCCTGGATGGCGTGGATTACCTGACCTACGAGAGCATCTGGGAGCTGGAGGTTATGCCGCAACATCTGCTGGTGGTGGGCGCGGGGCCGGTGGGCTGCGAGATGGCCCAGGCTTTCCGCCGCCTGGGGGCCAGGGTGACGCTGGTGAGCAGCCGTGAGCAGGTGTTGCCCCGCGAGGAGCCAACCGCCTCGCGCCTGTTGGCCGAGGTGTTCGCCGCCGAGGGGATTGACCTGCGCTGCAAGGCCAGGGCTAAACGCTCCTGGCAGGACGGAGAGGGCATCCACCTGGTCGCCGGCGACCACGAGCTGGTGGGCGACGCCCTGCTGGTGGCCGCCGGACGTCGCCCTAACGTGGACGGCCTCGACCTGGAGCGGGCCGGCCTGACCTACAGCGAGCGAGGGATTCGGGTGGACGACTACCTGCGCACCAGCCAGCGGCACATTTACGCCGCCGGGGACTGCCTCGGCAGCCACCAGTTCGCCCATTACGCCGGCTGGCAGGGGTTCATAGCCGCCCGCAACGCCCTGCTGCCCGGCGCGTCCAGGGGGGTCACCGACCTGGTGCCCTGGACCACTTTCACCGATCCCGAAGTGGCCCACGTCGGGCTGACCGAAGCTCAGGCGCGGGATAAGCTCGGCGACGCGGTGATGACCTGTGAGTGGCCCATGGAGAAGGTGGATCGGGCCTGGGCCGAAGGCGACACGGCTGGCTTCATGAAGCTGGTGCACAAGAAGGACGGCACCCTGTTGGGGGCGACCATCGTGGCCGGGCGAGCCGGGGAGACGCTCCACGAGTGGATCGTGGCCCTGGGTCTCGGCCTGAAGGTGGGCGACCTGGCTAGCGCCATCCACGTCTACCCCACCTATTCGACGGCCAGTATGCAGGCTTCTGCCGCCGCCGGCGTGGCGCGCTGGTTGGGCAGCGCTTCTGGCCGGGTGATGCGCGGCCTGGCCCGCCTGATGCAATAAGGGGAGAGGCTAACTACTATACGTCAGGAGGTAAAACCATGCAAATCATAATGTGGATCGATCTGGCTATTACGCTGGCGGCGGCCATCGTTGGGGTGGTCCGCTGGTCGAAGGCCACTCGGGGCTGGAAGCTGGTCATCATCGCGGCCTGGTTGCTCTTATTTGGCTCGGTTTCTAAACTCCTGGCTTTCTACCGCATCATCCCCAACCACTGGGGAGTGCTGGTGGGCGGGATACCCGTTATCATGGTGCTATACGTCTGCGGGTCAGAGCTTTTTCTCTTGTTGGGCCTCTGGAGGTCCGCAAAGAGGAGGTAATGGATGTCCCCTGATAAACAAGGCGTGCGTAATCACGTCTTTCACGAAATCACGCGCAGCCTGTGCCCGGAATGTCGCCAGGTGATAGACGCCCAGGTGCTCATCCGCGACGGCGCCGTCTACCTGCGCAAGCGCTGCCCGGAGCACGGCTGGTCCGAGGCCCTGGTCTCGTCCGACGCCGACTGGCACCTGGACTCGCTCCGCTACAACAAGCCGGGGGCCATCCCTTACGACTTTGCCACGACCGTCGAACGGGGCTGTCCCTTCGATTGCGGCCTGTGCCCCGAACACCAGCAGCATACCTGCGTGGGCATCATCGAGATCACCACCCGCTGCAACCTGATCTGCCCCACCTGCTTCGCCGGGGCCGGCGCGGGCTACGACCTGAGCGTGGCCCAGGTGGAGGCCATGCTCGACCGCCTGCTGAAGACCGAAGGGCGGCCCGAAGTGGTCCAGATCAGCGGCGGCGAGCCGACCATCCACCCCCGGGTACTGGACATCCTGGCCGCCGCCCAGGCGCGCAGCATCCGCTACGTGATGCTCAACACCAACGGGCTGCGGTTGGCCCAGGAGCCCGAGTTTGTCCGCCAACTGGCTCGTTACAGGCCCACCGTCTACCTGCAATTCGACGGCCTGACCGCCCCAACTTACCAGGCGTTGCGGGGGCGCGACCTGCTGGCCCTCAAACAGCAGGCCCTCGACCATCTGGCCGAGGCCGGGATGTACGCCGTGCTGGTCGCCACCATCGCCCAGGGCGTCAACCAGGGTGAGATCGGCGACATCCTGCGCTACGGGCTGGCACACCCGGCTGTACTGGGGATCAACTACCAGCCGCTGGCCTTCGCCGGGCGCGGTGTGGAGCAATACGATCCGCTCCACCGCATCACCGTGCCCGACGTGCTTCATCTCCTGGAAGCGCAAACCGAGGGCCTCTTTCGAGTCAGCGATTTCCTGCCCGTGCCCTGCCCGCACCCCACCTGCTCAGCCTGCACCTATGCTTTCCTCGACCGCGAGGGGGACGGCGCTCAGGTCATCCCCATCCCCCGCATTCTGAAGGTGGACGATTACCTGGACTTCGTCACCAACCGCGCCCTTCCAGACCTCTCGGCTGAACTTCAACCCGCGCTGGAGGCCCTGTGGAGCATGGCGGCGGTGATGGGCAGCCAGGAGACGAGCGGCGAACTGAGCTGCGTGGCCTGCTGTAATCTCGACCGGCCGCCGACCTTCGATCCCGGCAAGCTCCAGGAGCATTTTTTCCTCGTCCAGGTTCATGGCTTTATGGATGGGTATACCTTTGACCTGAAGCGGCTGATGAAATGTTGCGTCCACGAACTGCTGCCCGATGGCCGGGCCGTGCCCTTTTGCGCCTACAACAACCTGGGCTACCGGGAGCAGGTGCAACGCGAACAGGAGGCTCTACCTTGACCGCTACGACGAACGATAAAACCGACGACCGCCAGATAAAAATCTGCTGCGCCACCTTCTACCAGAGCGAGATAGCGCGCATGTTGCTGGGGGATGTCCTTCACCCTGGCGGGCTGGCGCTGACCGCTCACCTGGGCGCAGTCATGGGGCTGAACGAAGCGGATCAGGTGTTGGATGTGGCCTGCGGGCGGGGAGCGTCGGCCATTCACCTGGCCGGGCGTTTCGGCTGCCACGTCACCGGCCTGGACTACGGGGCGGAGAACGTGGCTGCCGCCGGAGCTTACGCCGCAGCCCAGGGTGTGGCCCATCTGACCACCTTCCGCCAGGGCGATGCCGAAGGGTTGCCCTTCGACCGGGGCGCGTTCGACGCCCTGGTCTCCGAATGTAGCTTTTGCACCTTTCCCGACAAGGCGACAGCCGCCGCCGAGATGGGGCGGGTGCTCCGTCCCGGCGGACGGCTGGGCCTGACCGACGTGACCGTGGATGGCCCGCTGCCCCACGACGTGGAGACCCTGCTGGCCTGGGTGGCCTGCGTGGCCGGGGCCGGCCCCCCTGACGATTACGTGGCCGCGCTGCGGCAGGCTGGCTTCGTTGATTTCCACATCGAAGACTGGCGGGAGGCGCTGCTGGAGATGGCGAACGATGTGCGCCGCAAACTGCTGGGCCTGGAACTGGCCGCCGGATTGGGCAAGCTGGAGCTGGGCGACCTGGACCTGAGCGAGGGCAGGCGCCTGGCCCGTCGCGCCCTGGAATTGATCGAGGGCGGCGTGATAGGCTATACGCTCATCACGGCCAGCAAGGAGTGACGCAGGGCAGGTAAACTCCCTGAGGGCCGGGCCTGAACGAATCTCCCAGTTGTCGCCGCTGGTTTGGGAGAGTGTGGATAGTATGGTATAATAATATCGGATGTATCTGTCCAAAAATCCAGAGCAGCGTTGTTGGCAACCGACTGTAACCAATTCTTAACCAATACTTTACCATCCCTCAACCCCTATGCTCAATTGTTTATGGTATGTATAATGTACCTTGCCGGAAGACTGGTGGGATAAAGGGGAGTTGATCATGCCCAAGACAAAAATGTGGCTCGTCTTTTACATGGCCCTCGGCGTCGGGCTGGTGGGTGGGGTCATCCTGTACGCGGTGTTCTATCTGGGCGTCGGCCACATCCTGTTGCATGATCCCGCGTTCGGCGCTCTGATTTCGGCGGGGGTGGGGCTGCTGATGGGCTTCAGCTATTACGTCTTTTTCAAGCTGATGCTGCGGGCTTTCACCTGGCCCTTTCTGAGACGAGCCCAGATGTTGGTCACCCGGCCCATCGCGCCCTTGCTCCCAGTCTGGACTTCGAGCGAGATTGACAAGCTGGAAGAAATTCTCACCCAGGCGTTGGCTACCCTGGAACGGCTCGACCTGTTCAGCACCATCGCCAGGGAGATCGTGGCTACCCTCGATCAGCAGAGGACGCTGGGGCGCATCGTGGCTACGGCGGTGGAGACCCTGCCAGCCGATTCCGGGCTGGTGTTCCTGCTGGACGAAGAAGGCCAGCGATACACGGTGCACGCCTCCTACCTGCTTCCCCTTTCCGACGAGGAGGCGGAGCGCATCTCTTTCGCCGTGGGAGAGGGAGTGCCCGGTTGGGTAATCACCCGGGGGCAGTCGCTCATCATCTCCGACGCCCAGCTCGACGAGCGGGTGCATCCTATCGTCCGCCAGGCGGGAGTGCAGTCCTTGTTGAGCGCCCCGCTGGTGGTCGGCGACCGGCCCCTGGGGGCGCTGACTCTCTTCAATTACAGGCGGAGCGACGCCTTTGACGAGAACGACCTGCGGCTGGTGAGCATCTATGGCGACCTGGCAGCGGTGGCGATCGATAACGCGCGGCTCTACCGGCAGGCCGAGGACGAGCGCAACAGATTATCTGCCATCCTGAACGACACCACCGACGTCGTGATCGTGCTGGATCGGGCCGGCCAGGTATTGCTCCTCAACCCGGCGGCGGAGCGTTACCTGAAGGTGCAGGGTAAGCAGGCCGCCGGGCAGCCGCTGGCCGCCCTGGGCGTGGCTGGCCTGGTGGCCGCCCTGGAGGCTGCCCGAACCACCACCGCCCCCGTGGTGCGCGAAGTCTCCATCCCCGGCGGACGGACTCTGTACGCCAGTGTGTCGCCCGTCCACGATGTGGGCTGGGTGATAGTGATGCAAGACATCACTCCCTTGAAGGAACTGGACCAGTTGCGCGCCGAGTGGATGGCTACCGTCTCCCACGACCTGAAGAATCCGATCACGGCCATTCAACTGTCGGTGGATTTGCTGGAAAAGGTTGGGCCGTTGACCGAGGAACAGCACCAGTTTCTCGACAAGACGCGACGCGGCGCTGAACGGTTGCGGACGTTGGTGACCGACGTGCTGGACCTGGCCCGCCTGGAGGCCAGGCCGGCCCTGCGAGCCAGCGCGGTTAACCCCACCGAGGTCATCCTGGGGGCGCTGGTCGAGGTGGAGATACTGGCGACGGACAAGCAGCAAACTCTGATCAGCGACCTGCCGCCCGACCTGCCGCTCATCTGGGGAGACACGGAGTTGTTGACGCGGGCGCTGGTCAACCTGTTGAACAACGCCGTCAAGTACACCCCGGCGGGGGGACAGGTGACGGTGCGCGCCCGTCCGCAAGACGGGGTATTGCAGATCGAGGTGAGCGACACTGGACGCGGCATCCCGACCGAGGCCCTGCCCCACCTCTTCGACCGCTTCTACCGGGTGCCGGGCGGCGAGGAGGAGGTCGAAGGGACGGGGCTGGGATTGAGCATCGTCAAGAGCATCGTCGAAAAGCACGGGGGCCGCATCCAGGTAGAGAGCGAGTTGGGTAAAGGCAGCACCTTCGCGTTCACCGTACCGACGGGCGAGGATAAATAGAAGCGTAGGAACAATCTGAATAAGCATTGTGTCCTCCACAACAAAAACGGGCGAGGTTTAGGGCCTCGCCCGTTGGATATTTGGAGCGTCTACGCCCGGCTCGTTATTTCCTGATAACGGGCAGGTAAACTCCGGGCTGTTTCACGGTGGTAGTGACCGGGCTGCCCACAACGACGGTCACGCCCATGGTGCTGGTAAACATTGCTCCATAGTCGGCGTTGGTGATGAGCGTCCCGCCGGGTGCGCTTTGGTCAACCGTGACGGCGAAGGTCAGGGTGACGGGCAGACCGGGGAGAGTTTGTCGAGAGCTAACCTGGCCCGGCATGGCCCACTCGTCTGCCAGTCCGCTGCCTGACGGGCTGAATTGCCAGACCACCATATTGGCAGCCGGGACGTACTGGCCGCCCTGCCCGATGCTGGCGCAGCAGGTGGTGCTCACTGGCACGGTATCGGTCACCTGGAAGGTGGGGATGGTGGGGATGGTGGGGATGGTCTGGCCCGATCCCGCCCAGCCGTCGGCCAGCCCGCTGGTGGCAGCTCCGCTCGAGGCGGCGACGATGATGGTGTAGTTGAGCACCCCGCCGGGCGCCACCGGATCAGGGTTGTCGAACTTGCTGATAGTGGGGACGGGCGGCGGAGGCGTGGGTCCACCGCTCACAGTAGTTTGCACCGCCGCGCCCCAGGTCGGAGTGGGCACTTCGGTGGAGCGCACTCCGTAGGTCTCGTTGGTGATCTGGCCGCTGGCTGAAGTGGAGACGGTGACCACCAGAGTACGATTGACAGAAGACCCAGCGGGCAGGCTGGACATCGACCAGCTTACCACACCATCAGCTTCCGCCCCTGCATGGCTGGCCGAGGCAAAGGCGGTGTTGGCGGGCACGGCGTCGGTGATGACCAGGCTGGTTAACGCGCTCGTGCCGGGGTTGGAGATGGTCAGGGTGTAGGTCAGCAGGCCGCCCGGCGCCACCGGGTCCGGCTCGTCGACCTTGGTGATGTTTATGGCGGTGGGAGCGCTCGGTTGGGTCGAGGTGCGCAGGCGGATGGCTACGTCTGCCCCGGACATCCCCACGTCGCTCCACGAGGTGCTGCCGTCGGAACTGGCATACGTGCGCCCCGTCTCAACCGGGGTACTGCCATCGACAGGGATGGGCATGGTGCTGCTGTCATTGGTGAACTTCACCACGGCGACGACGTCGTTGCCGTTTGTCACCGCCACAGGCGAGTCCAGTTGCACCGAGTGGTAGCCGGCCTCGTCAAAGGAGTTGCCCAGTTTCTCCGCCAGCTTGTTGCTGAGAGTCGTCCCGTCGAAGTCGTCGTAAAGGTACACGTCAGCGGTGGCCTTGTCGGTGGTCCAGAACTCCACGCGCGTGGCGTAGGTGTTGCTCGTGGGGATGAATTTAGCCAGCCCCCAGGCGGTCGTGCTGCCGTAACCAAAATGGCCTCCCCAGCCGGCGCCGTCGTAGTACAGCAGTCCGCCGTTGGTGTCATACGACTGCCAGTCGGACATGAACGAGGAGTACTCGCCGATTTGGGCCGAGCCGTAAGCGATCGTGAAGTAGCCTCCTTCTATACCGTAGCCGCAGGTGCCTCCCCAACCGGTGCCCCAACTGTTCTTCACGATCCAACCCCCTGTGCCTCCCCTGAGGCTATCGTCCCAGCCCACGATCAGCACGTCGTGGTTCGGGGTTTCCGTTCCCGCATAGTAGAGGGTGTAGGCACCGTCGTAGCTCTGGAACTCCGTCTCCCAGGCATCGCCGTTGCCCGCATAGATCCCCGTGTCAACTGGGCCGTATTTATGGATGTAGCCCTTCAACACGTCCACACTGGGGATGTTTCCGCCTGCTATGAGGCCCCAACCCAGCAGCGTCTGCTGATACGGGCAGGTGGTGTTGCAGGTGACGTCGCTGGCCACGAACGGGTCGCACGATTCCAGCACCGTGCCTTTCAGGGAGAACAGGTTGGCTACCATCTTGTTGTTACCCCCGCCGCAACTGGGGTCGCCGTAGCTGCACTCTTTGGCGTTGTTCTCCGAAAGGTCAAGGGCGCTAAGCCCGCCGATCATCAGCCTGGATTCGACGTTTGCAACGCCGGCAAAAGCGTAGCAGCAACCGCAAGAACCCTGACTCTTTATCGAGGTAACCTTGCCCTGTTCGCGCCAGTCCCATTTGCTGGGCAACTGGGCGGCAGATACCCCGGACGGCATGGTCTGCCCGGTCAGATAGGACAGGTCCATATCTGGCGGTATGAAACCTTTGGCGTAAGGTGGTGCTGCCTCTGGTTCAGGCTCTTGCGCTTCGGCCACCGGATTGATCAGTACGAGGAGTCCAACTGTTACGATCAGGCTGACTGCCAGCAACAGCCACACTCCTCTCCTGAACATCCTCGAATGCTTTGTCATCTTTTCTTGCTCCTTCCTTGATTTTTTTCCACACCTCCGGCCTGTCGGCAGGTCGGGTGTGAGATTGCGGTGAACTACAGTCTCAGCAAAGTATCGTCAGGAATGGCTTGGTATAGTTTGCTTGCTCCTTTCTTTCGTAAGGATTTGGCCTGCATTTAGAACGTAGCCGTTTGTCCGAACATGCAGCGTCTCTCCACCAAATTACTGTCATTATACCGTCTCTCCCCCGCAAAGTCAAGAGCTAAGACCTTAAAATTTTGCCCAACTGCTCGTACCAGTAACCACAAAAAAGTTATTATCAGGAGACGATGGAGACAAAATTAGATGTAACAAGTTTAGAAATATATTCTAGATATATTCAGTCAAAAGATCGGGCGGTTTGCCGACACGGATTTCGCCCTCAATCGCGCCGGCGGAGACTGATAGGGATAGGGGTAAAGTCAGGCCCATCCGGCGTTGACAATCTTCGCCGGGTCTGGTATGCTTACAGCACCAGAGGCAGAAATAAGGAGGGTCCTCAGATGGCAAAATGTAGAGTGGGCGTACTTTTTGGCAGCCGCTCCGTGGAACACGAGGTATCCGTCATCACGGCCCAACAGGTCATGGCCGCCTTCGACAGAAGCAAATACGAGGTCATCCCGATCTACCTCACCAAGCGCGGGGAATGGCTCAGCGGCGCAAAGCTATCGGATTTCGGGGCCTTCAAAGCCTTCAACCCGGCCAGTTACGAACGGGTCTTCATCGCCCCGGACCCTACCGTCCGCTCCCTGGTGAGAGCGCCAGAGTCTACAGGCGGGCTCCGTAAATTATTCGGCTCGCAAAAGGCGATTGAGCTTGACGTCGTTTTCCCGGCCTTCCACGGCACCTTTGGCGAGGATGGCACGATGCAAGGACTGTTGGAACTGGCCGATATCCCCTACGTGGGGGCCGGGGTGGTAGGCTCGGCGGTGGGGATGGATAAGATTATAATGAAAGCGGTCTTCCGGGAGGCCGGGCTGCCCATCGTCAGCTACGTGTGGTTTTCGCGCCGGAAATGGCAGGAGCAGCCGGAGGAGATGGTCCAGACCATCGAGACCGACCTCCATTATCCTCTGTTCGTCAAGCCCGCCAATCTGGGCTCCAGCGTGGGCATCACCAGGGTGGAGGGCAGGGAAGACCTGTATTTCGCCCTCGACGTAGCCAGCCACTACGACCGCCGCTTGCTGGTGGAGGAGGCTGTGGAGGAAGCGATAGAGATCAATTGTGCTGTGCTGGGCAACGAGGACCCCACCCCTTCGGTCTGCGAGCAGCCGGTTTCCTGGGAAGAGTTCCTGAGCTACGAGGACAAATACATGCGTGGAGGAAAGGCGGAGGGCATGAAAGGCGCAGCGCGACGCATTCCAGCCCCTATCTCCGAGGAGTTGACGGCTCAGGTGCAGGACATGGCCGTCGCCGCGTTCAAGGCCCTCGACTGTCGGGGCATAGCCAGGGTCGATTTCTTGTTGAAAGAGGAAGGCGAAAAGCTGTTTATCAACGAGATCAACACCCTGCCCGGTTCGATCTCTTTCTACCTGTGGGAGCCTTTGGGTATCAGCCCTGCGCAGTTGGTTGACCGCCTGGTCGAACTGGCCTTTGAAGCGCACCGGGAGAAGCGTAAAACGACCTATTCCTACGAGTCAAACCTCCTGGAGCAGATGGGAGATATTCGCCTGAAGTAACTCGGTGGATGTCTCGCTACACAGTTCACACGCACCGATAAAGCCTATTCGCGCCGACAGATCAACAACGAACGACAGAAGACAACGAACTCAATTCTGTCTATGTTACGTGTGAACACGTTCGTTGCTTTTCTGGTGTTCGTTGTTGTTCCTTTCTTGGGTTTCATGGCAGGTTTTTCCCTCTGTGAACTCTGTGTCCTCTGTGGCTTATTGATCTTCGTAGGTATCCGGCAGGTCGTTTTCAAACAGGACGACGTCCCCCGGCTTGAGGATGCTTTTCAGGTGGGCGGTGGCCTCGTCCAGGGTGTGGAACACGGCCAGCCTCTTGGCGGGAAAGCCGGCCTGCTCCAGCCCGGCGGCGATGGGCCTGGTCCTCTGGGGGCCGACCAGCAACACGTAATCGCACACCTCGGCGGCTCTGACTCCCAGCAGGCGGTTTTGCTCGTATTCTATGTCTCCCAGTTCTATCAGGCCGGGCGTGACCAGAACCTTCGCCCCGCCCTCAAACGTTTCCAGCACTTCGAGGGCCATCTGCGCCCCGACCGGATTGGCGCTATAGGCGTCGTCGATGACCGTCACGCCGCCCTGCCTGGCGATCAGTTGCAGACGATGGGGCACGGGCTCCAGGATAGCCACCGCCCCCCTGATCTCTCTCAGGGTCAGGCCGCATTCCAGGGCCACGGCAGCCGCGGCCAGGATGTTGTAGACGTTGTGGCGGCCTAGCAGCCTGGTACGGAAAGCCGCTTTCTCCCCGCCGTCCGCCTCTACCGTGAATTCCAATCCCCGCAGGCTGAAGCTTATGGCGCTGGCCCTCAACCCTGCTTCGTACTCAAGGCCGTACCTGACCACCTTGACCGGCATGGTCTTCGTCGTCAGGTCGGCCAGGGCGCGGCAGCGCTCGTCGTCCTGGTTGAAGACGGCCACCCCCTGGGCGGGGAGAGCTTCTATCAACTCGTATTTAGCCTGGGCCACCCTTTCTACCGTCTTGAAGCGTTCCAGGTGTTGCGGCCCCACCGCCGTCAGGACGCCGATTTCAGGCTGCACCAGGTCGCACAACGCTTTGATCTCCCCTTTCTCATACGAACCCATCTCCACCACGAAGATGTCGTG
>DAOULT010000068.1:0-33953 GCA_034417895.1 Anaerolineae bacterium | reverse complement strand
CCTATGAAACCAGTCACAGAGCGATCAATCCGTGTAATCTGTGAGCAAAATCCGTGTCTGCTGGCTTTCATAGGAGGTGAGCAATGAACGATAAGTTAAAAGGTAAGTTGGTAGTGGCTCAGAGCGGAGGACCTACGGCGGTCATAAACAGCAGCGTGGCCGGGGTGGTTCAGGAGGCGCTGGCCCACGACCAGGTCATCACCGCCGTCTATGGGGCGCGGCATGGCATCGAGGGAGTGCTTTACGAGAACCTCATAGACCTGGGCCGGGAAAAGAAAGAAACTATCGAGGGGCTGAGGCGAACCCCTGGCGCGGCCCTGGGTTCGTGTCGGCACAAACTGACGCCGGAAGAGTACGAGCGCATCGTGGAGGTCTTCCGCGCCCACGACATCCGTTATTTCGTCTACATCGGGGGCAACGATTCGATGGACACTGCCCACCGGGTAGAGAAATTGGCAATCGTCTCCGGCTACGAACTGCGGGCCATGGGCGTGCCCAAAACTATTGATAACGACCTGGCTTACACCGACCACTGCCCCGGCTACGGCAGCGTGGCCCGCTGGATAGCCACTGCGGTGCGCGACGCCGGACTGGATACCGAGGCCATCGGCGTGGTGGATACAGTCAAGGTCATCGAGTGCATGGGGCGCAACGCGGGCTGGATTACGGCCGCCGCGGCCCTGGCCCGCGATCACGAAGACGCGGCCCCACATCTCATCTATCTTCCAGAAAGGCCCATAAATATTGACCGCTTCCTGGACGACGTGCAGCGCGTCTACGACCGCCTGGGGTACGTGTTCGTGGCCGTCTGCGAAGGGGCCAAGGGCGAAGAGGGCAAAACCCTGGTCGAATCGAAAGTGGCCGTGGACGTGGACGCCTTTGGACACGCCCAGCGCGGCGGGGTGGCCGACTTCCTGTGCAGGCTGGTGGCCGATAAGCTGGGCCTCAAAGCCCGCTTCGACAAGCCGGGCACCATCCAGCGGGTAACGATGGCCCTGGCTTCGCCCCTCGACCTGGAGGAGGCTTACACCGTGGGACAAATGGCCGTCCGCCAGGCGGTGGAAGGAACGAGTGGCCGCATGGTCACCCTGGTGCGCCAATCGGACCAGCCCTATAGCTATACCACCGGCCTGGTGGAGCTAGAGAAGGTGGCCGGCGCCGAAAAACTCATGCCCGACGAGTTCATCGCTCCAGACGGCAACGACGTGACCGAAGCCTATCTAAAATATGCCCGGCCACTCATCGGGGGGCCGCTGCCGCCTTACGTCCAGTTGGAGAAGCACGCCGTGCCCCAACGGGCTACCCCGTGCTAGATAAAGGTAGGAGAAGAACATGAGCAAAGAACATCCGCCACAGCTTGTTAGCGATGTCCCAGTTGTTCAGCAGGCGAAAAACGAAGCCGCAATTCGCTTGGTGAGGGAGTGGTTGGCTGATGAGTCCGGGTACGATGAGAAAACCTGGCCGATAGCGAAAAAGGTCATTGAAGAAAATCGTCTCTCTTCCAGGAGACGGTTCGATGATTGAGGCTGTTGTCTAAGAGGGATCGCCGTGATTCTTTTCTACATTGATGAGAGTGGAACAGGACTGCGTGATAAGCAAACACCGTTCTTCGTTCTGGCAGGTGTAGCTATTCACGTCCGTGATTGGCAGGAGGTGGATAGCCGAGTTGCAAGTATAAAGCGTCGTCTGGTCAGTTGGGCGAAACCGGAGGACTTTGAAATCAAGGGCCGCGATATGCGGCGCGGAGAAAAGTTTTTCAAAGGCCAAAACTGGAGGACACGCATCAAGGCTATAAACGATGTGGCTCAACTAATTGCAGAATTGCCTTGTCGGATTTTTGCTGTCCAGGTGGACAAACGTGATTTGTCCGACTATATTGGCTCCGACAGCGACTTGTATCGCCTGGCTTTCTGGCGGTTGCTTGACGAGATAGACGCGGAATTGAAGAGTGTTCAACATGGCCCAGGAATGCTGATGGTTGATATGCGCTCTGACATGCACTCCAGTGTCCAGGATCGTCGTCTGGTTGATGCTTACCGTGATTGGATAGCTACACGTGAGGGCCACACTCAATTGATTGAATTGCCCTGGTTTGGCTTTTCTGCATTCTACGCGGGCCTGCAATTGGCTGATTTCGCAGCCTACCTGATCGATTTTGCGTCAAATGAGGATAGGCCCACCGGCTCTGCCCGAAGCTGCGCCGAGGCTTTTGCCAAAATTAGACACAAAGTATCCCTTGTGCACATTCCCTGATCAAAAGCGAATCCACGGCGACAATCGCCGTGGATCCTTAAAAATGTGACTTGCCCTGACAGGCGCATAGCATCTCAGCCATGCCATGGATCCCCGTGCAGTCCGGGGCACCTCATCACTTATTATTATACTCACTTTTCAGATTCCAGTCAAATAACGCTTTTTGTGCGAGATTTCGCAGCAGGGAATCATCACTTAATCAGGCGGTGAATGTATGAAACCAATCGTTTTACTCTTAGGAGAAATCCACGAAGACGCCATGGCCCTCCTGCGGGAGAAAGCGGAAGTCCGTTTTGCCACCGGCCTGGAAGAGGAGGACCTGATCGCCCAGGTGGGCGAGGTGGAGGGCATTGTCATCCGGGCCGGGGGAAACATAAACCGGCGCGTCTTAAAGAACGCGCCTCGTCTGAAGGTCGTGGGACGGCACGGCGTGGGAGTGGACAACGTAGACCTGCAAGCGGCTGCCGAGCGAGGGGTCTACGTGGTCAACACCCCCCTGGCGCCGGTTGAACCAGTGGCCCAGCACACCCTGGGGCTGATAATTATGCTTTCTAAGCACATCCGCCGCGCCGATAAAGCCGCCCGCCAGGGAAAGTGGGAGGCTCGGTTTGAGTACATCGGGCAAAGCCTGCGGGGCAAGACCCTGGGCATCGTCGGATTTGGGAACATTGGCCGGCGCCTGGCCGAACTCTGCCAGCCTTTCTACATGACTATCCTCTACCACGACATACTCAAGCAAGAGGAAGAGGCGGGCCGGCTGAGGGCCCGCTGGGTCGAGTTGGACGAGCTTTTGCGCTGGTCGGATTACATCTCTCTGCACACCCCGCTGCTGCCTGCCACCTATCACCTCATTGGGGAGCGGGAGCTTTCCTTGATGAAGCCTACCGCCTACCTGATCAACACCTCGCGAGGAGCGGTGGTGGACGAGGCGGCCCTGATCGCTGCCCTGCGCGCGGGGAAAATAGCCGGCGCCGGGCTGGACGTTTTCGAGCAAGAGCCTACCCCCGCCGACAACCCGCTTTTCGAACTGCCCAACGTAGTGCTCACGCCGCACATGGCTTCCCACACTGAGGAGGCCCTGCGGGACATGGCTATGGTGGTTAAGGATATAATAGCCGTGTTGGAAGGTGAAGAACCGGAGAATTGGGTGAATAGGGACCTGATGTGAGAAGAGTGAATGACCCAAGTGTATGCCCTGGCTAACCAAAAGGGAGGAGTGGGGAAGACCACCACTGCCGTTAACCTGGGGGTTTACCTGGCTGATGCCGGACGACGTGTTTTGCTGGTGGACATTGACCCCCAGGCCAATGCTACCAGCAGCCTGGGGCTGGATAAGAACAACCTGCCCCTTTCCATCTACGATGTGCTCATCAACGAGGTGCCCCTCAGCCGCAGCATCATCACCTTGCAGAGATTTCAGCTCGACCTGGTCCCCTCTGCGCCGCACCTGGCCGGAGCAGAGGTGGAGATGAGCCGCCTTGCCGACAGTCAGCGTTTTTTGGGCCAGGCTTTGGCTCCCACTATTGAGCGTTACGATTACGTTCTGATTGACACCCCGCCCAGTTTAGGGCTTTTGACCGTCAATGCCCTGACCGCGGCCCGCAACGGGGTTCTCATCCCTGTCCAGTGCGAATATCTGGCCCTGGAAGGCTTGACTCAATTGGTCCACACTCTCAACCTGGTGCGGGAGGGACTGAACCCCAGGCTGAGGATCCTGGGCCTGCTCTTGACCATGTACGATGTCCGCACCAGGCTCTCGCAGCAGGTGGTAGATGAGGTACGGAAGCACTTTCCGGGCCGCGTCTTTCAGACCATTATCCCCCGCAACGTCCGTCTGAGCGAAGCTCCCAGCTACGGAGAACCAATTCTCACCTACGCCCCCACCTCTGCGGGCGGACTGGCCTACCAGGCTCTAGCTCAGGAATTTCTTGAGGTGGAATTTTCAGGAGGTGGTTGAACGTGGCCCGATCGAAACGAGGTCTGGGAAAAGGACTGGCCGCCCTCATCCCTGTTAGCGAGGCCGACTCTGGTTTGATAAAGGTCGCCGTCGAGGCCATTGTGCCTAATCCCCACCAGCCCCGTCAGGCCCTTGAGCCTCAGGCTTTGCAGGAGTTGGCCGCTTCCATTCAGGAGCATGGCCTCATTCAACCCCTGATCGTGAGCCAGTTGCCGGAGAGCGAGCGCGCCCGATATCAGCTTATAGCCGGGGAAAGGCGCTGGGAGGCGGCCAAACTGGCGGGCCTGAGCAAAGTGCCTGTCATCGTGAAGGAGGTCACTCCTCAGCAGACCTTAGAGCTGGCCCTGGTAGAAAACCTTCAGCGGGCGGACCTCAACCCCCTGGAGGAGGCTGTGGCCTATCAACAACTGGTAGAAGAATTTGGTCTGACCCAGGCCCAGGTGGCCCACAAAGTGGGCAAGAGCCGGGTGACGGTGACCAACGCCCTGCGTCTCTTGCGCCTGCCCGACCAGGTAAAAGAAGAACTGCTTCAGGGACGCATCAGCGAGGGACACGCCCGCGCTTTGCTGGCCCTGGAGAAGGTGGACGCTCAGCTTGAAGTGTTGCAGGCCATTATCGAACGGGGCCTCACTGTGCGCCAGACGGAAGAAATGGTGAGACGCCTGGCAGCCCACTCCCGTCCTGCCCCTCCCGACCAGCCCCCTGCTCCACAGACCACCGCCCTGGAAAACGAGTTTCGGGAGGCGCTGGGCACCAAGGTCAGGCTTTTTCGCAGCAAGAAGGGAGGAAGACTGGTCATCAACTTCTATTCGGAGGAGGAACTGGAGGCTATCTACAAAGTCATCGTGCAGGGCCGTGCTTCAGACTAGGATATCAGGGGCCTGGCGCTTCGGAAGCTCTTGAAGAAACCAGGTTGTTGCTAAAAACCCTGGTTTATAAATGGAGGAAAAGAACCGCCCCCAGTTGGACGGCGCCTGCTACCCACCAGGTGAATGCATTGGGCAATGTATTTGTAAGGAGCCATTTGACCGGCCGAGGCTTCCAGACGCAACAATAGCTCAAAGCGCTCCCCATCAGCCACGATCTTATCAGGCAAATAGTGGCCGAAAACACCCAGCCCGTATTCCTGCACTATATCTATCCCTACCGCGCCCAAAGCTTCTTGCATCTCTTCGACCGCATAGCTCCGTTCAGGCAGATCGAACAGCGGAGTAGCAAAGCGCACTTCATTCAGGGTCGCCAAAGCCTCCTCTAACCTGTGCTCCCGCAAAGCCAGGCGCAGAGGTCTGACGTGTTTATTGCTGAAGACCAGCGAGAAAAGCCCTTCCCGTTTCAAAACTCTGGTCAGGGCCGCCAGCACCGCCTGGGGCTCCTCTACGTATTCTATCAAAGTGTGACAGACCACCACGTCAAAGAAGCGACTGGGGAAAGTGGTGCCCACATTCTCCACTGCTTCCAGACAAAAGGACAGGTTATCACATACCAGAGAGTCGAGGTGACGGGCCTTTGCCTCAGCGATGTCCAACATCTCAGGTGAGAAGTCGAGGAGCCAGACTTTGTAACCCTGTTTGGCTAGACGTATGGCTAACTGGCCTGTGCCCCCGCCAGCATCGAGGATTTGCAGCCCCTTACCCCGCTGCTCGACCAGAGGACTTAGATGTTTGAGCAAGTTGCCCCAGGTTAGCTCCTGCCTGAGAGATTCTAATGGCGTGGGTTCACAATTATTCTGGTTGGCCCCACCAGCATAACTAACACCCATAGCCCCTTTCTCCCGCTCATCTGTTGTCTTCATCAAACATTGTATCACATATTACAAGGTCTGGCAAGGCCCTCGCCTCCCAGCCTGTGTGCAGGGGGGCCTATCAGGGCCCCTCTTCTCCGGGATGGCCCCAGGGAAGGAGGCCCTACCGCCTGCGCCCTCAGATCGAAAGGCGCCCAGAGTGAATATGCACCCAATCCTCTTGACAAATATTCTATGAGGGGTTAAAATAGGAGTGTCAGAAATAGGGATGGTTCTTTGCTTGAGTTTCTGGAGGGAAGGGGGTGATAGAGCGAAAGAGAATCAGGCTCCATAAGTTGTGGAAAATAAATTGCTCTCAGAGCGCCAAATAAAACGAGGAGGTTTTTTTACCATGAGGAGTAAGAGGGTTTTGGCGATCCTTGGGATCGTGACCATTGTGAGCATGCTCCTGGCTGGTGTAGTGGTTCTGGCTCAGGAGCCGGTGCCGCCCAACGAAGCCCCGCTGGAGGTGTACACCTGGGACTACCCGGAAGATTTTGGGGGAGTGACCGTCAACTTGGTGGGCGATGCGGGCCACAATCTCAAGCCTTACGAGTTCTGGAAAGAAGACTTCGCCAAAGTGGGCATCAACATTAACGTCATCGAGATCCCATTTGCGGAAGTCTACGAGAAGGAGAAGACCGAGTTTGTGGCCGGCACCGGAGCCTTCGATGTGGTCACCTATTACCCGGTTTTCACCGGCGAGTTCGCGGGCCTGGGCTACCTGGAGCCGCTGGACGATTACATGGCTAAAGACCCACCGGAGGTCTGGGATCCTAAGGCCGATGACGTCTTGGCCCCCTACTGGGAGTTGTATTGCAAGTTTGGGGGCAAGACCTATGCCATGCCCGTTGACGGGGACATAATTATGCTCGAGTACCGCCGTGACCTCTTTGAGAACGAGGAAGAGCAGGCCGCTTTCCAGGAGAAATATGGCCGTGAGTTGACCGTGCCCGAGACCTGGGACGAGTATCTGGAGGTGGCCGAGTTCTTCACCCGCAAGGCCGGCGAGACCCTGGCCGGGGAGGCCCTGGCAGAAGACTTCTACGGTCTGGCGGAATACGGCCAGCGCGACTGGGGCTTCGCCTGGTATCTCAACCGCTTCGCCAGTTGGGGCGGGGGTGGAATGTACTTTGATGAAGACATGAACCCCACCATCAACACCCCGGAGGCGGTGGCTGCCCTGGAGCACATGGTCGAGAGCTTCAAGTACGGGCCGCCCGATATGCTGGCCTACGGCTACGAGGAGTTGAAGGATGCCTTCCTCCAGGGCTATACGGCCATGGTCATCCAGTGGCCTTGCGTGCCCAAGAAGAGCAACAATCCTGAAGAGTCCAAGATCGTGGGCAAAGTGGGCGTGGCGTCTGTGCCGGGCTACAAGATAGAAGATGGCAGCGTGGTGCACCGCTCCATGATGCCCTGTGGCCGCGTGGTGGCGGTGGCTGCCGACTCCCCTAACAAAGAAGCGGCCTACTGGGTAGCCAAGCACATCAGCTACGACCGCAGCCTGGACGACGTGTCCACCATGCTGACCGGCCTCGACCCGTACCGCAAGTCCCACTTTGAGCATCCCGAAGCTTATACCATGTTCGCCAACGTGGAGGATGCCGAAATTTACCTGAAGGGCGTGGAGGCCAACATGGCTAATGGCTTCCCCGAGATCTTCATCCCCGGCGGGCAGCAGTATGAGGAATCCCTCAGCCTGCACGCCAACATGGTTCTGGCCGGGGAGGAGAGCGCCCAGGACGCGCTGGATGCCGTGGCCAACGAGTGGAATGAAATCACCGATAAGCTCGGTCGTGAAACACAGGTCGAGCTGTGGCGGGCCGCGCTGGAAAGCTTCCGCGGACTGGGGCTGATTGAGTAAGAATCAAGTGCCTGACACCTGAAGGGGGAGGGGCTGGTCCCCTCCCCCGCTTGCTATGGGAGTTACAGCATGAAGAATAATACCGTTGCCAAGCCTGCCGCCCCTCTTGAACGGGGTGTATTTCTGGTTAAAGGGGCGCGGTTGACCCCTATCTTGCTCGTTTTACCGGCTGTTCTGCTCTTGCTGGCTATCACTATTTTCCCCCTCATCTACGAGTTGCGCCTGTGTTTCCTGTCCTGGGAATTGACCACCAATTTCCCCCCGGAGTTCGTGGGCCTGAAGAATTTCGCCGATGTTTTGTTCCGGGATGAGCGTTTCTGGAATGCCTTGAAGAACACCCTGATCCTGATCGTCTTTGGGGTGGCGATTCAGTCGGGGTTGGGCACTGGCCTGGCCGTCCTCCTGAACCGTCTGAGTCGCTGGCGCACTTTTGTTACCTCCCTGTTCCTCATCCCCGTAATGATTGCCCCGGTGGTATCCGGGATGCAGTGGGTGATGATTTACCACGATAAGTTTGGGCCCTTGAACTACATTATCCAGCTATTATCAGGCTTTCGGCTCCATGGTTATGCCTGGATTGCCAACCCGGGGGTGGCGCTCATCTCGATCATGATTACCGACGTATGGCAGTGGACGCCTTTCGTCATCCTGATCGTCCTGGCCGGGCTGCAATCCATCCCGGTGGAGCTTTACGAGGCGGCGGAGGTGGATGGCTCTTCCGGCTGGCAGAGTTTCTGGTACATCACTTTGCCGCTGTTGGTGCCAATCCTGATTATCGGGGTCCTCATTCGCATGATGGATTCTTTCAAGCTCTTTGACATTGTATACCTGCTGACCAAAGGCGGGCCGGGCAGCGCCACCGAGACCATCAGTTTTTACACTTACCTGAAAGGGTTTAAGTTTTTCAGCCTGGGGTACACGGCGGCCCTGGCCTTCGTGCAGCTTATTGTGATTACTGTAATCGCGCAGGTGTTCCTGGCCTTCCAGGAACGACAGCGCAGGGAGGCGGCCTAATGAGAAGAAGAAGGAAATGGCTGAGCGATATCGTTACTACGGTCATCTTAATCCTGGCCCTGGCTTTCTTTCTCTTTCCGGTGCTATGGATGTTTCTCACCTCTTTCAAGGGCCGGGGGGAGTTCTTCTCCTACCCGCCGGTGTTCATTCCCAAACAAATTGACCTGCGCAATTACGTGGGGGCCATGGTGCCGCCCCCTGATGGACGTGGCGGGCTGCAAAGTCTGCGTGACAGCCTGATTGTGGCCTCGGCCAGCACGCTCGTCTCGGTGGTGGTCGGCTCGCTGGCCGCTTACAGCATTGCCCGCTTCCGGGTGGGCGGAAAGAACTTTTCCTTCTGGATCCTTTCCACCCGCATGTTCCCGCCGGTGGCTTCCGCTTTGCCTCTGTTCCTCATCTTCAAACAATTTAAGCTCCTGGATACTCACATGTCACTTATCATCGCCAATACTATCTTTAACCTGCCCTTCGCCATCTGGTTGCTTAAGGGCTTCTTTGAGGATTTGCCCGTGGAATTGGAGGAATCCGCCCTCATTGACGGCTGTTCCCCTCTGGGCGCTTTCTGGCGGGTGGCTCTCCCTCTGGTCGCTCCGGGGCTGGTGGCTACTGCTCTTTTCGCTTTTATCTTCAGTTGGAACGAGTTCATGTTTGCCCTGTTGCTGACGCGGCGCAACGTGCGCACCCTGACGGTGCTGGTGCCCAGCCTGGTGGGCGGCCACGAGGTGCGTTGGGGGGAGATTGCCGCCAGCGGGATGATTTCCGTCATCCCCTGTATCGCCCTGGCCCTGATCCTGCAACGCTACCTGGTGCGCGGCCTGACCCTGGGGGCGGTCAAGGGTTAGGTGCTCTGTGCTCTCTGTGGCTTGAATCAGGAGCCAGCGGCTAATCAAATTCATGAGGAGATAAAAATAAATGACCGAGCCTAAAATCTGCGTGGTGGGCAGCTCGAATATGGACCTTATCTCCAAGATTCCCCGGCTGCCCAAAATGGGAGAGACCCTGGTGGGTCATTATTTTCACATGGGCTGTGGCGGAAAAGGAGCCAATCAAGCGGTGATGGCCGCCAGGATGGGCGCCCAGGTAACGATGGTCACCAGGCTGGGGCGCGATCCTTTGGGCGAGATCACCCTTAAGAACTACCAGGAGATGGGCATCGATACCCGCTATGTCTTCTTCGACGAGGAGCGTTTTTCGGGGGTGGCCCCCATCCTGGTGGACGACGAGGGCCGTAACATGATCGTCATCGTGCCGGGAGCCAACGATGGCCTGTCGCCGGAGGATGCCCGTCAGGCCCAAGAGGCCATCCTGGCCGCCGACGTGGTGGTCTGCCAACTGGAGGTGCCTATCGAGACCACCATCGAGGCTTTCCGCATCGCCAAAGAGGGCGGGGTGCGCACCATCTTCAACCCGGCCCCTGGTCAACCCCTGCCCGGCGAACTGCTGGCCCTCAGCGACATCGCCGCTCCCAACGAGACCGAGACCGAGATCATCACCGGCCTGTCGGTGGAAACCCTGGAAGAGGCCGAGGTCGCGGCCCAAAAGCTGCGGGAGATGGGCGCTGAGGTGGCGATCATCACCCTGGGGGAGAGAGGGGCGCTGCTGGTCGATGACCAGGGCGCAACCCACGTGCCGGCCGTGGAGACCAGGGCGGTAGACACTACCGGGGCGGGCGACGCCTTCATCGGCAGCCTGGCCTATTTTCTGGCCCGGGGCAAGGCGCTCAGAGAGGCCATCGAACGGGCCAACGCGGTGGCGGCCATCTCGGTCACGAAGGTAGGCACCCAGGTGTCCTTCCCCTGGCGTGAGGAGATCGAGCATTTATTGGACTGAAAGTCAGGCGCCTGGCGCTTCGAAGGTGCCAGTCCCCTCCAGCCTATGTATGGAAAAAACACCCCCCGCTTCGAGGGGTGTTTTTTAGAAAGGGAGGTGCATATGGCTACCAGAGGTGTGTGGCCGCGACTCAGCAGACGCGGGCTTTTTTTCGGGGCGCTGGCCGCCGTGGGGGGCTTTGTGGTGGGGCGGCTGCGGATCTTCCCGTCGTCCCTGGTCAGCGGGCAGAACGTGGGACGCGTCTATCATCAATGGAGCAAGCCCGGCTATGCAGGTCTCTTGAGCCAGGCTCTGGACTGGGGCGCTGCCCCTGCGCCGTACAAAACCTATCCCCAGGCCGAGACGATCCCGCTCCCGACCGATTTTAGCCCTGGCGGCCTCGGCCTGGAGGAAGCCATCGCCCGACGCCGGTCGATCCGTAACTATTCCGGGCAGGCCATGTCCCTGGCGGAACTGTCGAGCCTGCTTCACCACGCCAGCGGCGTAACCCTGGAAGGGGGCTATCCCCTGCGGGCCGCGCCTTCGGCTGGCGCGTTGTACCCTATCGAAATCTACCCCGTGGCGCACGACGTGGAGGGTCTGGAGGCCGGAATCTATCATTACGCCGTCCGCGAGCACGCCCTGGAGCTGCTGAAAGAAGGCGATTTTCGCCAGGAGATAGTGAAGCACGCTCTGGGGCAGCGGATGACGGGGCGGGCTAACGTCGTCTTCCTGTTGACGGCCATTTTCCAGCGCACCGAGTGGAAGTATGGGGCCAGGGCCTATCGTTACGTCATGCTGGAGGCCGGACACATCGGAGAAAACATATATCTGACCGCCACTGCGCTGGGTTTGGGGCCCTGCGCGGTGGGCGCTTTCTCAGACGACGACCTGAACCGCCTGCTGGAGATCGATGGCGAGGAGGAATCGGTCATCTACATGCTGACGGTGGGCAAGGTCTAATATCGGAAGATGCGAACGCTGCCCTTCACAGGGATGGGATAACCGATAAGGCCATAGCCGTTCAGGTCAAAGCTGGCCCCCAGGAGATAGGCGTAGGCTCCACTGGCCGCCGTGATATAACCGGAGTTCGTAAATCTGGCGGTGGCCGGTCCATACGGCGATGAGCCGGATACAAACTCGAGCAGGCCGCTGTAAGACACTGCGAATTGATTGCCTCCTGACCCCGCGTAGAGGGTGCCTTCCACCTGGCCTGCATAGAGATTTTGCATGACCATGCTACAGACGCTCTGGTAAGAGTCGTTGATGTCTCCTACCAGGTTACCGCTGCCAAAGACGCTAAAGCTGTTATCATACATAGGCCCGAACTGTAAAGAGCCAGAGGCTTCAGCCATCAGCGGGGCGTAGATCTGTGGCCTGAGCGCTTCCTCGGGAGCCATCCAGGTGGGCGTGGGCACGAAAGCGTATGGAGCGGGTGTAGGCATGGGGGCGTATGGCGATAGATTAACTACCAGATCCCATTGAATCTTCGGTTCACAGTCAGGCCCTTTCCAACCCCTTGGGAGAGGCATTTGGCCGCTGACGATGACGTTCCCCTGGCCGTCAAGACCCCGCCACTCGAGCCTGCTATAAGACAGCCAATCCATCGAGGCATCGATGCAGACGCCCCCATCATAGCGTCCGTAGGAGGGGGTGGCGTCACCTGAACCTGGGGTCCAATCCGTCCAGATGGCTGGATCGTCGATGCTCAACCAGCGGAGTTTGATAACGGTCACCTCACCGGGCAGCCAGGTGAAGCATAATTTCCCCCTGACGCTCTGTTCGCAGGGTGGCTCTGGGGTTGGGGGAATGGGGGTCGGGGTTGGCTCTTGAGCTATAGTGACAGGCTGAGCAAGAGCGCCGGCCACCAGGCTCACCAGGGCAAACAGAACGAGAATCGCTAAAAGTTTTCTCACCATCACTCCTCCTTCCAACTCTTGTTTAACTCTCACCACTTACATTATACTTTTCTCTGGCCCGCTACACATCAGCCGACTTATCGATTTCGTCATAGGCCAAATGGCTTATTTCCACCTCTCTTATATAGGCCATTTGGCCTACTGGCATCTCACCACTAAGGTTGGTCTGAGCGTTTATTTGGGCCTGTTACCGGGCCGGGAAGAGGCGAACGCTGCCCTTCACAGGAATGGGATAACCGATAAGGCCATAGCCGTTCAGGTCAAAGGCGGCCCCCAGGAGATGGGCGTAGGCTCCGCTAGCCGCCGTGACCTGGCCGGAGGTCATAAGCCTGGCGATGGCTGGTCCATACGGCGATGAGCCGGACGTAAATTCGAGCAGGCCGCTGTAAGAGACTGTGAATTGCTCGCCTTCCGATCCAACTTCGAGGATGCCTTCCACCATCTGTCCTACGGAGAGATTTTGCATAACCACCCGACAGGCAGTCTGGTACGAATCGTTGATGTCCCCCGCCAGGGCGCCGCTGCCCACAATGCTGAGACCGTTATCGTACACCGGCCCGAATTGTAGGGAGCCGGCAGCCTCAATTGTCAGTGTGGCGTAGCTCTGACTCTGTGAGCTGATCGCTTCCTCAGTAGCTATCGGGGTGGGCGCAGGTTCGCATAGGTTGGCTATCAGATCCCACTGAACCTTGTTGTGGTTCTCCTTCCACCCCTGGGGGAGAGGCATGTCGCCGCTGACGATGAGCCTGCCCTGGTCGTCAAAGGCTTGCCACTCCAGCTTTTGATAAGACAACCAATCCATCGAGGCATCGACGCAGATATTGCCATTATGGCAGCATTCGTGGGGAGGGGTGGCATTACGCGAGGCCCATTCCGTCCAGGTGGGGTTAGCGTCGATGCTCAACCAGCGAATTTTGATCACGACCACCTCGCCGGGCAGACAGTTGAAGCACAATCTCCCACTGACGCCTGGAATTGGGGTCGGCGCTGCCCCCTGAGCTATAATGACAGGCTGAACGAGAGCGCCGACCGTCAGACTTACCAGGGCCCATAGAACGAGAATGACTGAAGGTTTTTTCATTCTTTCCTCCCTCGATTCGCAACCTTCCCTGCCTGTGGCTATTATATAGCACCCTCTGGCGAGATGTCAAGTCAAACGAGAAAGCTTGAATCGAGCCTCTACTGACCCTCAACCTAACCTCTACCGAACCTCTACCCACAAAGAGGCAAATCCATGTTATTGTAAGGTAGAAGCAGGACGCTCCTCCCTGTGATTCAATCTCAATCTCTGAAATTTTGCGGATGGTTTTCAGGATAGGATGAATAGCAGCGAAATGGATTTGCAAACGGACGGCCAGGCCGCAGCGCGCATGTCGCCGAGGGCCAGGAAATATTTTGAGGAAGAGTTTATGCCCCGCTACCGGGCCTTGCAGGAGGAAATCAGGCGCACCCCGCTGGTGATCCTGGTATGGGGGCCGGGGGAAAGCGGGGGAGACTTATATCAAAAACGGCTTCAGATCAGGGATGCCTTGAGAATGAGGGGCCACGCCGCCATTTTCAGTGAGGAAATCGCCGGGGGCGATATCGACATCCCTATGTCTCTGAAAGGCCAGGAATTCCTTCAGGCTCACGCCGCCGATTTGGTCATCGTGATCCAGAGTTCTTACGGCTCTGTAGCGGAGGTGCATGATTTCGCCGAATTCAGGGTTATCGCCTTCAAACTTCTGATCTTCATTGACGAGAGGGCTAAGGATGGCTATAGCTATCAGGGAGCGCTCCAGGAACTACGCACGCTGTATGGTAACGTCGAAACCTATCAATATCCCGAAGATATCGTCGAATGCAAGTTATTGGATAAAGTGATGCAGAAGGTCGATGTCTTGCAGGCGACCAAGTGGAGAGCTTTTCAGAGCGCCAGGGGATGGGGGCTGGCCTGAGATGACAAGTTTTTCTGAGAATTTTCTCAAGCTCTACAGAGAGCACAAGGATGAAGTTGACATAATCTGTGATCGATCGTTGTTATTTGTTTTGGCCTTTGTCAACCGCAGGGGGAAGGTGAGGCCCGATCAACTGAAAGAAGACCTGGGTATATCGAACAGGGAATTGTGGGAGAAGCTTGGCTCTCTGTTGCGCAGTAGGGTGGTGGAGGAGATAGAGGGCCAGATCGGGATTACTCGTTTGGGCCAACAGTTTCTCTCCGACCTGGGGTTCATTAAGCCGCCTATCTTGCCAGGGCCAGGCCCTAAGGGTGGCCCTGGGCCTTATCTAAAACCCACCGCCCTTCTGGGAAAACCGCTTTTGATTGGGTTGCTGGTCGGTCTGGTTATCTCTCTGGGCGTGATAGGCATACTGGAGACCCTGGTCTTTGAAGCGGGGGCGCCTACCCCCACTTCTACGGTAGAGGGGTTCTATCGTCCTTCCCCGACCAGGCCAGTCACGGTCACGGCCACGGCCACAACTTTCATGCGCCCCACGCGAACGGTGACAACTCCCGTTCGCCCCACACCGTCCTACATTCCGACTTACACTCTGACTTACGTTCCCACCACAGTGAGGCCCACGCCTGCGGCTACTCCTACCCCCATCGTCACCGTCTGTAACCCACCCTACGGCTGGACTCTCCACGTGGTGCAATATGGCGACAGTCTACAATCGCTGGCCTGGCGTTACGGCACCGATGTCCAGGCTATCGTAAAGGCTAATTGTCTGACCAGTTACGACCTCACCCCTGGACAATTGCTGTATCTGCCTCCGCTGCCCTCTTCGCCGACTCCCACCCTTACCCCTTGTCGTCCGCCTTCAGGCTGGCAGATCTACGTGGTGCAGTATGGCGACAGTCTGCAATCGCTGGCCTGGCGTTACGGCCTCGACGTGCAGACTATTGTGAGCGCCAACTGTCTGACCAGTTACAACCTCACCCCTGGACAATTGCTGTATCTGCCCCCCCTGCCCTCTTCGCCGACTCCCACCTGGTGGCCGACCCCCACCTTTACCCCTTGCGGCCCCCCTGTGGGGTGGCTTATCTACACGGTGCAGGCCGGCGATACCCTTTTCTCGCTGGCCCAGGAGTATCACACCACGGTCGAGGCTATCAGGCTGGCTAACTGTCTGACCGATTACAACATCTGGGTGGGACAACGGCTCTATCTGCCCCCGAAACCCACCGCCACGCCCACGGCCACCAGTACGCCAACGTCTACGTGGACACCAACCACAACACCTACCACCGACACTCCGACGCCTACTCTGACCCCGACCGAGACCCCGACCGTCGAGACGCCTACCCCAACCGATACGCCCACCCTGACCCTGACCCCGACCGAGACGCCTACCGTCGAGACGCCCACCCCCACTGAGACGCCGACCGCCACCGATACGCCAACCCCAACCCTGACCCCGACCGAGACGCCTACCGTCGAGACGCCCATCCCAACTGAAACACCGACCCCGAGTCTGACCCCGACCGCAACCCCTACAGCTCAATGTGATGCCAACCTGGTTGTTGATTTCGGTCTCGATCAGATAGCTTGCGATAACTTCGCTTTCACTCTGACTGTCATCAACACCGGCCGGCAAGGGATGGCTCAGAACGTGAAGCTCATTATCAGCTCTACGGATTTCTTTGGATACATCTCCAGTTTTTCCCCCACCGAATGGCAGGCGGGAGATATACCTGCTGGTCAGAGCAAAAGCGCTCAGGTTGGAGTCGCTATGAGCCAGACCTGGAAGGCAGCAGAATCGGGGGTGAGCTTCTACCTGAAAGCATTGGTGGTCAACGAGGAGTGTCGGCCAGGCTATAATATAGGTAGGAGCGATTTCGTGACTGGCTATCGGGCGACGGGTTGCCCACAGTGACTTCCACTATGAGCTATTCCATGGGCTATTCCGTGGCCGAAGCCTCCACTTTATCTTTGGGCAGGCAGGGCGCTTTGATGAAGACCATCTTGAGAGGCTGGTCGCCGTCGTTGTGGATATCGTGTTTCTCCGTGGCCTCCATGCGCACCGCGTCTCCGGCCTCGATCGCGTACTCCGTGCCGTCAACGTAGACCTTGCCTCGTCCCTCAAGGAAGTAAAAGACTTCCTCTACTTCTTCGTGGTAGTGTCCGCCCAGCCACTTATCAGGCTTCAGGAGGATGAGGCCCCAATCGATTTTAGGGCCGCGCATGAGGTATTTTACCCCGCTATCGACGTTGCGATATTCCTGCTCGGACTCTTTGACCTTTTCCATAGATCGAATCTCCTTGTGTGTCTACATAATCTCCAGAAAATGTTTTATTGCCTTCTACGCTTTCCTCTGCTTTTCTTCTTTCTCGGACGCGGCGGCCTCTCTTTGGCCTTCCTCCCTAGCCAGGCCAGCACCCGGTGGGTGAGGTGCGTTGGATCAGCCATTCGTCTGCTTGACCTGGCGATAATGCGATTCCAGGCGGGCCGCGTAGTCAGGATCGTCCTTGAGCATCTGGGTCACGAAGCCGAGGAAGAATTCGGCGTACTCGCTTTGGGGGTTCAGTGGATCGAGAAAAGGGTTGGTCACTCCCATCCGTTCGATAAATTCGTCGTCGGGATCGAAAGCGAAGCTGATGGAAGCCAGGCAGCCCCGTCTCGCCTGCCGTCGCGGGTGCACGTTCAGGGCCAGATAGTGAGCGTCATAAGCAGCAGGGAGCGAGAAACGTTCGGCCATATCCAGCGCCCGCCGGTGCAAATCGGCCTCTCCATGAAGGCGAATGGGGAGAGAAAGAGCGGCTTTCAACGCCAATCGCACTGATGACGCACTTATTAGCCCCTGCTTTTGGTAGCGATGAAGGGCATTTGTCACCTCGTAGTAAATCAGTGTGGGAGCAGCCAGTTGCCGTCTTTCGGCATCCCACTGATCCCACAGCTGCCAGACAGATTCATTCTTTGAGTCCACTACCAGGCGGATCACCAGATTAGCGTCAACGCAGACCCAGGAGTTGGGCATCCCTTTCCTCTCTCATCTGCCGAATGATTTCCTCAGAGGGCGGCAGTTCGCGTTCGCCCAACTCGGCCCGAATCTGTTCCCGTGCCTGCTGAACCAGTTCTTTCCAGTTCTCCCGCTCTTGCTGCGCCGCCAGCAGGCGTTCATACTCGATTATGGAGAGCATGACCACGTAGGGTTTTCCCCCGCGCTCTACGATAACTGTCTCCTCGCTCTCCGCTACCTGCTGCATCAATTCGCCAAAGCGGGCGCGGGCTTCCGTAGCACTCACCATACGTTCCACCGCTCGCCTCCTCGTTTATCGATCAATCTGAGTGGTCATAACCTCGTCTCCTTCAGCCTTTGACCGCTCCGGCAGTCAGCCCTCGCACAAAGTACGATTGCAGGAACATGAAGACGGCCAGAGCCGGGATGGTGGCCGCCACCGATCCGGCGAAAAGCTCTCCCCAGCGGGTGTTGTATTGGCCCACGAACAGGGAGAGGATGATGGGAACGGTCTGCCTGTCCTGGCTGGGCAGGAAGGAGAGGGCGAACATCAGTTCTCCCCAGGCGAAGAGGAAGGAGTAGATGGCTACCGCCGCCATCCCCGGCAAAACCAACGGCAGGGCCACACGCCAGAAAGCCTGGAAACGGTTGCAGCCATCGATCATTGCTGCTTCTTCCAGATCACGAGGTACTTCGTGGAAGAAGTTGTTCAAAAACCAGATGGCTATCGGAGTGGTGAAGGGCAGGTAGGTCAGGATCACTCCTGGAAGGGTATCTATGAGATGGAGGGCCTTCAGCAACAGAAAGAAGGGTATGACGAAGACCACCTGGGGGAACATCTGGCAGAACAGGATGCTTATGAATAGAGGTTTTTTGGCCGGGAAACTGAAGCGGCTGAAAGCATAAGCGGGCATCACTCCCAGGAGGATAGAAAGCAGGCCCGTGCCGATGCTGATTAGAAAAGTATTGAGGAAATAGCGCCCGAAATTGTGTTGAAAAACAATGTGATAGTGCTCAAGAGTTATATGTGTCGGTACATATATAATCGGAAAAGCATATATATCTGGATAGGTCTTAAGAGAGGTGATCAGGAGCCATAAGAAAGGAAAACCTACTATTACGGATAATAAAATCAATAAAGCATAAATTATAATTTTATTAAAGTATTTGTACACTACTCGCCCTCCTCAAGTATTTTCCGACCGTGTCAGGTAGTATACATAAAGCGCAGTAACAACAAGAACAATCAGGAAGTTAAGGGTAGAGATAGCAGCCGATTTGGAGAAACCAAGAAAGGTGAATCCCACCAGGTAGGCCCAGGTAACATAAGTATCTGTGGACTGCGCCGGGCCGCCTCCAGTCATGATGTAGATGAGTGGGAAATAGTTGATAGTAAAAATGACGGTCAGAAGAACGGTAATGGTAATGGTGGGGCGTAGATATGGTAAAATCACGTGGCGAAAGAGGGCCACGCGCCCGGCGCCATCGATCTGCGCCGCCTCTCTGATCTCGTCGGGGATGGTCTGCAAGCCAGCCAGGTAAAACATGGCCGATAGGCTGAACCCCTTCCAGTTATTGGCTACAATCACCGAAAAGCGGGCCCAGTCAGTCTGGCCGAGCCAGGCTAGGGGCCTGTGGATCAGGCCCACCCTCAGCAGCAGATCGTTGAATACCCCGTAGAGGTCATTGTACATCCAGCGCCAGGCCAGGGCGCCCACTATGTGCGGTGTGGCCCAGGGCAGAATCAAGATGATGGCCCGGAAGAAAGGTCTGCCTTTGACTTTCTGATTTAACAACAGGGCCACGCCTAAGCCGATCACTAATTGGGGGATGATGCTGCCCAGAGTCCAGATCGTGGTGTTGTAAGTAACCCGCCGGAAGAGTGGGTCGCTCAAAATCTGGCGGTAATTGTTCAGGGAGAAGGCCCCTCCTTTGCTCTGAAAGCTCAGAACAACGTTCCAGCAGATAGGGTAAACTATCAGCCCCAGCAGCAACAGGGAGAAAGGGATTACCATGAGATAGGCGGTGGTCCATTCTGGATTCCAAAACCTCTTCCTCTTTTTACGCTCCATGTCCGGCGATAAACTCTCCTTTCTCCATATCATCTTTTCCTGAGAGAAAGGGCGGGGTATCTCGCTTGTGCCCCCGCCCCTTTCCTATCTACTAAGTATCACTACCTGTTCATTCGCCCTGGAGGATTTTAGTGATGTTATCGGCGGCTCGTTGGACCGCTTCCTCCGGGGTGGCCTGACCGACAACGACGCTCTGCACCATGTCCTGAATCTCGCTGGAAATCTGCGGCCACTGCGGGATAGGGGCACGGGCATCGGCCGTCGGGAAGGTTTCCAGGATGACGCTCCACAGCGGGTTTTGGTACGTAGGCGTTTCTTGGGCCGCATCCATGCGGGCGGTAAGCGGCCCAGCGCTCTTCGTTAACCAGTACAGCCACACGTCCTTGCTGGTGATGTAGGAGATGAAGTCCCAGGCCAGGTCCTTCTTCTCGGACTCTGCGGCCACGACTGAAGCCCAGCCCCCGAGGACGCTGTAAGGCTCCAGGTTGTAAGGGTGCATCGCCATCGCGTATTGGCCCTTAATGTCCGGGTTGGCCATTTCGATGAGCGGGAAGGACCAGGGCCCTCCAATAGACATTGCCACTTTCCCCTGGGCCATAGCCGTGCGGTAGTCGTCCTCGCCCTGGTTGGCCGTCCCTGGCGGGGAGACCCCGTATTTGGTGAACAGCTCGGCGTAGAAGCGCAAGGCTTGCACCCCGCGAGGATTGTTGAAGGTCACTTCTGTATAATCCTCGTTCAGGAGACGTCCGCCATTGCCGCCCAGGAACATCATATAGCCAAGAGTGGAGATCTCCGATTTGAGGCCGGAGACGCCATAGCCATAGATGCCTTTGTCCGGCTGGGTGAGCTTTTGGGCCGCTTCCAGCAGGTCGTACCAGGTGCGGGGCGGGTCGTTGGGGTCAAGCCCTGCCTCTTCAAACAGACCCTTGTGGTAGAGAAGCGCGCGGCAATCGGTAAACCAGGGCACGCCGTAGCGCACGCCATCCAGGGTGACCGTAGACCACAGGTTGGGCCAGATTTGCTCCGTCCCTTCCCACTCGGCCAACTGGTCCTCTAATGGCTCCAGCCATCCTTCAGCGGCAAAAGTGGGCGCCCAGCCTCCCAGGTCGGCGAAGCAGACGTCTGGCGGGGAAGCGGCAGAGAAAGCCCCCACCAGCTTTTCGTAATAGACTTCGAAGCCGATGAGGGTGTAGTTAATCTTGGCTCCGCTTTCGGCCTCATAGTTCTTCATTATCTCGTCCCAGAGCTCTTCCTGCTCCACCACGTGCCCTCCGATCCAGACTGTCAGCGTCTGGCCTTCAAAGGGTTTCTCCTGGGCAGGCTCGCTGGCGAGCGCCACGGGCGCGGAAACAAAGCCCATCACCAAGACGAGCACTACCAGAGTGGAAAATATCCTAGACTTTAAAGTAAGCATCTTTCACTCTCCTTCTTCATTCTTCATTGTTGGTTATTGGTTTGAGTTATATCTTTAGAGGACTCGTTTGATTTATCACCCCCCTTCTGGTTTGAGAGCGCCTGATAAAAGCAAGGCACTCCCCACCACTAAGTGATGAAATTCCACAGGTGGGTTTTTGAGAAGCCCCTTAGTCGCTAAATTTGCTTCCATCTTTGGAAGCCTACCAAATTATATAGCATTCGGGTAGATTTGTCAATCTGTCGCGCGCTGGTCAGCTAAAATGTTACCGAGATATTTTTATCACCTTAGCAGATCGGCCGGGCGCACCCAACTTCTGTCCTCGATGGATTTTTCCACCGCTTCCAGCACGGCCTGACACTGCACTCCGTCCTCGAAATTGGGCACGGGCATCTCGTCGTTCGCCAGAGCCTTGAACAGCTCGTAAGCCTGGTTGACGAAGAGGGAGCCGTAGTGCGTGAAGTGACCGTTGGGCCACCAATGGGGGGCGTAAGGGTGCTGTGGGTCGCCGACGTAGATGGTTTTGAAGCCCTGTTCGCCAGGGGGGTCATCCCAGGAAAAATAGTGCAGTTCGTTGAAATAGTTGAAATTAAAGCGCAGGCTGCCCTTCTCCCCGTCTATTTCGAGACCGAACCTTTGCCTGTTCCCCCCAGCAAAGCGCGTGACCTCGAAGGAGCCTAACGCTCCGTTGGCGAAGCGGGCCAGGAAGAGCGTGGCATCGTCTACCGTTACCTGGCCTGTCTTCGTGGGGTCGTCCACCAGGGGGCGTTCCTGGCGGAAAGTTTCCCACATGCCTGTGACCTCTTCTATCTCGCCCACCAGGAAGCGGGCCAGGTCAATCGTGTGCGAGCCGAGATCCCCTAACGCCCCAGAGCCGACGTTCCCCTTTTGCAGCCGCCAGACCAGGGGAAAATCTTCCGGCATGATCCAGTCGGAAAGCCAGGTGGCCCGCCAGTGACAGATGCGCCCTATTTTGCCTTCGGCGATAAACTCCCGGGCCAGGGTAAGCGCTGGTATGCGCCGAAAGTTGAAAGCCAGCATGTGCTTTACTCCGGCCTCCTGCACAGCCGCCAGCATCTCCCTGGCTTCCGACAGGCTGGTAGCCATGGGCTTTTCGCAGACGACGTTTTTCCCGGCACGGGCGGCGGCGATGGAGATTTCGGCGTGGGTATTGTCGTTGGAGCCGACATCAACCAGGTCGATGTCTTCCCGCTCGACCACCTTCCTCCAGTCCGTCTCCCATTCCTGCCAGCCATACTGCTCGGCGGCAGCCTTCACCGCCTCCTCGTTCCGGCCGCAGATGACTTTCATCACGGGCTGGAACTGCGGCCCGAAGACAAGGGGCAGGTTCTTGTAGCCATAGGAATGAGCCTTGCCCATAAATTTGTAACCGATCAAGGCGATGTTGACCTTCTTCATTTCTTCTCACTCTCCCGTAGCGTATTCGCTGAGCTAAAATGTTGCCGATCAGTCCGCGGTCACCACTGCTTCCATCTGGCGCAGCTCTTCCAGCGGGATGTGGCAGAAGATGCGGTGCTCTTCTGTGTTATGTCTCCAGGGCGGCGTTTCCGTTTCGCAAATCTGGCCGAGCTTGCGGGGGCAACGAGTATTGAAGCGGCAGCCGCCGGGCGGGTTGAGAGCGCTGGGCACCGTACCCTCCAGGCGGATGTGCTTCTGTTCCACGCTGGGGTCAGGGATGGGCACCGCCGAGAGCAGGGCTTCGGTATAGGGGTGATAGGGCGGAGCGTAGATCGCCTCGGCCGGCCCAAACTCGCAAACCTGTCCCAGATACATCACCGCCACGTAGTCGGAGAAGAAGCGGACGACGCTCAGATCGTGGGCGATGAAGACCAGGGTGGTGTTGTACTCCCGTTGAATCTCCATAAGCAGGTTGAGCACCGCGGCCTGCACCGACACGTCCAGAGACGAGACCGGCTCATCGCAGAGGACCAGGTCTGGTCGGCTGGCGAAAGCACGGGCAATACCCACCCGCTGTTTCTCCCCACCGCTCAACTGCCGGGGCAGGCGATCGTAGTAGCGTTCGTCCAGTTTAACGGCGTCTAACAGCCGCAGCACTTCGCTCCTCACCTGCTCAGACGTCACCGTCCTGAAGCGCCTCAGCGGACGGGCGATTTGATGCCCCACCGTAAAGAAGGGATTCATGGTAGAATCGGGGTTTTGGAAGACCATCTGCAACTCTTCGATGAGATTGAGGTCTCGCTTTGATACCGGGATGGAGACGTCGAAGCCCATAAACTCTATCTCGCCGTCGGTGGGTGATTCCAGCCCGACGATGGTTTTAGCCAGAGTGCTCTTTCCGCAGCCCGATTCGCCCACGATACCCAGGGTGCAGCCTTTCGACACCTCCAGGCTGACGTCGTCCACGGCCTTGACGTACTGTTTTTTTCCCAGACCTGTTATGCTGGCCAGCGAGGTCTGGGTGTGCTCGTAGTAGGTCTTGACGTTCCAAACCCGCAGGATTGGAGTCTCGTCTTCACGTCGACCCCCAGAGGTCAGTTCTGTCAGAGCGGGCACCAGGCTGGGTGGTGGTTGCCAATCCGTTTTGGCGATCTCTTCGGCGAACAGACAGCGGGCAAAGTGGGCCTCGCTCACTTGGCGCAACTCAGGATGTTGGGCGCGGCATTCTGCGCGGGCGTAGTCACAACGCGGCTCGAAGATACAGCCCGGCGGCAAATTCTCTGGGGAAGGCACCTGCCCCGGGATGGGGTACAGGTAGCTACTTTCCTTGCTGCGGCCCAGCTTGGGCACGCACCGCATCAGCCCCTGGGTGTAAGGGTGCATGGGGTGCAGAAAAATGTCCTCGACCGAGGCCCGCTCGACCATCTCGCCCGCATACATCACGCCCACGTGGTTGCTGACCCGGGCCACGACCCCCAGGTTGTGGCTGATGTACATGATGGCCGTGTCGAAGTCGCGCCGTAGCTCGGCAATGAGGTCCAAAACGGCGGCCTCGACGGTCACGTCCAGGGCAGTGGTCGGCTCGTCCATAATCAAGAGGGCCGGATTGTTGAGCAGGGCCATGGCAATGACCACCCGTTGCTGCTGCCCGCCGGACAACTGGTGCGGATATCGCTCCATAACCGCCGCCGGATCGGCCATGTACACCCGTCGTAACATGGCTATGCACTTCTGCCAGGCCTCCTCTTTCTTAAGGCCGCGGTGGACGATCAGCACCTCGCTCAACTGGTCGCCGATGCGCAGGCTGGGATTGAGGGCTTGCATCGGGTCCTGGTAGACCATGGAGATCTGGTTGCCCCGCAGATGTTGCAGTTCCTTCTCCGACCGTCCTCTTAGTTCCTGCCCTTGAAAAAGGATGCTGCCGTCCACGATGCGGCCATTGCGCCCCAGGAAGTTGACGATGCCGAAGGCCACCGTGCTTTTGCCGCAACCAGACTCGCCCACGATGCCGTGAGTCCTGCCCTGCACGATCTCGAAGGAAACGTCGCGCACGGCATCCACCTGGCCCTTACGCGTCTCATACGAGATGGCCAGGTTTTCAACCTTCAAAACGGGCTTCTTCTGGCGTTCCATAGATACTCCTTATGCGTACATTCTCTGGCCTGGAGCCATCAGGAGCTACCGGTAGCGCGTTGATTCTTCGGCCAGGCCATCGGCCAGGAGGTTAAGCCCCACCACCAGGGAAGAGATAGCCAGCGAGGGCCATAAGACGGCCCAGGGGTTAGTCCAGATATAGCGGCGTCCCCGAGAGACCATGCTGCCCCAGTCAGGTGTGGGGGGCGGCAGGCCCAGGCCCAGGAAACCTAGCGTGCCGATGGCAAAGGCGGCATAGCCCACCCGCAGCATGGCGTCCACGATAATGGGGCCCGAGGCATTGGGCAAAATCTCCACAAACATCACGTAGAGAGGGTTCTCTCCCCTTAGCCTTGCGGCGGCGATGTACTCGCGGGTGCGGATGTCCAGAGTCAAGCTGCGCACCAGCCGGGCGATGCCGGGAGCGCCAGCGATCGTAATGGCGATGACCACATTCGTGGCGGAGGCCCCAACGGCGGCGATAATGATCAGATAAAGCAGGATGGCCGGAAAGGCCATCATGGCGTCCAGGATGCGCATCACGACCTCATCCACCAACCCGCCAAAGTAACCGGCCGTCAGTCCTAATGTGATCCCGACGGCCAAGGCGCACAGCACTGACAGGGGAGCCAGGACTAAAATGATGCGACTGCCGTAGGCCAGACGGGCCCAAAGGTCTCGTCCCAGGTCGTCGGTGCCCAGGGGGTACTCTGGCGACGGGCCCGTATTCACGGCCTTGGAGTCTTGTTCCAGCGGACCATGAGGCGAGATGAGAGGGGCGAAGATGGCTACCAGAATCCAGAAGATAACCAGCCCTAACCCAACGAGTGCCACTTTAGATCGCAAGATAGGGGCGATCGTTTCTCGCAGGCGTTGCCACCGCGATGGAGGCTCAGAAATAACCGGCATAACTTGTTCGCTTACAGCCATAATAATACGACCTCTCTTCTGGTGATCGGTGGATTATGCATGGGCGCGAGCAGGCGCCCCTCAGGCGTACCGAATGCGGGGGTTAAGGAAGGTGTAGATAATGTCGGCTACCAATTGCGTCCCCACAGCCAGGAAAACCATGACCATGGCCCCCGCTTCGATGGCGAAGACGTCCTTGTACAAGGCGGCATCCAGCAGGTAGCGCCCCAGTCCAGGGAAGCCGAAGATGGCCTCCACTATCACGATTCCCCCCATCAGCCAGTTGACGTGGAGCATGATGACCGTAATAGGGGCCATCAAAGCGTTGCGCGCGGCGTGCTTGAGGACAACTCGCCAGTAGGGCAGCCCCTTGAGGATAGCGGTGCGGATGTAGGCCGTCCGCATCACCTCTACCATGCTGGCCCGCGTGATACGCAGCACGTAACCAAGCTCGATCAGGGTGAGGGTCATAACCGGCAGGATCAGCATCTTCGGGTTTTGGAAGGCTGCTTTCTCGCTCACGAACACGGTAGCGCCAGGGAGCAATTTCAACCAGGAGGAGAGTATCAGGATAAGGAAGATGCCGGTGGCGAATTCAGGAGTGGCGGTGGTCACCAGGCCGCTGACGGAGAGGATGCGGTCCAGCGGTTTGCCTTCATTGAGGCCCGCCAGCAGGCCGAGCAGGAGAGCCAGGGGCATGACAATTACGAAGGCGATGGCCGCCAGGAGGATCGAGTTCTGGAGCCGTCTAAGGAGCGTATCGGCCACGGGACGGCCGGTCCACACGGATTCACCCGGGTCGCCGCGTAACAGGCCACGCTGCAAGGGTATGTACCTCCTGGCGCCGCCCGACTGCTCCACCCACCAACCTGCCCCCTTGGCCCGCATCCAGTAAGTCTGCTCAGCCCCCTTCTCCCACATGACGGCGTGGTTGTGGGTGTCCACCCCCCAGAAGGTGCTGACCCCCTTTTCGTCCGTCTGCCATCTATCGTTGTCGATAGATTCAACTGCTGTGCCATCCGGCTGCAAGCGCAGCGCGATGAGGTCTTCGCCCTCCATTTTCCAGCGCACCAGGCTGCCGTCGGCTTCCACGGCCCACCACTCGTAGAACTCAGTCCCTGGCTTCTTTATCCGCCGCAGGGGCAGGCCCACAAACCGCTCTGCTCGCCAATCGCTGCCCACCAGCCAGTTAAGGTATCGGATGTACAGCGGCTGGTCCAGCCCCAACTGGGCCAGAAAGGATGCCTCCTGTTGCGGCGTAGCGAAGGCCCCCAGGATGTTGCGGGCGATGTTGCCAGGGGCGATCTCAGTGATGGCGAAGACAGCTATGGAAACAAGAAGCATCGTCAGGAGCATGAACCCCAAACGTCGAACGATAAACTTGACCATAATAAGTTCCTCTGAGATAACCTTCTGAGGTCTCAGAGACCTCGGAAGGCGGTAAAGTAACTACTCACCTGCTCCTGCCGGATCTAGCGATCCGGCAGCTAAAAGGACTGATTCGAGCTAATTTTGTCGCTTTTGGCCTGGATTGCCAGATCCAGGCCGAGCTAGGTGAGTAGTTAGGCGGTAAAGCTTAAGCGGGGGTGGGGCAGGCTAAAGCTCAGTGGCGATGACCGGCCCCACCCCAAACCGCCGAGAGAGCTGCCCGGCAGTTAATGGGAAGCCACCTGCGGTCTGATAGACGAGCTAGGCCTCTGGGTTGTACCAGACCTCGTTGAAGAGATCGTAGCAGGTGGGGTGAGATCGGACGTTTTGGAACTTCTTGTTCATAATGCTCCAGATGTTGCGCCAGAAGGCGATGCCGATGGAGCCGCGCTCCCACTGGATATCCTCGAGTTTGCACATGATCCCCCGGCGTTCCTCCACGTCCAGGGTGCCCTCAGCTTCCTTGAGCAGTGCCGTGAACTCCTCATCGCACCAGCGGGTCTCGTTCCAGGGCACGGGCTTGCCTTCCTCATCGCAGATGTAGGCCAGGGACAGAACCATCGTGCCCAGCGGGCGGTGCGTCCAGGGGGTGATACCCAGGTCACATTCGGTCCAAACGTCCCAGTAGGCAGGCTCGGGCATGGTATTGAGATTGATGACGAGGCCAGCCGGAGCGGCGTCCTCCTTGAGAACCTCCGCGTAGGAGACGACGTCTGCCCAGGCAGTGCACACGGCCATGTCAACCGTGAGTCCATCGGGGTAGCCAGCTTCGGCCAGCAACGCTTTGGCCTGCTCCGGGTCGTAGGCCGGGACCGGCTTCTCGCAGTACTCTGGATGGACAGGGCTGACGTGGAAGTCCTGGCCCTGGAGGCCCTCACTAAAGTAGGCCAGATCCAGGATCTTTTGCCGGTTCTGGCACAACTTCAGGGCCATGCGCACCCGGTTGTCGGTCCAGGGGTCCCTGTCTACTCGCATACGCAGAACCTCGGTCTGGGCGGAGGCGACGGGGATCACATTGGCGTTTGGATTGTCTCTCAGCGCCAGGAAACACTCGACATCCGACGGCTCGGTCATGCCGTCTATCTCCCCCGCTTCGAAAGCCGCGATCCGGGCCGAGGTCTCCTCACCCAGGTCAATGTAGATGATCTCATCCAGGTAAGGAAGCGGTTTGTCATCAGCGCCCGGCTGCCAGTAGTCCTCGCGCCTCTTCAGCACCACGCGCTCACCCTCAGACCACTCCTCCAGCGTGTAGGGGCCGGTGCCGACCGGGGCCTTGAGGAAGTCGCCTTCGAAGGTGCGGTAATTCATGATCTGCGCCGGGTAGTGGAACAGATGCTCTGGCACGCCGATCTGGGGCGTCTCGAGGTGGAGTTTGATCGTGTAGTCGTCTACCTTCTCGATACCCTCCAGCTTCAGGTAGGACATCAGACCCAGGATGGAGGAGCCTACCTCCGGATCCAGCCAATCCTTCATGGTGAAAACCACGTCATCCGCCACGAAGTCGTCGCCGTTGTTCCACTTAACCCCCTGGCGCAGGTAGAGGGTCCAGGTCTTGAGATCCTCGCTGGCCTCCCACTTCTCCAACAGGTAGGGGTGAGTGATGTTGTTCTCGTCGGTCAGCGTCAGGTACTCGGCCACGTGGCGCGTCTGGTTGGCGGGGTGCACCCACGAGAAGCGGGCGGGGTGATCGATGCGCCCCACGCTGCCAAACATGCGCAGCGTGCCGCCGCGCTTCGGCTCCATCTCAGCCATACGGATGGTTCTCGCCAGGCGCATTTCCTGGATGTCCTCGGCGTGCGCTACATCAGCCACGAAGCTCTTGGCGGCAAAAACCGACAGGCCCAGCAAAGTGGCGTTGCGCAGGAACTCGCGGCGGCTGATCCGCCTCTTCCTGTACAACTCTTTCAGTTCGGGAATGTACGGATGCATATTTTTCCTCCTTCTCCTTCTCTATGTAAATAGATTCAGAGCCATCGAGACGTCCAATGGCTCTCCCCTCTAACGTGGGGCTGGCTTGAAGAAAACAACTGGCTTGACGAGGAATACAGGGGTGAGGAGCAAAATAGACTCCGATGCTGACGAAAGGAGTCTATTCTTCAAATGTGGCGTTCAGCGTGAAGTGTGGCCCGGTTTCTCCTCCTCAAAAATCGTGGACCGCCGGCCGAACCGTCTCGCCAGCCTTTCTTTTTGGACAGACAGCGTAATATGGGCTTTGCTCCATTATACCACAGCCAGGTGTTGCGCGCAAGCTTGCCTGCGCGTGCCTGTGTCTCACTTTGGGGAGAAAAGAGAGGGCAGACCTGACGTAATCAGCAGGAAAGCCAGCAGGCCGGAGAACAGGAGGGGATTGATCGACGGAGCCAGAACACCGGCCACGGAGTAGTCTTGGGCGGCGCTTATGGTGGCTCCTGGATGTTCGACCGTCACCACCACGTGCCGCTTCGTACCGTCCAATTGCGGGGTGGGCGATTCGTAGGTCAGCGCGTATTCATTTTTCAACCTCTCGGCGATACTACGGTACAGATCGGCCAACTCATCGGCTGAGGGGGCAAAATGATACTCTCCGCCTGTTTGCTCAGCCATCTTCTTCAGCACCCATTCCTCCACGTCACGTCCCAGACCAATGGTGAAAAGAGGAACTTCATTGTCCTGCGCATATTTGATAACGCTGCTCAATCGGCGGCGGCTGTGCTCATCGATCCCGTCGGTGAGAGCGATGACCACCCTCCGTCCAGAGACAGCCCCTAACTCCTGCACAGCGTGGTAGATCGTATCGTAATAAGCGGTCCCTCCTCTGGCGTAAAGATACTGGATCCTATCCTTCAGGGTCGGGCGGTCGCTGACCGATATGAACTTGAGAGGAAAAATGGTCTCCTCCTGGTGGTTAAAAGCGATGATGCCCACCCGGTCTCGCTCGTCTTGCAGGTTCTGGACGAAGGCCAGCGCCGCCTCTTTCGCTCCGGCCATCTTGGTAAACCCCATGCTGCGGCTGCGATCGATAGCCAGGATAGCAGTGATAGGCTGATAACCGGCCCCCACGAAATCGTCGATCCTGACCGGGATGCCATCCTCCCGGACCCGGAAGTTGCCCCTTTCCAGACCGAACAGGGTTTGGCCCGCCCCATCGAAAACGCTCAGATACAGGGTAATCCTCCGCAAATTGCCTTTATCGATCCAGCGTACCTCAGCGCCAGAACCATCTGCCCCGACTGTGCTGCCCCGCCCGGACAGGTCAACGCTCATCAGCCCTACCCAGCCGATGGCGAAAACAAACAGGACGGTCAACAGTAAAGCGCGTTTGCTTTGCATCGGATACCTCACTAATCCGTGACATCCGTGAGCCTAATCCGTGTCTGCTCCTTCGGTTTGGAAAATCATGTACGTTCTGCCCAGGGTGATCCTGTCTCCGCTTTGCAGGGGATGTTGGGTTACGGCCTGTTTGTTCAAATAAATGGGGCCGTCTCTGACCGCCAGGATGAAATTGCCCTCCTGCTGAACGATTGCGGCGTGGTGGTATTCCACGCCCGGATCGCCGGGCAGGACGATGTCGCAATCGTCGTCTTTGCCCAGCACGTTCACCTCTTTAGCCAGGGTCAGTGACCGCCCCTCCAGCGGGCCGTACATTATCTTGACCCAGGCCCGGCGCAGAATACCCTCCACCAGTCCGATCAAAGCCCCGATGCAGGCCCCCAGGATGATAAGGCCCACTGCCCCGCCCACCGTCAGGGACAGGCTGCGGTTATGGGTCAGCGCCCGCAGGATGAGGCTCAGGCGTTCGTAGGTGGCCCCGCCGATAAGTCCGCCCAGCAGCCCGCCAATGACTCCATAGCTGATCTTAGGGGGCGCTCTGTCGGCTATCCCTTCGCTGCTGCCCACCAGCAACCCGAAGATGGCCCACCCTACGGCCCGCGGCCACGTTCCGCCCCCGGCCAGCTCGAAAATGACCTCGCCCATGACCAGGCCGATAAGCCCCGCCCCCAGGCCAATAGCCCCGCCCGTGAGGATGCCCCGTATGGCTTTTTTCAGGGCCAGGCTGGTCAGGCCGTCCACCGCCCCGATGGCCGCCCCGATGCACACCCCCACGATGGCCCCGCGCAGGGCGTCCTGGGCCAGCAGCACCCGGAAGCTGCCCGTGCCAGGCCGCAACAGAAGCCCCACCAAAGCCCAACTGATCAGGCCGCCCAATGCCCCGGAGACGGCGTTGTAATAGATGCGTTTTAGATCGAAGGTCATCATTTTTGTTCTCCTGCGAAGACCCTTCGGGTTTCTAAAACCCAAAGGGTCTACGGGCGCCCCCGCTACGCTGCTTCGACCTGCACGACGATGACGGTGATGTTATCGCCTCCTCCGTTGGCGTTGGCGGCCTGCACCAACTGCTGGCAGGCTTCCTGCGGATGGAGGGACGCTCTCACGATGCGTTCTATTTCGTCGTCAGTGACCATCCCGTTCAGGCCATCGGAGCAGAGCAGGAGGCGGTCTCCAACGTTGAGGGCCTGCACGAAAACATCGACCTCGATTTCGGGCTTATTGCCGATGGAGCGATAGATGACGTTGCGCTGAGGGTGGTATCTGGCTTCCTCTGGGGTAAGCTGGCCGAGGGATAGCAGGCGCTCGACCAGAGAATGGTCGATGGTGATCTGGGTGAGGCCCTCCTCGCCGATCAGGTAGGCGCGGCTATCGCCTACGTTGGCGATGTAGGCGGTGGCCCCGACCACCAGAGCAGCTACCAGAGTGGTGCCCATGTCGCTATGGGCAGCCACCTTGTGGGCGAATACCATCTGGTTGATCTCTCGGAAGACTTCCTCAAGCCAGGAGGAATAATCCAGACCTTCCTGTACCGTGTCGATTGTCAGAACATAGCTCACCATCCTCTTTTCCATGATCTCGATTGCCATCCCGCTGGCTACCTCCCCGGCGGAGTGGCCGCCCATGCCGTCAGCTACCACGTACAGGCCGATGGGCTGGCTGAGGGATTCGCAGATCCGACAGCGCTCCAGGGTCAACAGGCTGTCCTCGTTCAAGTGGCGTACCTGTCCCACGTCGGTCAGGCGTCCTACCCGCAAATCCACGCTGGCTGGCCGGCGAATTCCTTTCAAAACCCTTTCCAGGTCATCAGCCAGTTCCCTGGCCGTGCTGTACCCGACTTCTGCCGTCGGAGCAAGAGCTTTGGTAAAGATAGCCATCACCTCCGGGGGCAGGTTAGCTCCGGGCGTCAGAGTGGTCTGGCCGGTCAAGAGGTAGTAGAGCGATCCGGCTAGCATCTGAATGTCCTCGGCGTAGCGTTTAGGGGCAAGGTCGGCCCTCCCCGCCGGGGGAATGACGTCGGCCACGTGGAAGTTGGTGAGCCTGGCCCGGTTATCATCGTCAAAGGCGATGTGATGTAGATCGATCTTCTGGTGAACGACGTTGTGCCGGTGCAAATAGTCCAATGCTCCGGCCAGTTGCACGCCCCCATCCAGCACCCCTTCCACTTCCTGGGGTATCGGCAGCTCGATGGCGGGCCTCAACCTGGTCTCAGGTTCAACTAGGTAGTAGCGCCTCATCTTGCCGTAAGGAGTCTCTTCAAAGTAGTCTTGAGGACAGACCAGACCGGGATGGCTCAGCTTTAACCCGGCTATTTCCCTCTGATTGGAAAATGTGGTACTCTCCAGACTTTCCTTCAGCAAAAAATGAGGATGAGTGGGAGATACACCCCCTAACGAGGCCCCGCACTGGACGCAATATTCTTCCCCAGGGAAGTTTTCCTGGAAAAGGCAACTCGGGTTTGGGCACTCCAGGCGAGGCTCCTTGCTCTCAATGAGGTACACGTTGCGGTCTGACCCGCTGCTCTGGTCCTCAAGCACCAGGTAGCGCCCTCCGTCCAGGATCGCTCCTTTGGGCAAAGGGGCGAACAGGGGTGGCGGTGGGGTCAGGGGGCCGGTGGCATCTGCCTGGCTGCTTGTGGTGGGAGTGAGGAGAGTGTCCGTCAGGTCAGCTTCAGAGGGCGCAGGCTCAGGGTTAGCCAGGAGCCAGGTTTCATCTTCCTGGTCGCTCTCGGTGGGAGTGAGGAGAGTGTCCGTCAGATCATCTTCAGAGGGCAAAGGTTCAGGCGGGGCCGGCCCTTCGGCGGATGGTTCAACAGGTGGTGAGGCGGGCGCGGGGGGTGGGGCTGGCTCGGCGGCGGGAGGAGCCGCAAAAGAGAAGCCGCACTGGCTGCAAAATCTGGCGTCATCTCGGTTTTCGTATTGACATTCAGGGCATATAATCATTTCTTATTAGCTCCTTTCTTCATCCGAAAAGAAAAGGGATAGTTTTCAACATGCTCAACCTTTGCGTTTCTCAATCTCTTTTTTCCTTGAAAACGAACTTTACCCCTCCGATAGCAAACTGAAAGTTGTCCTTGAGCAGGTTTTTTCCTGTCCGCTGGCCGTTGACGTAGACGCCGTTTCTCGAATCCAGATCGACCAGGATAAAATCGTCGCCCCGGCGTTGGATCTCAGCATGGTGGCGTGAGACTGTATCCCAGCCGACATAGTTTTCGTCGATGATGAGGTCGTTGTCGGCGGCGCGACCGATGGCGACGATGGCCTTATCCAGAAAATACTGAATCTGTATCCCCACTCTGTCGAGGCTCTCCAGCCAGGGAACGTCTGGGGTAGGGGGCGACGGTGGCTTAGACGGTGGCCATGGTTTCGGGGCAGGGGGGGACGGGGGTTCCGGCTCAGGGGGTGGGGTTGGCTTCCCTCTCCACAGGAAGAAGATACCTGCCCCCACGAAAACAATGATCGCCAGGATCAGGGCTATCAAACCGTAGGGTTCTCCCTGAACTAATCCTGCAATGGGGGGAACAGGCGTCAGCGTAGAGGTGGCAGTGGGTGACGCGCTCGGCGTCAATGTCGGCGCCGCTGTGCTGGTAGGGCTGGATGTCGGGGTGGGCGTTTTCGTGGGCGTGCTCGTTGAGGTTGAGGTGAAGGTGGGAGTTGGAGCGCTCGTGGACGTAGATGTCCTTGTCGGCGTGGCGGGGGGCGTTTTCGTGGGCGTGGCCGTCGAGGTCGGGGTGG
>DAOULT010000067.1:0-4122 GCA_034417895.1 Anaerolineae bacterium | reverse complement strand
CGTCCACCAGCGCCAGGCGGCGGCCATCAGCCGGGCGATACATGCCCACCACCAACTGGTAACGTCCTGGCGACGCATCCTCATCAACGGTCAGGACGTGCTCGTCCTTGACCACCTCTCCCGCCTCCCAGAAAGTAGTCGGATAATCGCCCTCCATCGGCGGCCCATCGTGCTGAGCGCGGATGGTATCCTGCCCGTCCAGCAGGTGGACGAAGACGGTATAATCCTCACTCATCTCCTGCTCCGCCTGCCAGTAGAGGGCCACCTTGAACTCTCCGCCCCGCTCAATGGCGGATTCGTCCAGCTTGTATCCTATCAGAGTGACCTGCCCCTCCAGGTCGAAATGCACCGGCTCTCCGATCTCGTAGTGAGGAGGGACCCAGGTGTCGATCTTCACCGCTTCGATGGCCGGGTGAGATACGGGCTGCCCCTGCTCGTCGTATGAGGGCAGGGGTTTCATAGTTTCCAGGTCGTAAAGCCCCACGTCGATGCGGCATCTGGTTGGGGCGCGGGCCGTGGGCTGAACGAGCACCTGGTAAGTATCCCGCACGATGTCCCCCGCCCGCCACTGGCTGGTGGGATAATTGCCCAGACCCGGATAGGTATCCTCCTCTCCCACAGGCTCGTCCTGGCGGCCAAAGAGATGGACGTAAACGCTCCAGTCCCGTTCCATCTCCACGAGCGACTGCCAGTAAAGGGTCAGGCCCAGGTGTTGCCCCCGCCTGACCGTTTTCGACTCCAGCTCGTAGCCCAGGAGCATCATCTGGCCGTCGTAATTGACGTTTAAGCGGCGCACTCCCGCCGGCACCTCGGAGAGAATGGGTGGCCGGGCGTAGGCCGGGGCAATGTAAAAGTAAGGCACCAGACAGGCCCCCACCCCCATCGCCATCCCAATTACAACCGGCAGCCACCGCCACCACTGGCTCAACCCCATAGCTAAAAGGACGCACATGGCCGAGAGAGCCGGAAATAGAAGCCGCCCCTGCGAGCCGGTGGTGAACCACGTCCACCTGATCAGGAAGACGAAGGTTATAACTACCCACAAGGCCAGGATGCCGAGCAGCCAGCCCACCGGCCTTCTTACAACGGGCAAGGACTCTTCCTGGATGGACTTGAAGCGGCTTTTGACCGCCCACAGCGGAAGCCCGGCCAGCCCCACCACGCTCAGGCTGTCGTAGAGGCGGTACAGGGCTTCGTCGAGGGGCACGTTGAACCAGCCGAAGAGCGCCCAGAAAGATATCCTGACCCCGCTCAACTCGTACAGGAAAGCCTGCCAGGAAAACCCCTCCCGCCTGCTGACGATATCCAGGAAGACGCTCAAGCCCAGGGGATCGCCGTAGAGGAGCAGGTTTCTGGCGTACCACCAGGCCGGCACCACCAGGGCCGGCGTCAATACGAACAGTCCCCCCGGCAGGAGCAGGGTGAAGTCCTGCCGATACCAGGCCAGCCAGATCAGCGCCACCAGCACCAGGACGAACAGCCCCAGGCCGCTCAACTTGGTCAGGGCCGCCAGCCCCACGACGCAGCCCAGCCCCACCATGCTCCAGAAAGACGGCTCTCCGGTCGCCTGCCGCAGCAGAATAAGAAGCGCCCAACCGCATAGAGCGGCGGCCAACACGTCGTTGGAGACGGCCCCGCTCATAAAAAGAAATTGGGGGATGAAGGCGTTAATGGTCGCCGCCCCCAAGGCCACCTTTCGGCGGCGGGGAAATATCTCCAGGGCGATGAGGTACGTGACCAGCACCGTAGCCGCCCCGGCCACAACCGAGAGCAGGCGGGCCAGGTGCACAGCCAGAACAGCCCCCCGATAGGGGAAAGCCTCGCCGTCGGTGTGGATAATGACGTTCTTGTTGCCGTAGGCCAGGGGGAGGCCCACGTTGGCGTGGGGGTTGCGGCGTATCAATTCCAGGGCGTCACGGCTATCGACCCGGAAAGTGAGCAGCGCGCCCAGGACGTAGAACAGGGGAGGCTGGCCGCCTTCCTGCCCCCAGGGGCCTACGTTCTCGGGATCCTGCACCGGCAGGCCGCCTCCGGTGGCAATGTTCCATACATAGAAATAATGCTCTATCTCGTCCGGGGCCTCGAAGATAGGCGTGGTCAGGCTGTAACCGCTCCCCAGGACGATAAAAGTCACCAGGAGCAGGACAAGGCTTCCATGTCTTCCGATCATGATCCCACCACCCGCACTTTGCTCAGCAGGAGGCGGTCATCCTGCACCCGCCCCCACTGGTCCAGAACCCGCAGCCGCGCCCCTGTCGTGGCCGAATAAAGCCCCACTTCTATGTCATAAACGTCTGGCGGAGTACCAGGCTTGATGACCAGTTCGTACTCGTCGGTGAAGATTTGGCCCTTGTGCCAGGTGGAGGTAGGGGACGCGCCCCCTTGCGGCTGGCTGTCCTTCTGCGCCCAGAGGTCATCGTCCTCGCCCAGCACGTGAGCGAAGACGGTGTAATCCTCCGTCCCATCGGCCAGGGCCAGCCAGTACAGGCTCAGCCTGATAGTTTCCCCGGCCAGGGCCGCCCGCCGGTCCAGGTCGTAGCCGACGAGAGCTATCTGGCCCTCAAAATCGAAGTACAAGGCGTTGGGCGCCTCCCCCCGCGTGCGGCGCGCCACGGCGATCTGATGAAAACGGGCGCTGTCATTCAGAGATTCGCCGTCTGGATTGCGAGCTGGCAGTCGTTCCTTCGTGGAAAAATCGTAAAGCCCGACCTCGAACTGGGCCTGGTCCGGGGCATAGACGGTGTCCGGCAGGGCCAGGGTGTAGGTGTCGGAGATAGCTTCTCCAACGGGCCACTGGCTGGTGGGGTAATTGCCCAGGCCGGGATAGGTGTCGCGCTGAGCCAGCATTATGTCGTTCTCGCCCAGCAGGTGGACGAAGACGCTCCAATCGCGCTCCATGCGGGCCAGAGAACGCCAGTAGACAGTTACCCGCAGGCTCTCCCCGGGCTTCACTTCCACCTCTTCCTCTTCTTCGGCGACGTATCCCAGGAGCATCATTTTATCGCCAAAATTTACGTCCAGGCGGTGGGGGATATTTTTGATCTCAGTTTCCGAGAGGGAAGGGGGCCGGGCGTAGGCCGGAGCAATGGAGCGAAAAGGGACCAGAACAGCTATCAGGAACAGGGCCACGCCAAGCGGCCCTAACAAAAATCCGGCCTCCCGGCGGCGCAGCCAGACGCTCCACCCCACAGCCAGGAGAATGGCTATGGCCGAGATGGCCGGAAACATGAGCCGCCCCTGCGATGCTTTGGTGATCGTCGTCCAGCGGACGAGGGCCACAAAGATGACGAGCGGCCAGGCCAGAAGCACCAGGATTTTGGCCCCCAGATTGTCCCCTCGCCACTCCCTGACCAGGAAGATGAGCAGGCCCACGCTTCCCAACGCGGCCAGGACGTTCAACGCCTGGTAGACGTGGGCTTCGGCCGGGACGTTCACCCCGCCAAAAAGCCCCCAGAAGGACATCAGAAAACCCTCCCCCTCGCTGATAAGTTGCCAGAGGGTCGGCGGTGGATGGCGCGGCCCTACGATGGCTACAAAGACGTTGAGACCCAGGAGGTCGCCGTAAAGTCGCCAATTTCTGAAGTACCACCAGCCAGCTACCAGGGCGGCCACCCCTCCTACCAACGCGCTCTCTTTCAGAAAGAAGGCCACCGAACGCCGTCGCCAGGCCACTATCCCCAGGGCCAGGGCGACCAGAGGCGCAAGGCCCAGGGCGCTGGCCTTAGAGAGCGCGGCCAGGCCCAAAACCAAACCTAACACAATCGGGCGGCGGTAATGACTGGGGTCGTCGCCATTCACGTCCAGCAGACGGACGGCGAGCAGCAGAGCATACGAGCACAGGAGCACCGCCAGGTTGTCGTTGTTGACCGAGCCGCTGATGAAAAGGAACATGGGCACAAAGGCGTTGAAAGCCGCCGCCCCCGCCGCCAGCCACTCCCTGTCCGGGAAGATCGCCAGGGCGATGAGGTAGGTGAGGAACACCGTACCGGCCCCCATGCACACCGAAAGGAAGCGTATAACGTGCACCGCCAGGGCCGCGCCCCGGTAAGGGAAGCGCTCCGCCTCCGAGTGGACGACCATGTTGACGTTGCCATCTGGCCTCAGCACCCCGATGTCGGCGTG
>DAOULT010000066.1:0-34327 GCA_034417895.1 Anaerolineae bacterium | reverse complement strand
GGGTCGGCGGTCACACGCACCGATGAAACCAACTGCTTTCATACTAGCGCCAGGCCCCTATGCAGTACATGGGAAAGGAGCAAAAAAGAGAGCCGGTCTACCAACCGGCCCTCAGGGGAGAAAAGCGTATTGAGGAGTTACTGAGGTACAGCTTGAGACCGCGTCATCGCGAATCAGACACTCATACTCTCAGCTACACCTTTCATTTCAAAAGGTCCTGGCTATCATCATTCGCTGGTTAGAGAAAGATGACCGAGCACAGCGCGACAAACCATTTCCAGTAGGGTGTGGGGGTTAATCCTAACGCAACTCTCCCTGATTTTATTCTACCACGTTTAGGCTCATTCGTAAAGTATCAAAAGTGTCACGAAACGTTAACTTTTCAGCCAGTCCCATTTTACCCCCACCAGGCGCCCGGTTCGGTAAGCAGGCCAGTCAGACAGTCGCATTTACTATTGCGGCCCTTAGTCAATCCATTTAGCTATGAGAGATAACACCAGATATAGGCTCGATCAGCGTTTCGAGTCTATATATAAGTATGGCTAATTGTTTCGATTGTGCCTAAAAGCACAAGCAATAGTCTTTGTTACCGCCTATGAACGCGGCTGCTTTACAAAAACCATCTTTTATGGTATAATACTGGCAGATAAAAAATTCGTACACGGGGAAGCCGAAGAAGGGAGGAGCAAAATGACAGGGGAGATATCGGCTGCCGAAGAGGACACAGGAGACATCGGCCTGCCGGGCCTCGGGAAGTACTGGTTCAGTGAGTGGCGTTTGGTCGAGAGCGGAAAATTCTACACGTTCACGCACAACCTGGGAATGCTGCCCAAAATCGTGCAAATCTGGTTCTGCGCAAGGGAGGAGGTAGATGAGCAAGGAAATCCCCTGGCAGGAGCCCGCATCCACCCCGTCACCGTCGAAGGCAGAATCGATATGCATCACCATCCCCAAAACGAGCCTGACCCTGCCAAGAACATACCTAAGACCTACAACTGTGTCGTGTATCACGTTACCGATAGCAATTTGCAGATTTTCACAGAGATGCAGGTGGGACGCGGCCCAATTTCCAGGGATGATTGGAGGAAAGACGGCTATTATCGCGTGTTGTTGTGGGCCTGACAGGACGTTGCTATGCTGCTGTACGAGGATTTCGAGATAAAAATCGACCGCCAAAGGGAAGGGGAGGAATACCTGGCCTCGGTGACTACCTCCTGGGGAGACTCGGTGCAGGAGACATTTGTGCTGCCCTTCGAGGCAGAGAGGTTGGAGTGGCTGCTTGTGCTCATAGAAAACGTTCTGTGGCGCAGCAGACACCCCAGCCGCCGCACCCGCCCCGCCGACGTTCGCCGCATCAAGAAAGCCGGTCGCCAACTCTACGAAGCCCTCTTTCAGAAAGAAGTCAGGGCCTGCTACAAAGCCAATCTCACCCGCGCCCAACAGGTGGGAAAAGGGCTGCGTCTGAAACTCGGCCTCGACTACACGCTGACCAACGTGCCCTGGGAACTGATGTACAACCCTGATAGCCGGGACTTCGTGGCCCTTTCCACCCTTACCCCCGTCGTCCGTTACCTCGCACTGCCCCAAAGCCCCAAACCGCTCGAAGTCTCTCTGCCGCTACGCATTTTGGTGGTCATCGCCAACCCCTGCCAGCCCCTTCTCGACGTGAGCGTAGAGAAAAAGAGGCTGTTGAGCGCCCTGGAAGAACCGCGCGAAGCAGGAGCCGTCGAGATCAAATTCCTGGAAGGGCAGGGCACCTTTTCCGCCTTACAGCGCATCCTGCGCCAGCAACAGTTCCACGTCCTGCACTTTATCGGGCACGGGGAGTACAGAGCAGAAGACGAGGAAGGCGTTTTGATCCTGGAAGATGAGCAGGGCCGAAGCTGGTTCATCAACGGCCAGAACCTGGGACGCGCCCTGCGCGATCACCCCCCCCTGCGGCTGGTGGTGCTCAACGCCTGCGAAGGGGCCAAAACTTCTACCACCGACCCCTTCGCCGGGATGGCGGCGGCCATCGTGAGCGCCGGTATCCCGGCCGTGGTAGCCATGCAGTTTGACATCAGCGATTCGGGAGCGATCATCTTCTCCCGCGAATTTTACACCTCTCTGGCAGATGGCTATCCCCTGGACGCCGCCGTGACCGAAGCCCGCAAAGCGATGGCCGCTCTCATTAAAAATCCCATCGAGTGGAGCACGCCGGTACTCTACATGACAATACCTGACGGCATGATCTTCAATCTGACCGAAAAGATGGAAGAGAGGAAGCAGGAAAAGCTGGGAATCCTGTACAGGCAGGCCCTCATTCAAATGCGAAAAAGAGCCTGGGACAGAAGCATAGACCTTTTCGAAGAAGTCCTGGTCATAGACCCCCACTATCGCGACGCTCCCCAAAAACTGGCCGAAGCCAAAACCCGCAAGCAGATAGCTGAGCAACCCCCCCCTGCTCCTCCTCCCGCCACTGCCTGGCCGGTCTACGTCTTGGGCGGAGCAGCCATTTTGCTGATCCTGCTGCTTTGCCTGATGGCTTATGCGGGCGGGATACCGTTTTTAAGACCGACGGACACGCCCACCGCCACCTTCCCCCCGACAGCTACCAGAACCGCCACGCCGACACTAACGGCTACCGAAACGACCACGCTGACCCCGACAGATACGGTGACGCCTTCTCCTTCGCTCTCTCCTCCTACCCGGCCTCCTGCCGTCTCTCCGCCCACCCAATCACCCTACCAGCCGCCGACCCGAACGCCATCCTGGCCGACTCCGACCTGGACACCCAAGACGCCATCCTGGCCGACACCGACCTGGCCGCCCACCAAGCCGCCACTTACCCCGCCACCGTCGACCAAGCCATCGCCCACCTGGCTGCCGACCGAGCCGCCGGTCCGGGGGCAGGAGGTATCGCCCACCGAGCCGCCACCTACCTCGCCACCGCCCACCGAGCCGCCGCCCACCTGGCCGCCGACCGAGCCGCCGCCCACTGAGCCACCGATCTGGCAGCAGCAACCGCCGCCCACCGAGCTGCCGCCTACTCTACCCCCACCAACTCCTACTCCCGGAACGCTGTCCTGGTCGTCATTTGGAACCTCCCTGGATCCATCCCTCTTCCAAAAGACGGTCATAGATGATCTGGGCAGTGAGACGATGCCCTGCGGCGTTCCAGTGATCGTCGATGGTGTAGTAAGGGTTGCCGCCTTGAGCCACCTCGCGGCGCAAGGCTGGCCCCAGGTCAATGTACACTACCTCATGCCGCTCGCAGATTTCGCCTAGCAGCCGGTTGGGCTTATCCAGGTCGTAATCCTCCGCCTCCAGGCCGTAATTTCCCACCGCTTTGTCCCATTGCTCCTGATAGACCTGCACCTTGTTGGGCACATAGATAAAAAGAAGCCCGGCCCCCACGCTGTCCGTCAGGTCTTTCATGGCCGCCACAATGGCCTCCGTCACCTGCCAGCTCTCCTCCAGGGCAGAGGGGTAAACCCGGCTGTAGGTGTAGATGAAATCCGGGATTTCCCTGTAGCTTACCTTAAAGAACATCTCTTCCAGAAAACGATACAGATACGAATAGCGAAGCCAGCGCTTTATGGAGCGTGCCGGGTCGATGGGCATCCTGGGCGGTGGAACGTTGGTCAGGAGCAGCTTTCCTTCCTGGAGGACGAAACGAGGCTTGGCATAGGTCCGACCGGTGTGATAAGCGCGGTTATTGTCCAGGGGGTCGTTCACGTAGAAGGCCACAATCACCACATCGAGGTCGTACTTCACCCCTTCATTTTTCAAGAAAAGATACTCCTGATCGGTGCCATAGCCTCTGGTGCCGGCGTTGATGACCTGGGCTTTGCCTTTTGAGGCCAGACTGTCTTCCAGCACCTCAGTCCACACCTCATCCTGTTCTATCTCCAGCCCGGCGGTAAAAGAATCGCCCAGAGCCAGGGCGCGGTATTCATCCTCCGGCTTCTCATAGGGCACTTCCTCGTCCCGCAGCCCTTTGGAATTGAACTTGATCTCCACCTGGTACTCGTAGCCAAAGAAGCGGCCTTCAGCGCCGGGCGCCTTGGCCCACCCCAGAAGCGGATCGTATTGCCAAAACTGAGGTTCCTTCCACGGTGGCAACAGGTGGAACTTCACTCTAAGGAAAGCCTCCGTCGCCACCAGCGGGAGCAAGAGACCCACCAGGACGAGAGCCAGCCTGGGTGCAATTTTCTTGATCATTGTTTAGCGGTCTTTTTGACAATCGCGCAGCGATTCAACGATAAAATTGATTTCCTCTTTAGTCAGGGTGGAAGCAGAGGGGAGATAAAAACCTCGGCCACACAACTCCTCGGCTACAGGATACCTCTGCCCCTTGTACGCTTCGTAATAGATGGGCTGGAGGTGGACAGGGATGAAAAAGGTCCTGGTCTCGATGCCCCTTTGGGCCAGACGTTTCCTCAGCTCGTCACGGCTTATCCCAAAATCATCCTGCACCAGAAGGGAATACATCCAATAAACGCTTTTGGCCCAGGGAGCCTCGGGCGGAAGAGTTATGCCCTCCACCTCTTTCAGCAGCGAGTTGTAATACAGGGCATTATCCCGCCGGATGCCCACCAACTCGTCGAAGCGTTCCGTCTGGGCCAGACCGACAGCCGCCTGGAGATTGGTCATGCGGTAATTATAACCCAGGTACGTGTGCCAGAAATGCCGTTCTTCAGAAAAGGCGTGGTCACGCAGATTCCAGGCGAGCCTGGCGAACTCCTCATCGTTGGTGGTGACCATCCCTCCCTCGCCGGTGGTGATGATCTTGTTGGCGTAGAAGCTGAAACAGGTGGCGTGACCAATGCCCCCGATTTTGCGGCCCTTATACTCCGCCCCATGCGCTTCAGCGCCATCCTCGACCACGAACAGACCGTGCCTCTCGGCGATGTCCAGGACAACGTCCATATCAACCGGATGACCATAGGTGTGGACAGGCATGATGGCTCTGGTTCTCTCGGTGATCTTGTCCTCTATGTGGGTCACGTCCATGTTCCAGGTTTCCATCTCGGAATCGACCAGGACAGGTTTGGCCCCGGTATAGGTCACAGAGTTGACAGTGGCGATCATGGTAAAGGTGGGGATGATCACCTCGTCGCCCGGCCCAATATCCAGAGCAGCCAATGCCAGGTGTAAGGCCACCGTGCCGTTGCAACAGGATACGCCGTATCTGGCTCCACAGCGGCGGCTGAATTCCTGCTCGAAGAGAGGGATGTACTTTCCGGCGGAGGAAATCCAATTTGACTCCACGCAATCCAGGACGTATTTTTGCTCGTTGCCATTCAGCCGGGGTTCGCAGACGGGGATGATTCTGCTGCCCAGGCCCGGCTCAGAAACCGGAATCCTTTTAATGGAAATCTCCAGTTCAGGCTCGTGGTCGGGAATGATGGACGCCAGTTCGCCCAGGTCCTGTGGACGTAGTTCAGCAGATTTTAACATGGTCACTCTCCTAAATTAATCACTTTATATACCACAAAGGACACAAAGATTTTATAACTTTGTGCTCTTCGTGTGCTTTGTGGTTGAAATGGGCATCAAGCCCTGGCTCTATCCAATATCTCTCGATGCTGGTCGGGGCCTACGTTGCCACCCGTAATCAGCACCCCAACCGAGCGGCCTAAATTTTCCACCTTGCCCTCCAGCAAAGCGGCCACTCCCACCGCGGCCGCGCCCTCGATTACCTCTCCGTGCGCCCGGTAGCAATAGGCCACGGCGCGGGCTATCTCTTCGTCGTTGACCAGTAGAAAATCGTCGAACAGGCGGCGCGCCAGTAGCAGGGTGATGGACTGCGGGTCTATTTTCCCACTCAGGCCGTCGGCCAGGTTGGGACGAATTTCGAAGTCGTCCATATTGCGCCCGTGCCAGTACCCGTACATAAAAGGCGAAGCCTCGCTCTGTACGCCGATGAGACGGGCCGTGGGCCGCAAAGCCTTGAGCGCCAGGCCAATTCCACTGCTCAGCCCTCCGCCCCCGACAGGCACCAGCACCGTATCCAGATCCGGGGCCTGCTCCAGCCACTCCAGGACGATAGTGCCCTGCCCGGCGATGACGTCAGGGTGATTGTAGGGCGAAATAAAAACCGCCCCCGTCTCCTCCGCTTGCCTGGTGGCCGTCGCTTCGGCCAGGCCGTACCCGCCGTCGACGACTCGCACCTCCGCGCCCAACTCGCGCAGGGCAGCGATCTTCTTGTGCGGGGCGTAATCCGGCAGGTAGACGGTGGCCGGGATGCTTGCCTGTTTGGCGGCGTAAGACACTCCCAGGCCGTGATTGCCGGACGAGCTGGTCACCACCCCGGCCTCTCGCCGCTCGTCCGGCAGGTTCAGGATGGTGTTCAACGCCCCACGCGCCTTGAAGGCGCCCGTAAGCTGGTGGCTCTCCCACTTGAAACACACCTGAGTCCCAAGTCGCTCACTCAACTCGGGGTCAGTCGTGACCTCGGTGCGGTTCACCCGGCCCTCAAGCCGTTCCATAGCACGCTGCACGTCTGAAAAATCAACCATTAGTTTCTCCTCACTTGTAAATATTAAGCTCTGGTGCGAGCAAGTCGCATCAGGCGTTCAGGCCCGATAGCCATTCGCAGGAAGTGCGAAGCGTTTAGAATTTCTATCCCCAGCAGTTGGCCCTGTGCGTCCAACTCGACGTTGACCCCTTCCGCAACTTCCACAAACCTGTCTTCCTCTCCTTCCTGCACCAGGAAATAGAGAACGTCACTCTTTGCATCATAGTGTACGGTTGGCTTAGTCATGCGTCCACCTTCCTGTAAAAATTCGTTTTCGAATTTGGTCATCTTCAATCGGATGAATAGTCACAATCTCCACATGATCAGGAAACTCATCGTAAGCGATCATCATCTTCCTACGTCTACGACGATAGATCACAGACATCACAGCGATATAGCGAGATGTAACGTGATTGTAGTAGCGATCCCTGGCTTCGCGATAAATGCGTTCGGGCAGCTTTTCAGGGATTCGCCTCACCCGCAAACGTAGCTTGAGATGGCTGGTATAGACAACCTGCACGAGCTCTTCTCTCTTCACTTACCCTAGCATATTATCCTCAGCCTCAGTCCGATGACTGCAAATTGAAATCATCAAAGGCGACAAGGACATCGTCATCACTCTGCCCAGAGGCGACAATGAGCCCGGCTTTGCCCCGCTTTAAATAATCATCGGTGATCTTTGTTAATAGTTTATTATTTGCAAAAGCCTTTATTTCAGGACCACTACAGGTAATCTTCAGACGATTCCCCTCACCAAGCTGTCTGATAGAAGAGGATTTAGTCCATGGTTGCAATTCTTCTCTTAGATTAGCAATTTCTTTATATAAAGTATAATATCCATACTTGGATATCAAAAAGGCGTAATAACCAGCGGAACTATCCCTGAAGACTAAGCCGTAACCCGCCTCCTTGGAACCACGCAAATACCTCACATCTACCTCAAGAACAAAATCTGCATTCTCATGCAAAAAGTAGGGTATATCAATATTACCCAATATAGAGCGCATGTGATACTCTCCAGATACATACTCACCACAGTCCCAACCACTATGACGATCGCTGAAATCATCTTGAAAGGACTTTCTCGGGGGTGTTGGGGTTGCTCCCTCCGCAACAATTGATAAGCTTGATAGGAATTCTAATTCTTCTTTTGATGGATACACTATCCACTGAAGAGCAGAGCTAGGTGCAGATTCTTCTGGTAGGTTGTCGGGCGTTTTACTTAGGAGAATAGAGACCACGCTTAACAGAACTAACAGCAGTGCCCATAAGGGCATCTTTTGCCAAACAGCAACTCTATTTGGGCGCCTTTCAGGTGGCTTTACCCCTAATTGCCTGAGCTGATATTCAATCCTTGCGATTTCCTTCTTAACTTCGTCAATCTCATTTGCCAAGGGAGTAGGAACATACAGAGGACCAAACTTCGCCTTTTGCTCCTCCAGCCTGCGAAGATTGTTTCTATAAGTTCGTAAACGACGCAGCAGGCTTTGAATCTCCTCTTCCCTCTCCCCCATTTTCGTTGCTCCCCAACCACTACCCGCCAGGCTCTAATCTAACGATAGACCTCTCGGCGATGGGCAATATGCAACACTGTAATCTGCCGAATCTTATCGTTGACTCGATAAACGATTCGGTAATCCCCCACACGGATGCGCCAACGATCGGTGTAGCCAGCCAGCTTGACAACACCTTTAGGACGCGGCTCATTCTCCAGAGCCAGGAGTGCGCTCTTAATACGAGGACGAATGCCATAAAGGCAGCTTACGTCGTTCCCGCTCGGCGGCGGGACGGAGTACAACAGCGTATGCCATTTTAATCGGGTAGCTCGCCAGTTTCGGCTAGTAGTTCGCGCAGGGGACGGGATGGCCCCTCCTCTGCTAAAGCCTCATCAGCCAGCATATTATCAACCGCATCTTGCAGGTGAGGCGGCAGCTCCTCCCAATCCTCGTGAGCCACCAGCAAACGCAAGAATCGCTGGTAGTCGGCATAAGCCAGAATAACGCCTATGATCTCCCCGTTCTCGTTCTGGATCAGGCGAGGGTAATAGGAGAGAGTAGAGGGGACAGGAGTGTCTGCTACTGACGATTTTACCAGTTCTGTAACCATTTACTTCACCATCCTTTCAAACCAAACCGCAACCGCAGCACCGTAACCACGTACTTCCAGCCCCTCCTGAAATAGCCGCTGATCTCGGTGGCCGTTTTGGATTCTCCGGCCCGGCGGGGCACGCAATCGTATGGTATCTCTTTGAGCTTGAAGCCCTTCCGTCTGGCGCGGTACAGAAGGTCGATGCAGTACTCGCCATAATCGCCCCGCAGGTCGAGGCTATCGAACACCTCACGGCGGGCCATGACGTAGCCGCTGGTATAATCCTTTATGGAAAAATCCAGCACAAGCGAGGCGAAAAGGTTGATGGTGCGGCTGAAAAGGCGTCCCACCAGCGAGTGGCCCACGTCCCGCCCGCCCCTGACGTAGCGGGAACCAACCGCCAGATCGTACCCCTCCTCTATAGCGGCCCATAGTTCAGGAAGCAATTCCGGCGGCATGGAGAAATCGCAGTCCATCCAGGCCACCGCCTCCCCCCTGGCGCGCTCGATGCCGGCGGCGAGGGCCGTAGTCAGGCCCCTCTCGTCCACGCGGCGCAGCAGCTCGACGGTGGGGTGAGTTTCCTGCATCGCCTGGACAACCTGCCATGTGCCGTCAGGGGAGTCGTCATCCACGACGATAATTTGCGGTTCAGGCTCAAAAACCTTCAGAATGGCCTCGATCAGCGGGCCGATGTTGTCCCGTTCGTTGTAGGTGGGCAGCACCACCGTCAGCGTACAATTTTCGGAAGACATTATACCCCCGGCCCAGGATTTTGCCAAATCTAAAACCCGACCGATATCTCCGTAACCTCTACCCAATCGTTGACGATCTGCACCTGCTCGTGGATAAGGCCCAGCCAGTAAGCGGGGTTGATCTTGGGCGGCTCGTCGATTATTTTGATGTGGCCTACGATGGTCACCCGCTGGCCGGGCATCAGGTATTTCTCGCCCTCTATAACGGTCAGTTCGTCGTCACCGCCCAACTGCCAGCGGTAGGGGTACTTGCGTCCCTGGCTGTTGCCCTCGTAATCGGCTCCCAGGCGGAAGATGCCCGGCTCTTCGTAGAAGCCCAGGGTGTTGAAATTCTGGCTGGTGGTATAGGCTACGCCCGGCTGTGGCCCTTTGGTGCGGATGGGCACCGTGCCGAAGTTCTCCACTGTAGCGGTAAAAGTCAAGGTCTCGCCCAGGGGCACGACCAGCGGCGACCATAAGGCCGCCCGGTTGAGGATTTCGGCGCGAGGCACGCCGCCGCCCACGATGGTCAAAGGCGCTTCGGCCCGCACGCGGTTGCCTACGGCGTCCACCGCTTCGGCCACCACGGCGTAAGTGCCATCCGGGGGCGGCGTGGCTCCCAGATCGATGCCGCCATCGAAGTCGTGCTCGTGAGAGCCGGCCACGCCCGCTTTGGTGATCTTCTCTTCGGGGATGGGGTACTGCTCGCCGTTTGGCCCCAGGAGGTAGATATTGACGTCGGCGTCCTTATTCAAATAATAGCTGATGCTGACCCGGTCGCTGATGCCATCGCGGTTGGGGGTGAAGGTATCGGGGTAGACGATGAATTTGGTCAGTTCCAGGGGCATCGCGTCTCCGCCGGAGATGGTGAGCGGCACTTCCTCTTTCACCATCTTCGTCCCATCGTGGGCCTCTACCCCACAGGTGTATTGGCCGTCGGGCAGCAGTTTGCCCTCGATCGTGCCCCCGAAAAGGGCAAAGTACTGGCCCGCGATGCGGGGCTTGTCTTTGCGAATGTACTGCTTATTGCCCTCAGCATCGACGACGTAGACGGATATCTCGGCCCGGCGAGAGAGCTTATAGTTGATGCGGGCCACGTCCTCCTCCCCGTCGGCGTTGGGCGAGATGGTGTCAGGCTCGACGCTCATCTCGTAGAGCAGAGGTCGAAAGGCGCAGCCTGAGAGAATCAAACCAAGAACGAGCAATGACAAAGCGATGAAACGCTTCAAGGATTTTTGCCTCCTTAATTCGATTTCCAGCCTTTGCGTGACTGTGGGAAAGGTCTGAAACGGACACATTCATCCACCAGGAATCGCAAGGAACCGGTCCTCCGTCAGAATTTCGGCAGTGAAAGCCAGGCAGGCCCGTATCTGTTCCAGGCTGACGACGTAAGCCTCGCTAACCTCCTCTGGCGATGCTCCTCCGGCCAGCGCCCCTACCACTACCTCTACGGGCACTCGTGTACCTTTGACCACCGGCTTACCCCCCTTAATGTGAGGGTTAATTTCTATCTGTTCTCGCCAGTCCATATTACTACCTCCTCTTTGCCAAAAATGGCTATGAACAGGCCAACACGGATTTTTTTCCACAGATGTCACGGATTGCTGTTCACGCGCACCTATGAAACCAGCTACAGGGCGATCAATCCGTGTAATCCGTGAGCGGAATCCGTGTCTGCTGGATTGCACAGATAGTGTACCAGATTCAAAGCCATTCGTCAAATCACTTCAGCCCGCGAAGAGGTTGAATTGAGATGGTGCCAATAGTAAATTATGTTCTCAACGATCGGCTCCCCCTTCTTTCCCTGAATAGTCTTTACCTTGCCAAAAAAGCCAGGATGATATATCATGACGATATCAGAATTGGGAGAGACCAGATTTTTGCTAAAAAACCTGGTTTCTGGAGGCGCCTGGTTTTTTGGGTTTCATAGCAGGGACAGGCGCCTGGCAGTCCTTAATACTGAGAGGAGACCCCGCCACGTGCGCGTAAAGGTAAGGGGGCCTTGTTTGGAGAAGGCCCTGGTTGTCATCGGCATATATCTGTTGCTGGCTCTGGTTTTGACCGCTCCTCTGGCCTGGCATTTCACCACCCATCTGCCCGGCGACGGCGGCGACGACCCGCCCCTGGCCTGGAACCTATGGTGGGTGAAACACGCCCTGATCGATCTGGGGGTAAACCCTTTCGATTGCCGTTATTTGTTCTATCCCATCGGCATCAACCTGGCCTTCTATACCCTGACCGTTCTCAACGGCGCTCTTTCCATTCCCTTGCAGTCTGTCTTCGGCCTGGTAGCCAGCAGCAACCTCATCTTGTGGTCGTCTTTCGTGCTGGGGGGATATGGGACGTATCTGCTGGTTTTGCACCTGCTGGAAGGATGGAAGGGCGGGAGGAGGGGGAAACCGGCCTCTCAGCTTCCAGGTTTCCAGGCTTCCTATTTCGCCGCTTTTGTGGCCGGTCTGGTCTACGCTTCCTCCTCCAGCAAGCTTTTCTACGCCGCCCTGGGCCAGTTCAACATCGCCAGCTCGCAGTGGATACCTTTCTACGTCCTGTTCCTGTTTAAGATGGGCCGGAAACCGACCTGCTGGCGTTACCCTTTGTTGGCCGCTCTTTTTCTGCTCTTCCAGGCCTGGGCGGAAATGACTTACGCTTCGTTCCTGATCATCTTCACCGCTCTATACTTCCTGTGCGACCTTCTCAGAATCAGGTGCCTGGCGCAACAACGAACGTTCGCTGTTTGCCAGGCACCTCTCAGAGTTACTGGAGCGTTAGCTCTTTTGGGCCTGGTTTTCATCCTGGGCCTCTCGCCCATACTGTGCATGATGCTCCCCGACCTGTTGGTCGAAGGCGATTTCTTCGTCCAGGGCACGGGCTTCGCCGAGGTCTTCTCCGCCGACCCGCTGGGCCTGTTCATCCCCACCAGGCTGCACCCTCTTTTCGGCTCGCTGGTAGCAAGCTTTAACTTCCCGGCTGATAAGGGGCAGCACCTTTTCATCGGTTACGTTGTCCTGTTTCTGGCCCTGTATGCTCTCGTTCGCCGCCCAGAGGCGCGTTTCTGGGGGCTATCTGCTTTTGTCTTCCTGGTTCTTTGCCTGGGGCCAGTCCTGTCCCTCAACGGCCACTCTACCGCTTTGCCTTTGCCCTTTCTTCTCCTGCAAAGGCTGCCCTTTTTCAAGGGCAACCGTTACCCTGGCCGCTTTGGGGTGATGGTGGTCTTATCGCTGGCGGTGCTGGTCGGTTTTGCTCTGGAGCGGCTGCTGAAGAGGATGCAGGGCAGACGTTCCTTTTTCGTCGCTGTTTGCTGTTCGTTGTTGATCCTCTTCGAACATCTGTCTATTCCTCTGCCTTTATCCGATATGCAGGTGCCCGCAGTCTACCACCGCATCGCCGCCGAGAAGGGCGATTTCACCGTGCTGGACATCCCCCTGGCCTGGCGCAATGGCTTCCGCATCACGGGCACGCTGGATCCGATCATCATGTTCGAGCAGTTCTATCAGACCATCCATCAAAAACGTATCCTGGCCGGAAACACCTCGCGCAACCCGGAGTTCAAGTTTCAGTATTTCACTGCCCTGCCGGTGATCAATCACGTCATCGCTCTGGAGACGGGCCACAGGCTGGAAGCGGACGACGTGGAGCGTGACCAGGCTTTGGCCGCCGACGTCCTGCGCTTCTTCGACATCCGCTACGTCATAGTGCATACTGCTCAGGCCGGCCCTGACCTCGTTCCTTACGTCGAGGCCACCATGCCGGTGGAACGTTTTTACGACCAGGATGGCATTGTGGGCTATCGGGTGATCCTTCCGCCTCCGCCCCATGAAATGAACGCCGATCTGGGAGAAGGGGAGGAGTTAGCCCGCCTGCACCTGGGCGAGGGCTGGTCGGCGGCGGATTCGCGCCAGGGATGGGTGTGGGCGCAGCGGAAAGAAGTCAGATTTTTTGCCCACCTGCCAGAGGGAACGCATAGGATGACCTGGCAAGCTCTGTCCCCCGGCCCCGGCCAGACGATGGCGGTGGTCGTGAACGGCCAGACGTTTGGCCCCCTCGATCTGGCCGAAGGTTGGGGAGAATACGAGCTTGAAATCCCGGCCACAGGTGGCCTGAACGAGTTTCGCTTTCGCTTTTCTCGTCTCTTCCCGGTAGAGGAGGTGCGCCTGGGCCAATACGATATCGGTCGGACGGGCCTGGTCTCGCCGGTGAGCATATTGGTGGAGAGCGCCGGGCAGGAGGTGGGCGACTTCGGGCACATCTACCTGAATGGCCGCAACGTCTCGCCGGAGGGGCGGGGCTACAACCTGGCGGTCATCGACCCCACAGATGGGGCAGTGGAGGCGGTGGCCCACTTCGACACCCACCTGGACGAGACGGCCAGCCAGAAGGTGGCTGATTTCATCAAGGCCATACCGAGGGGGAGGATCGTGGCCGTAGCTGTAGCCGACGAAGCTTCGCGGCTCTTGGGAGAGGAGGCGGTGGGACTCCTGAGCGCCATCGGGGCCAGCGGCGATCTGCGGGGCAAATTCCGCTGGGGACAGGCCATCATCGGCGTTAAGGGAGCGCAGCCGGGCCAGGCCCTGGAAGCGCTCGACCCTTTGAGGCCGGTCAGCGTGCTCGTGGGCGCAGGGGCCAGTGAGCCACGTCTGGCGGCGGCCTTCGATTGGGTGCGATTGGTGACGATGGAGAGAAAATAATTTGACCTTCTCGCTCACTCATTGTATACTTGAATTGGATAGAAAAGAGGCTATCTGCGGAGTGAACGAATCAGGAAGTGCCCGCCGTATGGCGCAGCTATATTGGACTTCTCACGAAGAAGGGAAAAGGAGAGCGCAAAATGCCTAAGCTATTTCGAACAGACATTGCATCTGAAGCGGATTTGAAAGTATTCGTCACCGATATCCGTTCAGAAGCGGACCTGATTGTCTACGAGACCACAGATCAATGGGCGGCTACTGAAGGTCCGATTTGGTGCTATACCGACATTCAGAGCGAAGCGGACAAGATCGTGTACTTCGCTGATGCACAATGGGATGCCGACCTGATCATCTATAAGACGGACGTACAATCAGATGCAGGTTGGGTGAATAGCGCCAAGTCGGATTTATTGTAGCTTACACCGCCGACCGCCTGGAGCGGCTGGCTATGTACTACGATCTTCTTGGCGTCTTGGAGAATATACATAGGAGTAAGCGAATATGGAAACCGAGCAGATCACTATACGCGTTGACACCGAAGCAGCGCGCGTTTTCAAGTCTGCTTCGGAGGAAGAGCGGCGGAAATTGGAAGCGCTGCTCAGCATCCGGCTCGTCGAGGCGGCCAGGACGAGCGATTCGTTGAAACAAATTATGAGCGAGATCAGCCGAAAAGCGCAGGAGAGAGGGCTGACACCGGAAATTCTGAGGTCAATCCTCGATGAAGAGTAGCGAGCGCTACGTCTTCGACACGAACGTGCTCATCAGCGCGCTGCTGTTCAAGCAGTCAAAGCCGGGACGGGCATTCTACGCGGCACTTGATCGTGGCGAGATTCTGCTTTCTCTACCGGTCGTGAAAGAGCTGAACGACGTGCTGAACCGCGAGAAATTTGACCGCTACCTGCTTCAGGAGGAGCGGGAGCGTTTTCTCGATGCGTTGCTTCGGGAGGCGACGCTCGTGGAAATCATTGAGGGTGTCCATATCTGCCAGGATCCGAAGGACGACAAATTTTTGGAGCTTGCCATCAACGGGGGAGCCACGTTTATTATCACTGGTGATAAAGATCTATTACAACTCAGTCCATTTCGAGGGATTCCAATCATGAAGCCCGACGAATTTCTAGCCTCGCTCTTAGGGCCACGGTGAGCTTTTGGGGCAGTCGGCAGCCAGTGGACAAGAGAGATCATTATGAGAGAGATGCGCTGCCATTTTTGTGGAAGCACAGACTACGAAGAACGCAAAGTAGAATACATTTACCGTCGTCGTGGGCATTACCTCATCGTGCGCGATGTGCCGTGTGAGGTTTGTTTGCACTGCGGCGAGCGATATTATGTAGGGCCGGTACTCCTGGAAATCGAACAACGTTTTACAGAAATCTATGAACAGCATACGCAGCCGCAGGAGACCATCCAGGTTGCCGTAGAAACGTATGCGACCTGAACGCAATTGTCTTTTTCCTGCGAGAAAATGCTTTGACCTTCTCTCTCACCCATTGTATACTTGGATCGGGAGGTCAGAACACAGATGGCTGAGAGAAAAACTATATCCCTGGGGCCGCCAAGCGCCGACCGCCTGGAGCGGCTGGCTATGTATTATGATCTTCGACCTTCGGCGGTGATCCGTGTGCTCATCGCCGAGAGGTTCGGTGAACTGTTCGGGCCAGAGTTACCCACTGACGCCGTGTTCAAGCTGCCCGTTACCTTGGAGCCAGCCGAGGAGGGGGGGTATATCGTCACCAGCCCCGTTCTGGAAGGGCTTATCACCGAAGGAGATACCCTGATAGAAGCCTTGATACATGCTCAGGAGGCAGCCTGTGGCTTGATAGAGGTCATGCACGAGAAGGGGTTGCCTCTGCCAGAAGAATGGCGTGATATTGATCCGACCCAACCCTTTGGCGTCGAGGTTGTGCTTCAGTGAGGTATCGAGAGCTGGCCCGCAAGTTACGCCGCCTCGGTTGTGAGGAAATAAGGCGCAAACATGGTGGCTCCCATCGCTATTGGTTCAACCCGCGCACGGGCAAAGTAGCCAGCGTTCCCGATTGGGGAAGCAAAGACCTGAAACGGGGAACGGTTAGAGGGTTCTTACGGCGACTTGGTATTGAGCCTGGCGAATTATCTGAGGGTTAGCGTCAAATATGCTCGCCAGGCAATGGGGAAGGGACAGTTGGTGTATTGAACAAAGGAGTGAAGCGCTATGAGCCTAATTTCATTCTTAGATAACAAAGATGTAAGAGAACGATTCCGACAAGAGTTCAAAAAGCCGAGATTTTCTGTAAAGAAAGATTTATTAGCACCCCCTTTGACGAAACGCTATAGTTTAATCGGTACGGCATTTGACTACTTGCTGCGTTTTTATTTAGAACACCTTAACCCAGATGCGGTCACTGAGAAATGGGTTGCCGAGCTTTCGCTCGGGTACCCGCTGTCGCCGCTGCTCAAAAATGTCGTATTGAATTTGGATACAGGCCAGATATCATTCACTGAGACCGATCTAACTAGAAAAGTTCAGCAGATAATTGAGCAAGCCAAGAAAGCTCATTCAGACTATCTTTCTTCTGGCGAAATGACTGATGATGTGATAGAGAGTTGCCTTCTTCTTGCCCAATTGGACCCCATCTCTAGAGCTGGTTTTATAGACAAGAGCCTCGGGACTGCGTATAAAGAAGATGTAGCTGACTTGCGAAAGCTAATCTCAATTGTAAATCCAGAAGTTTTTAGGGCGCAGAAGTTATGCCTACTCAATCCTGCCTTTGGTGAAGGATCCAGACTTGTCGGCGGCGCGGATGCGGATTTGGTTATTGACGACACAATCATTGATATAAAAACCACGAAAAAACTCGAGTTGCGGAGACAGTACTTTGACCAACTGATAGGTTATTACGTCTTACATGAAATCTCGGGAGTTGGTGAGCTGAAGCCAAAACCTGAAATAACAAAAGTAGCCGTTTACTTTTCCAGACATGCTTATCTATATACTCTTAGCTTACAAGAGATTATTGATAGACACACTTTTTCTGATTTTATACGTTGGTTCAAAGACAGAGCCAGTGAGAAGTATGAGAGAAGATAAGCAACCATGCGGAGTGAAAGCTGGCTAGACGCTTCACTTTTATTTTTTCTGGCCCTTTTACCCAGGGCCTTTGGGTTGAACGTCTTTCTGACCGCCGACGAGCTATTGTGGATCGAGCGTTCGGCGGGCTTCCTGGCGGCCATCATGGGCGGGGCCTGGGCCGAGACTTTTCAGGTCGGCCATCCGGGGGTCATCACCCGCTGGACGGGTTTGCTGGGCATAGTCGCCAGCTATTGGCCTCGCCTTCAAGCGAAGGCCGGGCAGCTCTGGATCGATACCGTGACCTTCGAGACCTTCCTGCACCGCCAGCCTGAGCGCATGGCTAAACTGGCGATAGCGGTCAGGCTGCCCACCGTGCTCATAGCTTCGTTGTGCGTGGCAGCGGCTTACCTTCTGCTCAGGCGGCTTGTCGGGAGGCGGGTGGCATTGCTGGCCGCCGTCCTTATAGCTTTGGATCCCTTCTACCTGGCCCTCTCGCGCCTCATCCACCACGACGCCCTCAGCGCCTCTTTCACGTTGCTCTCGGTGCTGGCCTTCGTGGTGTATCTGCGGGAGGAGCGATACCTGTTCCTGGCGGCTTCGGGCCTGGCGGCGGGATTGGCTTTTCTATCCAAGTCTCCATCTCTGCTCCTGGTGCCTTTCACGGGCCTGATGAGCCTGTTCGCTTGGTGGGAGCAAAAGGGGCACTTACAATCGCGTAGTAACGACTTAAGTCGTTGCTACCAGGCGCTATTCCGGCTTACGAGAAACTGGGCCATCTGGGGCCTGGTGGGGCTGGCGGTCTGCTTCGTTCTGTGGCCGTCCATGTGGGTGGCGCCCTGGGACACCGTGCTGGGAGTATGGGACAAGGCTACCGGCTACGCCGCCTCTCCCCACGAGCGGTCTAACTTTTTCATGGGCCGGGTGCAGCCCGATCCGGGGCCTCTCTTCTACCCGGTGGCCGTGCTCTACCGCCTGACGCCCCTGACCCTTCTGGGACTGGTGGCCTTTTTTATCCCCGCTCGTCTTCTCGCCAGGGGCAAAAACGAGTCGGGGGCAGGGCCGAATTTGCTGCCGGGTCTCCTGGCCTCCTTGTGGAGTTTTGTCGTCCTCTACCTCCTTTTTATGACCACAGGGGCGAAGAAATTCGACCGTTACAGTTTGCCCGTTTTTCCCATGCTGGATATCCTGGCGGCGGTGGGTCTTTTCAACCTGTTTCGGGCTGTGTGTTCCAGGGTTAAGTTTATAGCCACAGAGTTCACAGAGGTTAAAGCCAAATCGCTCTGTGTCCTCTGCGTGCTCTGTGGCTCTATTGCTCTCGTCCTGCCCCATTATCCCTATTACCTGACCTACTACAATCCTCTGCTGGGGGGCGTTCAGGGGGCGGCGAAGGTGTTGCTGGTCGGGTGGGGAGAGGGCTACGAGGCGGCGGCTGACTACCTGAACCGCAAAGAGGACGCCGACCAGTCGAAGGTAGCCACCTGGTACGCTAAAACGATCTTCGCTCCCCTTTTCCGGGGGCAGTCTTACAAGCTGTCGGTGGATAGCCAGCAGCCCGTCGGCGTCGTGCCCTGGTACGAGGCTGATTACGTTGTTTTCTATATCAACCAGGTGCAGCGGCTTATCCCCACCGTCGGCACGGTGGACTTCTTCCGCTCCCGCCAGCCGGAGCACACCGTCCGCTTGGCCGGGCTGGATTACGCCTGGGTCTACCAGGTGCCGAGCGAGGTGCCGCTGGAGGCTTGTCCCTATCAGCGTCCCACTATGGTCGATTTTGGCGGGGCCGTTCGTCTGTTGGGCTACGACGTGGAGAGCCAGTTGTTCGTGTGGGGAGGAGAGCGCTACCTCGACCTTACTTTTTACTGGCAAAGCCTGCGCCCCGTGGCCGGGGACTACCGCGTTTACCTGAAGATGATCGACGGCGACGGCCACGTCCGCAGCGAAAGCGACACTTACCCCGTTTTCGATGGCTTTCACACCAGCCAGTGGGAGACGGGGGTGATCCTGCGCGACCGGCGCGGCCTGGAGATTTCGCCCCATGTGCAGCCCGGCGTCTATCGGGTCTCGGTGCAGTTGTTCGACCCCGATTCAAATAAGAGCCTGAAGCCGGAGGGGGAGGAGAGCCTGATGTTAGGGGTCGGGGTCTCGATCAGGCCGGGGGGACGGGAAATCGAGCTGGATTGGAGTGAGGACGGGTGAAGCGAGAGAACGATGCTGCTCAATCCAAACTCTATTTCCAGGCTTTGATTCTCTTCCTGGTAGCATTGGGGCCGCGTGTCCTCGATCTGGGTGTTTTCGTCACCCCCGACGAGCCTCGCTGGATGAACCGCTCCATCGATTTTCTGCGCGCCGTCCTGGAGGGCGATTTCGGGCATACCGTTCACGCCATCGCCCCCGGCTTGACGCCCGGCGGGGTGCCGACCAAGTGGCTGGCTTCCCTGGCCCTGCTGGCCCGCTACTTTGTGTTCCGGCAGGGGCTTGACATCCCGGCCCAAAGCGCCGGACTGGAAGGCTTCCTGGACTGGTTGCCGGCCCGACCGCAAAACCTGATGGCTATTCTGGTCTACGTCAGGTGGCCCATCGCCCTGGTCAGCGCCCTGGGGGTGGTGCTCATCTACCTTCTGGCCCGGAGACTATACGGTCGTAGAGTGGCTTTTCTGGGCGGATTATTGATGGCCCTGGACCCCTTCTACATGGCCCATTCGCGCCTGCTCCACACTGATGCCCTGGCGACCATCTTTATGACCCTGTCCGTCCTGACCTTTTTGCTCTACCTGGATGGTCGCCGCTCCTACCGATGGGTTATAGCTTCGGGAGTGGCCGCCGGGCTGTCCTGCTCCACCAAAACCGGTGCCTTGTTCCTGGCTCCTCTGGTGGGGCTGTGGGGGGTGGTGGATTACACCCTGGAAGCGAGGGAGTCGAAGAGGATCGAGTTTCGGGGAATTTTGCGGCTGGCCCTGATCATGGCGGCCTGGGGGCTGGCGGCTGCTCTGACCTTTGTGCTGCTCTGGCCAGCCATGTGGGTCGCTCCCCTGGATACTTTACATAATACATTCATACGCGCCGGCCATCTCGTCGAAGCCGGCCAGGATCAGTTCTTCCTGGGGCGGGTGGTCAAAGATCCCGGGCCAGGATTCTACCCGCTGGTTTTGCTCTTCAGAGCCACCCCCTTGACCTTGTTGGGCATGGCGGCGGGATTGGTAGCGTATAAGCGTGGGGCAGGGCGGAAGCAAAGTTTGTGGTTGTGGAGCTACGTTGTCCTGTACGTGGTTTTCCTTTCCTTCAGCCCCAAGAAGAACGACCGCTACATCTTACCCCTTTTCCCCGCCCTCGACATTCTGGCTGCCGTGGGGCTGTGGAATCTGTTTGAGGTGATAACTTCCAGGTTTAAACTTATAGCCACAGAGGGCACAGAGTTCACAGAGGTTAAAGCTAAATCTCTCCGTGTTCTCTGTGGCTTTATTCTGGTTTTGCAGGCCGCTTTTGCTCTGCCTCACCACCCCTATTATCTGACCTGGTTCAATCCGGCTCTGGGCGGGATGCGGGCGGCCTCGCGCCTTCTGCTGGTCGGTTGGGGCGAGGGTCTGGAGCAGGCGGCAGCTTACCTGAACGAGCAAGAGGAGGGGCGGGCAGGTCGGGTGCTGGCCTGGTACGCGGCCCTGGGGTTCAGCACCATGTTTCAGGGCGAATGCCGGGAGCTGAGTCCCGGCAGGCATCCGGCCAGCGACGTCTGGCCCTGGTATCAGGCCGATTACGTGGTTTTCTACGTCAATCAGGTGCAGCGCAATTTGCCCGACGATAAGATGGTGGCCTTTTTCCGCGCCCGGCAACCTGAGTATGCCGTGCGCCTGAAGGGCCAGGATTACGCCTGGATTTACAGGGTGCCTGACAATGCTCCTATGGAAGTGTGGCCCTTCCAGCATCCGCTGGCCGCCGATTTCGGGGGGGTGGTGCGCCTCCTGGGCTACGAGGCGGAGGAGCCGCGCGAAGACGAGAGTGGAAAGCTCTCCCTGCCCCTCACCCTGTACTGGCAGAACGTGGGGAAACTGGACGCAAACTATCGGCTGTACCTCAAGGTGGTCAACGGCGTCTATCACGTCTGGGGTGCACAGGAAGGGTATCCGCTCTGGGATGGGTTCATGACCAGCGAGTGGCCGCCGGGAGCGGTCATCCGCGACGAGCGCCAGATCGACATCCTGCCCGGCACTCCGCCGGGAGCCTATGGAGTGACGGTCGAGTGGCTTGACCCCTATTCCGGGCGGACGCTGCCCTCCGGGGAAAATTTGGTGCTCGGCCCCTTCGACCTTCCTCTGCATCGGACTTCTGCTTTGGACGTTGAGCATCAGTTGGAGGTCAACCTGGGTGACAGGATCCGTCTTCTGGGTTATAATATCGAAAGCGGTTTTCGGCCCGGCGATGGCCTGCATCTGACCCTTTTCTGGCAGGCTGTGAGCGAGATCGACGAGGACTACACCGTCTTCGTGCACCTGGTTGATGGGCCAGGACACCTTTGGGGGCAGAAAGATAACCAGCCGGTGGATGGCTTCTATCCCACCACGAAATGGGTGAGCGGGCAGTTCGTGCGCGACCAGTACGATTTGCTCATCTCGCCGGATGCGCCGCCGGGCCAGTACAGGATCGAGGTCGGCATGTATCGGGCCCATAGCGGCGAACGGTTGGCGGTGCTGAACGAGGACGGTTTGGCTGTCGGAGATAAAGTGATATTACCTGCCCTTGAGGTAGTAAACCAATGATGAAAAAGATAAGTCTCTGTCTGGGCCTGTTTCTGCTGGCTCTGGGGCCGCGTCTCTTTGGTCTGGACGTTTTCATCACGCCTGACGAACGGCGCTGGATAGCCCGTTCGGTGCTTTTTTTCAGCGCCATCCTGCGCCGCGACTGGGCCGACACTTTTCAGAGTGGGCATCCGGGGGTGACTACCAAGTGGACGGGCGGCCTCGGTCTCCTGGGCAAATATCTTCTCGAAACACAGGAGCCACCCGGCCTGGCCGGCCTCCAAGACTTTCTGAACGCCGTGCCGATTGACCCCTCGATCAGCGTCGAATACCTGACCCCGGCGCGGCTGCCCACGGTTTTCCTGGCCTCGCTGTTTGTGGTGGTCGTCTACCTTCTGACCAGGAAGTTACTGGGTTCGGGCATCGCCCTGCTGGGAGCCATCCTCCTGGCCTTCGATCCTTTTTTCCTGGCCCATTCGCGGGTCATTCATCACGATGCTCTGGCTACCATCTTTATGACTGTCTCGGTGCTAAGCTTCACCGTCTACCTGTGGCGAGGTCGGGCCGCTCCTTACCTGGTATTGTCGGCGGTGAGTGCTGGCCTGGCTGTCCTGAGCAAAGGCCCGGCCCTGTTTCTGGGGCCTTACGTGGGATTGTCGGTGGTGGTGGCCGGCCTGTCCGCAGGGCAGGGGACAAAGCTGAAGTGGGGAGCGGTCGGGCGTTGGCTGGCTATCCTGGCGGTCTGGGGGTTGCTGGCCGCCCTGATCTTCGTGCTTTTGTGGCCGCTCATGTGGGTTGACCCCTGGCAGGCCCTAACCGGACTCGTCGATAAGGCGGTAGGCTACGCCGAAGAAGCGCACACCAAAGGCAACTTTTTCCTGGGGCGGGCGGTGGACGACCCCGGACTCCTGTTTTATCCCGTGACCTGGCTTTTCCGCACCACCCCTCTGACCCTGATCGGAGTGGCGGCCTTCGTCTACGCCTGGGTTAAGGGCCTCCTGCCGGAAAAGAGTAGTAACGACTTAAGTCGTTACTACAAGGTGCTGATGGCTCTCACGGCCTACGTGCTCCTCTTCGCCGCCTTCATGACCCTGGGCGACAAGAAGTTTGACCGCTACCTGCTGCCTGTCTACCCCACCGTCGATATTCTGGCCGCTACGGGGCTGTGGAGTCTGTTTGAGGTGATAACTTCCAGGTTGAAATTTATAGCCACAGAGAGCACGGAGTACACAGAGAAAGCGGTTTTGCCCCTCCGTGCTCTCTGTGTCCTCTGTGGCTTTGTACTGGTTTTGCAGGCCGGGTTCAGTCTGCCTCATTATCCCTACTACCTGACCTGTTACAACCCCCTGGTCGGCGGGGGCTGGCTGGCTCCCAGGGCCATTCTGGTGGGTTGGGGAGAGGGGCTGGATGGGGCGGCGCGCTATCTCAATGATAAAGAACAGGCCGCCAGTTTGCAGGTTTCTTCCTGGTATCATCGGGAGTTGATGCCTTTCCTGGTGGGCGAGGCCGACCGCCTGGACAGGAAAAGCGACAGGAATCTGATGCCCTGGCACATGGCCGATTACGTCGTCTTCTATCTGAATCAGGTGCAGCGCGAAAACCCCGACCCGGCCCTGGCGCGCTATATCAGATCCCTGGCGCCGGAACAGGTGGTACGTTTGAAGGGCATCGATTACGCCTGGATTTATCCCACCCCCGACTACATTCCCGCCCAGGTGTCGCCCGCCCAACACCCGCAAAGGGCGCAGTTCGGAGAGGATCTGATTTTTCTGGGCTACGATCTGGACGGGAGCAGCGTGCCCACCGATGGCAGGGTGTGGGCCAGCCTCTATTGGCAGGGCGTGGGTCGCATGGAAGATAGCTATCGCATTTACCTCAAGCTGATCAACAGCGTCTATCACGTGTGGGGAGAACAGGACAGCCGCCCTGGGTGGGACAACTATCCGACCGATCTGTGGCCGCCTGGGGCGGTGGTCAAGGATACGCGGCAGATCGAGGTCTTGCCAGGCACGCCGCCAGGCTTTTATCAGCTTACCATCGACGTTTACGACCAGGACAAAGGCCGCTGGCTGCCGCTTCAGGGCGGGGGCAACCTGGTGATCGGCCCGGTGGAGATTCCCCGTCGGAGCTTTCCCGACCCTGAGACCCTGGATATCAGCCATCCTCTGAAAGCCGATTTTGAGGGTCAGGTACGCCTTTTGGGGTGCGATTTCAGGAGCGGTTTTCGAGGGGGCGATGAGATCGAATTGACCCTTTTCTGGCAGGCTTTGGTCTCTATGGATCGCCCTTACACCGTTTTCATCCATCTGGTGGACAGCGCTGGAAAGCTGTGGGGCCAAAAGGACAATGAGCCAGTAGATGGCTTCTATCCCACCACAGCCTGGGAGGGGGGCGAGATCGTGCGTGATCAGTACCAGGTGGTTATTGCCTCCGACGCGCCGGCGGGCAGATACCGGCTTGAGGCGGGGATGTATCTGGCGGAAACAGGGACACGCCTGGAGGCGCTGACCGCGAGAGGCGCGGGTGATAAGGTGGTGCTGGCAGAGGTCGAGATAACAGGCCACGATTGAGCGATTTTCAAAAATCGCGAAAATGTGGTATATTAAAAATAGACCGGGCACCGGCCAGGAGGTAGATATTGAGCGATATAAGAGACATCCAGCCCCTATCCGAAGAGATGGGCATCCAGATCGAGCACCCGTTGCTGCCTGTACGTGATACAGTTATGTTTCCCCACATGGTTACGCCCCTCTTCGTGGGTCGTGATCGTTCGTTGAAAGCTGTGGATGCGGCCATGACTACCGATAGCATCGTTATCGTGGCTGCGCAAAAGACGCCGGAAGTTCAGGAACCGGACGTCAACGATCTTTACCCCATCGGCACCGAGATTTCCATCGGACGGATGCTACGTATGCCTGATGGGACAACCAGCATTCTGGGACAGGGCCGCCGGCGGGTCAGGATCCTGGATTTTTTACAAATGGAGCCCTACATCAGAGTGAGAGCGATGCCTATCTACGAACCGGCCAGTAAATCGCTCTCTACCGAGGCCCTGATGCGGGCCGTGTTGGCTCTTTTCGAGAAGTGCGTTCAACTGAGCCGCACCATACCCGAAGATGCCTACGTGGCCGCCATGAATGTCGATGACCCGGGCTGGCTGGCCGATCTGGTGGCCTCTATTCTCAATCTGGACCTGGGGGAGCGCCAGGAGATTTTGGAGACTATCGACCCCACCGACCGCTTACAACGGATGAGCATCTTGCTGGCTAAAGAGCTGGATGTCCTCGAACTGGAGAACAAAATCCACTCCCAGGTTCAACAGGAGGTGGACCGCTCTCAACGAGAGTTCTTTCTGCGCGAGCAGATGAGGGTCATCCAGACCGAGCTGGGGGAGGCGGACGGCCAGATTCAGGAACTCCACGACCTGCAAGCCAGGATCGAGGTCGCTGATATGCCCGCAGAGGTGAACGAAAAGGCGGAGAAGGAGTTGAGCAGACTGGCGGCCATGCCCCCCCTGGCTCCCGAGGCCAGCATTGTGCGCACCTATCTCGACTGGCTGGTCGAATTGCCCTGGAGTCAGACCACCGAAGACAACCTGGATATCCAGGAGGTAGGCAGACTGCTGGATGAGAGACACTACGGTCTGGAGAAAGCCAAAGAGCGCATCCTGGAATACATGGCCGTCAAAAAGCTGGCTCCCGACAAGATGCGCAGCCCCATCCTCTGCTTTGTCGGCCCGCCGGGCACGGGTAAAACCTCGATGGGCAAATCCATCGCCGAGGCTTTGGGCCGCCAGTTTGTGCGCATCAGTCTGGGCGGAGTCAGAGATGAAGCCGAGATTAGGGGCCACCGCCGCACTTACATTGGCGCCCTGCCGGGCCGCATCATCCAGACCATGCGCCGGGCGGAGACCGTCAATCCCCTTTTCATGCTGGACGAAATCGACAAGGTGGGCCTCGACTTTCGAGGCGATCCCTCTGCGGCCTTGCTGGAGGTGCTCGATCCGGAGCAAAACCACGCTTTCTCCGACCATTATCTGGAGGTGCCTTACAATTTATCCCAGGTGATGTTCATCACTACGGCCAATATCCTCGATCCCATTCCCCCGGCCTTGCGCGACCGCATGGAAGTGATCCACTTTCCGGGCTATATCGAGGAGGAGAAGCTGCAAATTGCCAAACGTTTTCTCATTCCCAAGCAACTGAGAGAGCATGGTCTGGAGCAGAGTGGGCCAGGACAGGGCGGCAGACTCTTACATTTCTCGACCGGGGCTTTGAAGCACATCATCCGCGAGTATACTTACGAGGCCGGAGTACGCAATCTGGAGCGGGAGATCGCCACCATTTGTCGCAAAGTGGCCCGACGGGTGGCCGAGAACAAACCAGGCCCGCGCTCCATCACTTCGGTGTCGCTGGTCAAATATCTGGGGCCGCCCCGCTTCACCTTCGGTATCGCCGAGAAGCAAGACGAGGTGGGGGTGGCTACAGGCGTGGCCTGGACCGAAGCCGGCGGAGACCTGCTGGCGGTGGAGGTGACGTTGATGGATGGTAAGGGCAACCTGACCCTCACCGGCCAGTTGGGCGAGGTGATGCAGGAATCGGCCCAGGCGGCGGTCAGCTACACCCGCTCGCATCTCAGGGAACTGGGGGTCAGAAATTATGATTTCGATAAGATGGACATCCACATCCACGTGCCGGAGGGAGCCATCCCCAAGGATGGGCCTTCGGCGGGGGTAACGATGGCTACGGCCCTGATCTCGGCTCTCACCCGGCGGCCAGTGCACCGCGAGGTGGGAATGACGGGTGAGATCACCCTGCGGGGACGGGTGTTGCCCATCGGAGGGTTCAAGGAAAAGGCCCTGGCCGCCCATCGGGCCGGGCTGAAGATTATCGTGGTGCCCAGTAAAAACCGGAAGGATATGGTCGAAATCCCTTCCAGAGTGAAACGAGACCTGGAATTCATTTTTGTGGAGAGAATGGAAGAAGTGTTGCCCATCGCCCTTTTGCAGGAGCCGCTAAAAGGGCTGAGACGGCCTCGGACTACCAGGAGTGAGGGGGATGCTCAGCGTTAAAGAAGGCGCCTGGCCCTTCCGAAGGGCCAGGCACCTGATATTGTGGATGGTCATCACCTGCTTTATCTTGATGACGCTAGCGGGCTGTCGGCCTTCTGAAGAAAAATTCCCAGTCGATATTAAGGAGGTTATCCCCAGTACCTGGAAACCGGAAGAGTTGCGAAAGGTAGATCTGGACGAGGACGGGGAGGAAGAGTGGCTGCTTATCTATCGTCACACCTCCGTGCCCAATGGCCCTCTGGGCGGGGTGATCTACGACGCCCAGGTCGATATTTCCCCCATCCAGCCCTATCTGAAGCTGCCCTATCGTCCGGCCTACCTCATTCCCTACAGACTTTTACCCGATTTGGGACCGGGCAAGGGGCAGGGTTATCTGGGAGAGACCCGTTACGAAATAGAAACTCACGATACCGACGGCGATGGGGATCAGGATGAGCTGGTCATCCTGGGCTACTCCTGGGAGCCGCAACCTACGCAGGTGGCCTTTTTCCGTTGGGGGGGCGAAACGGTGGGTTACGAATTGCCCTCCTCCGCCTATTTCTACGGCGATGGCGGCATAGAGGTTGTCCGTCCTGGTGACGGCGACCGGGGCCAGATCGAGGAAGTGATCGTTAAAGAGAAGTTGCACCAGCGCAGCCAGATCTGCCAGAAAACAGTGTACCGCCGTAAGAGGGCCGAAGTTCCCGACTACGAAAAAATCAGCGGCCCCATTATGGACTTCACCTACGGTATTCCGAGTCGGCCTTTTTATCCCGAAGCAGCAGTGCTGGCCTATTATTTATCTCTGGCCGGGGGTGGAGGCTCTCCCGACGATTACACCACCGGCCAGGGCAAGATCGCCGCCCAAGACCTGGCTAAAGCTGAGTTGGGTTCGGTCAGGCAGGCCAGGAGCAACGCGGTCATCAGCTTGACCTTTGACGACGTGATCCTGGAGGACAACATAAGTGTCTATGGTACCGGGGCGGCCCCCGGAGAGGCCAGTTTCGTCGCCAGGGTAACCGCCAGCGTGATCATGGACACCGTACCTGTGGAGGTTACCTGGCAGGTGGTCAACGTCTCGTCCGGCAAATTGAATGAGGAAGTGACCTGGAAACTGAATCGCATCATATCGCCCGGCGAATGAGGTGCGCGTTCACGCCATCGACGATGACGCCGACCCTGATATTGAATACCCGCGCTTGGTCGAGTCGATAGGCGAAGCCCCGTCCCAGTATCCCGTCTGGGACGAAGATGGGAATTGGTAGATATTGGACTATCCATAATATTTAGGAGAGAGGAGAATAGATGAGCAGTAAGATATATTTTGCACCGGCTAGAGCGAAACGTTGGGACTACAGCGCCAGCCAGGTGGCCGGACTGGAACGGTTGATCGAGAGAATGGACTTTGGCCGCGCCATTGCCGAAGGAGAGTACGTGGCGATCAAGACTCACTTCGGTTCAGAAGGAGCGCACCGTATCGTGCGCCCCCGTTTCATCCGCGTTATAGCCGATGCGGTCAAGGCGGTCGGGGGCAAGCCCTTTGTGTGCGACACTGTTCGCATCGAGGGCTGGGATTACCTGGAGGTCGCCAATCAGAACGGTATCAACCCGCAGTCGGTGGGTTGTCCGGTGATCCTGGCCGACGGGCTTTTTGGCTGTGATAGCATCGAAGTGCCAGCCGGGCCGATATTGGGAAGTGTGCGGATCGCCACCGCCATTTACGACGCGCCAGCCATGATCGTCGTCAGTCATTGCAAAGGGCACATTCAAGCTGGTTATGGCGCGGCGCTCAAGAACCTGGCGATGGGCGGCGTGGCTGGTCGCCACCGCAGCGGCGATTGGACGCAGGCCCGCGGCCACCTGCATGCGGCCACTGAAGCCTCCTCCGTCGTTCGCGATCCTGAATTGTGTACCTTTTGCCTGCAATGTTTGCACGTCTGCCCCACCGATGCGATCTCAGAGGAAAACGGGGAGCTGGTTGTGGACGATGGGAAGTGCTGGCGCTGTGGCCGCTGCGAGCGGGTTTGTCCAGAGGACGCCATCCACCTGGAGAAACGAAGCGAGAGTGATTTCCAGATGGCGCTGGCCGAAGGAGCTAAGGCGGTGTTGAGCACTTTTGAGCCGGGCAAGGTGCTCTATCTCAACTTCGTGCTGGAGGTGCAGCCCGAGTGTGACTGCATGCCCGTGGCCGATACCCCCATTGTGCAGGATCAGGGCATCCTGGCCTCCAGGGACATCGTGGCCGTGGATCAGGCCGCTTTGCACCTGATCAACCAGGCGGCGCCACTGCCAGGCTCGCTGGCAGAGGAGCGCCAACTGAAAGCCGGGCAGCGTATCCTGGCCGAGTCCCTGGGTGTAGACGGCCAGTTGCAGATAGACGCGGCCGCCCAGATCGGGATGGGCGTCCGCCAATATGAGTTGATTGAAGTATAGAACACTTGTCGTTTGATTAAACCCAGAAACCTGGTTTCTGAAGCAATTGGTTTTTTTATTCCACCGTCACGCTTTTAGCCAGGTTGCGCGGTTGGTCTACGTCGCAGCCTCGCCGCACAGCCACATGGTAGGCAAAAATCTGCAAGGGGATGACGGCCAGGACAGGCGAAAGCAATGAGGGAACAGGAGGGATGTAGATGACGTCGTCGGCCTTGTCGGCGATGAACGAATCGCCCTGGGTAGCCACGGCGATGACCACTCCGTCCCTGGCCTTGACCTGTTCGATGTTGTTGATCATCTTGTCGTAAACGTCATCCTGGATGGCGATAGCCACCACTGGCATACGTTCGTCGATGAGGGCGATAGGCCCATGTTTCATCTCTCCAGCCGGATAGCCTTCGGCGTGGATGTAGCTGATTTCCTTCAGCTTGAGCGCCCCCTCCAGAGCGATGGGATAGTTGATGCCCCGTCCCAGGTAGAGGAAATTCTCCCGCTTGAAATATTTCGCCGCCAGACGCTCGTAATCCGCCCCATTGCCAAGCACCTGGCTGGTCAGGGCTGGCAACTCGGCCAAATCCTGGACCAATTCCCTCATGCGCTCCGGAGGGATAACCCCTCTGTGCTTGCCCAGGTACAGCCCCAATAGATACAGATCAACCAGCGAAGTGGTGAGGGCCTTGGTGGAAGCCACCCCGATCTCCGGCCCGGCGTTCATGTAGATCACCCCTTCGCACACGCGGCTGGCCTGGCTGCCCACCACGTTGACGATCCCGATCCGGCTGGCCCCTTTGCGTTGCGCTTCCTCCAGGGCAGCCAGGGTATCCACCGTCTCCCCCGACTGAGTGATAGTCACGACCAGCGTCCGCTCGTTGACCAGCGGATCCCGGTACCGGAACTCCGAGCCGTAATCCACTTCGACGGGGATGCGGGCCAGGGCCTCGATCAGAAACTTGCCGACCAGACCGGCGTAAGAGGCTGTGCCGCAGGCGGTGATGATCACCCGTTCGGCGTTCAATACCGCATCCAGGGGAAAATCCTTCAGCTCGTCCAGGAGGATGTCACCGGTCTCAAAATCGACCCGCCCGCGGATGGTGTCGGTGATGGCCCGCGCCTGCTCGTATATTTCTTTTTGCATGAAGTGTTTGTACTCGCCTTTGGCCGCCGACACCGGGTCCCAGGCGACGGTGTGCACTTCTTTTTCCACAGGCTGACCATCCAGGGTTGAGAAACGTGCTCCGTCCCTGGTGACCACCGCCATCTGACGACTTTCCAGGAAGATCATGTTTCGGGTGTGCTCCAGGATGGCGGGCATATCCGAGGCGATGAACATCTCCCCCTGGCCCACCCCGATGGTCACCCCCCCGGCGTTGCCTATTCTGGCCGTTACGATTCTATCCGGTTCCTGGGCGCTCATGACGGCGATGCCGTGCGCCCCCTTGATGCGATTCAGAGCGTAGCGCACCGCCGATTCCAGATCGTCTCCTGCGGCCAGGCCCTTTTCCACCAGATGGGCGATGACCTCGGTGTCCGTATCGGAGCTAAAGGTATGCCCCTCGGCGGTAAGTTCCTGGCGTAAAGCTAAGAAGTTCTCCACGATGCCGTTGTGGATGACCACCACCTCGCCTGTGCAATCGGTGTGCGGATGGGCGTTGCGCGGCGAGGGCTTGCCGTGTGTGGCCCAACGGGTGTGCCCGATGCCCACGTGACCGTAAACGGGGGCCTCCGCCACCATAGCTTCTAGGTTGCTCAGCTTCCCCGCATCACGACGGACAGAAATGCAACCATCCTTGATGACGGCCAGCCCGGCCGAATCATAGCCCCGATATTCCAGCCGCTTAAGCCCTTCCAGGACGAGAGGCGCGGCCTCCCGTGGCCCTATGTAACCGACGATCCCGCACATTTGGTTCACCTCCGACAGTGTTTGTACAACCTGAGTACTGTTATATTATACCACGTATAGCAGTAAAATTCAGGTGACAAATAATTAAAAATGGTTAACCGTTTGAGACAGATAACAACAGTCATGTCCCCAGAATCACGATTACATTTTACCGCCCTGGCGCGACTTTGTCCATGAACCAGTTCACCTTACCGAGAGATGCTAACCTGGATTATAGCCACTGCTGGCTTTGGCGCTTACCATATATTATACAGACAGGATATAGAGTTTAGGCTCATGTATCCTGTCTGTCGGTTCGACCTGAGAGGACAGTGTGGTCGATTTCTACTACAGGCCCAGCTTTTTCTTGCGTTCGGCCAGTTGGGAGTCGATGGTGCGGCGGTCCAGCACCTCGTCTATCTGATCCTCCAGACGAGAGGCCATCAGTTCGCTCTGGGCCGAAGCCTTATCCAGACGGGCGCGAATGGATTCGGCCATGCGGGCCACGTCCGAATCGCCGGCTCCCATCAGGTCGTCCAGGCCGGTCATGACCTCGTAAGTGACCTCTTTGGCTTTAGCCAGATCGAGAAGGGCCTGCAACTCCTCCCGTTCTTGCTTGATGGTAGTCAGCTTGGCTTCCAGTTTGAGCTTGGCTTCTCTCAGCTTCTCGTACTCGGCTTGCTGGCGGTCGTACTGCTCCTTATACTCCGTAGCCAGGCGCATGGTCGAATTGTACTTGCTCTGCTGAGCGACGGCCAACTCCCCCTTGTTTTCCTGTAAGAGAATATCGATGCTCTTGTCCAGTTCCTCGGCCCTGGCCTGGTACTCCTCGAACTTGCGCTTGAGGGTGTTAACCTGGCCTCCCACCGTGAGCGCGGCATCCTCCAGGTCCTCCAGGTTGTCCTCCACCTGCCGAATGTATTGGTTGATGACCGCCACTGAGTTCTGTTTCAGAGCACGATCGACCAGATCATGTAAATTGGCTGAGATTAAGGTGCCTACTTTCTCTAGCAAACTTGCCATTTGAATCCTCCCTTTAATTTTTGATTCTTGACCCTATCATACCACCTTGTCCGTTGCTTTGCATGACATTGGGCTGACGAAAAGCTGACAAATGAGAAGTTGTGAGCCTTCCCCCCTTGTGGTATAATATTGTCAGAGCGTTTCCTTCTTCCTGATTACTGAAAGGCAAGGTTACGACCATGAAAAAAAGACTGTGGACTCCCTGGCGGATGAAATATCTGGAAAGTGAAAAGCCCGAAGGCTGCGTCTTCTGCGGCAAGATCGCGGCCGACGAAGATAAAGAGAACCATATCCTCTGTCGGGGGCCGAAGTGTTGCCTGATGCTTAATCTCTACCCCTACAACACCGGCCACCTGATGGTCATTCCTTACGAGCACGTGGCTAGCCTCGAAGAGCTGAGCGACGAGACTTTGACGGAGATAATGCTGACGGTCAAAAAAAGTCTGGCTGTCTTGCGTCAGGCCATGGCTCCTCACGGGTTCAACATAGGCATCAACGTGGGCAGGGCCGCCGGGGCAGGCATTGACGAGCACATTCACGTCCACATCGTCCCCCGCTGGGAGGGCGATACCAATTGTATGACCATCTTCGCCGATACGCGGCTCGTGCCCGAACTTCTGGACGACACTTATGACCGGCTGAAAGCGATCTTCGAGGAACAGGAGAAAAAATAGGCTGCTCAATGGTTGTAGAGATATCCAGGCCAGAGACCAGGGTTAACATCCCCCTGTCGGCTATTATCGCCCTCATTGAGCAACTCGAACCGGCAGAGATGTATGCCATATACGAGTGGCTTGATGCCAGATTGTCGGACTTGGAGGACGAACTTTTGGCTACCAACCCGCGTTTCCAGGCGGAGTTGCAAGAGGCCCGACGGGAGTACCAGGCGGGCAATTATATAACTCTTGACGAATTATGGGCTATTCCCCTTCAGCGCTTCTTTCAGGCCGGGCGAAACGTGCCATGAATTCAGCGGCAGAGAGGATGTGGATGCCCCTGTATTCGCCGATGGCAAGCAGGTGACGATCACCCGATACAATCAACGAAGCCCCCGCCACTACGGCACATTCCACAAACATGTCGTCGTCAGGATCGGCAACGATCACGTGGAGGTCGCCGGTAATCTCCACGTTTTCGGCCACACGTCGCAGATCGTACAGGACAGCCTGAAGGCGGTTCTCCGAGAAGCCGAACCTTGCGCGCAGTTTCTGAGAGAGTTCGGCCACCATAGGCTGACAGTACACAGCCCGCACTATCCCAGCACGTGCCAGCAGCAAACACTGATACGGCTTACCGCGCCACAGCAGACCGGAGATCCAGATGTTGGTATCGAAGACGACCCGCTCAGGCACGACTAGGCCTCATGTAGCAGTTCATCAATGAGTCGCTGGCGCTCGTCTTCGCTGAGGCTGTCCCAGTCCAGCCCACGTTCAGCGCAGAGCCTGCGCACCCGCTGGTTTCCGTAGTCGACCAGTTCCTCAAGCTCGTCGAGTGCCGGGATGAGCGCTCTCAGCACAGCCTGCCTGGCTGTAGGCGAGAGTTGCTGTACCCACTCAACCACCTGGGATTCAGATACCTCCAATATGATCGTTTCCATATCTGCCGCCTCCTGCCCATCAACCTATTTCTTAAAGTTCCACTCCGCCGTGGCGTATTTGCTCTCCCTCAACTCCTCCACTAAGTTTAACTCGCAGGCGCTCAACTCTCCCGCCCTCAATTCCAGGTTCAGGGCTTCAGCGAAGCCGCGGGCCAGAGCTTCGGCCACCTGCGCAAAGGGCACAACCCGTCCCATAACGAGTTCCAGCGAGGCGGCCCTTTGCCTGAGCTTCTCACGCAGCGCCTCCCTGTTTTCTTCTGAAGATACCTTCAGATAATCAAATATCCTGGTTATGTCGCCTTGCAGGGGTAGTGAGCCGTGCTGAAGGACAGCGCCTTTGCGCCGCACCTGGGCGCTGCCCACCAGTTTTTTGCCGTTCGCCGTGACCTCGTAGTGGGAGGGCGCATCGAAGCAAGCTGCTGTCCCCCCCCTGGTTTTGCCTCGTTGGGCCTGAGCCGCGTCTAACCCCAGAGACCGCAGACCCAGCACCAGCCCCACACTGAGGCGGCGATAGGATTCCACCACCCCACCAGCCACGCGTCGCTCTTCCTGGGAGGCGG